>JASGCX010000008.1:58417-73038 GCA_030053925.1 Flavobacterium sp.
CAGATTTTGCAGATTATCGCAGAAAATGTGTCTCGCAGATTTTGCAGATTATCGCTGATGTTGCTTTTGAATGGCATTTTTTAGTTGCGATAATTTGTGTTATTTGGTGGCATTTTTTAAATACACGCAAAGCTGTGCTAACTAAGTGCAAGCCTCATATTTACAGGGTTTTACTAACACTTGTATGCTTCCTTCTGCGTTAATTTGTGTAATCTGCGAGCTAATGAAAATCATACAATCAACCCCTACACTTTTACAATCATTTTGCCTTCATTTTTTCCAGAAAACAGGTTAATAAATGCTTGTGGTATATTGTTAAAACCATCAACAATGGTTTCAGAATAGGTGAGCTTTTTTTCTTGTAACCAAAGAGCTAATTGCTTGGTGGCTTCTGGAAATTTATCGGCAAAATCGCTTATAATAAAGCCTTGCATGGTGGCACTTTTGGTTAAAATTGTGGGCTGAATACGTGGTCCAGTAGGTGGCTTGGTTTCGTTGTACAACGCAATAGCACCGCACAAAACAATGCGTGCATGTTTGTTGATATTGGCTAAAACAGCGTCTGAAATATTGCCACCAACATTGTCAAAATATACATCTACACCTTTATGGCAAGCAAGATGAATGGCTTGTTGCAAGTTGGGTACTGCATTGTAATTGATGGCTTTATCAAACTTAAATTTCGATTGTAGTAACGATACTTTTTCGTGTGTGCCCGTAATACCTACCACACGGCAACCCATTAGCTTACCTATTTGCCCTACAATAGTACCTACAGCACCTGCTGCGCCAGATACTACAATGGTTTCATGGTTTTTGGGTTTGCCTAATAGCGTAAGCCCAAGGTAGGCAGTAAGCCCTGTCATGCCTAGTATGCCTAAGTAGGGTGTTAAATTGTTAGCATCTGCCTCAATTTTTTGTAAGCCATTAGGTAAGCAAGTTTGGTATTGCTTCCAATCTAAATTACCCAATACAAAATCGCCTTTTTTAAATGCGGGGCTATCGCTAGTTAGTACTTCTGCAATAATGCCAGATTGCATGGGCATATTTAACTGAAAGGCGGGTATATAAGACTTCGCATCGTTCATTCTGCCACGCAAATAAGGATCTACCGACACGTACAAACTTTTTAAAAGCAATTCTCCATCTTCGGCCTCGGGCATACCTTCTTCAATTAATTTAAAATCGGTAAGGCTAGGCTTGCCTTCGGGCCTTTTATGCAGCAGAAATACTTTGTTCATAAGATAATAATTAGTGCCAATGATACAGTGCTTGTAATACCACAAACACCAATGATTATGTACCGCCTGAAAGTATTTTAAACGTTACATTATCACAGCACAAAGGTGGCTTAAATGCTTGATGCAACAATTACACAGTTACCTATAAAACTTACATTACTCACACATATTTGTAAGTGTATGGTTGTGGTAATGATGCTAATGAAAAGTTTATAAACCCATACATTCCTAACAGCTATTTGCTATTAGGGATGTATTGTTTGCAATTAATTAACCACAAAAAAAGAGACAATTTTTTTGAGACTGTTGAAGATGATTTTTTGGAGGGTTTTTGGTTAATCTATTTTAACAAATCTGTAACTACAGATGCTTGTTGTTATTTCACTTACCGAAGATGAACCAAAATTTAATGCAGTCTACTGGCTTTTTTTAACGCTCAGTTATCTTGTCTCGTAAGAAAAATATGCTATCCATTCTAAAAGATCTTTCACAAGAATATGAACCCTTGTACTAGGATTGGCTTCAATTATTGTTTTTCCTTGCTGGCTTTGTAGTAATTCTTCTGCTCTATTAATGGCATCGACTTGGCTTCCTACTTCGTATATTATTTGTAGTATCAAAGCGTTTCCATGTTCATATTCAAATGTTTTATGTGCTTCATATCCTCTTATATGCTCTTGCAATAAGGCATATACCTCTGCTCTTGGTAAAGGCACATTAGCATTGATATTTGTTAAATGTAGCAAAAGCCAGAGTTCAAATACTTCATTACTATATGCAATTTCAAAGTTTTCTTGTGCGGCTATTTCAAAAGCTTTTTCAAAGTTCTCAATAGTAGTTTTATTTAAGTCCTCATCATCTTTATCAAACACAACCCAAACTTTATCTACAGTTTTTTTTGCCTCTTTCTCTAGTAAACTTTTCTCTTCAATTGCCCTTTCTACAATACCTTTTGGTTTTCTACCTGTTCCAACAGTTTTAAGATATATTGTTTCTTCTGGGATATGTTTTTTAAAATTTAAAAAATATTTTGGTTCAGTACTTTCATCCTCACAAACTATCAAAAATAAAAATTTATACTTTTTAATTCTAACAGGTCTATCCTCAGATTCAATTTCTTGAAACTTATTTAAGTCACCCTTTTTTGCCATTATTTTTTATTTTAACGTGTTTAAAAGGACTTAAAAAAGGGATAGCGCCATACCTACCTTCAAAATATCTTTTTTCTTTGTCTGTATCTGGTCTCTCCTTTTCTGCTTTAGAAGTGTTGGATTCTCCTAAATAAACGAAGTCTGATAGAGAAAATATTTCAGTTGATTCCCAGTTATTTTTTTCAGTAAAATAAATTTGGTCTCTTCTAAGGTCAGAATAGGAAAGCAAGTTAGTATCGTGAGTAGCAAAAATCAATTGAGCATTGTTAGGGTTTGTTTCAATATTTAAGAACAAATTAATTGTGTCTAATGTTAATAAGGGGTGCATCTTTGCTTCAATCTCATCAATAATTAAAACCCCCCCATTTTTTAAAGCCCATAAAATAGGACCGCTAAGATGCAAAGCTTTGTTAGTTCCTTTTGATTCTCTTTCATCAAATGACCAAGGCTTAGTTTTTCCAGTATCTTTTCCATCTAATGAATAGGTTCTATGTAATGCCTGAATAGAATAGCCTTGCGAACCTGATAAATTCTTAACCAACATACTTCTTGTTGTTTCATTTAAACTTTTAGGTAGGTCGGCTTCATCAAAATCTTTTTTTGAAATATCTATACCAACAAAACCAAGGTTCAGTCTTAGTAAATATTGAGTTATATCTTCCTTGTCAGTTTCGTTATCCCACATAGATACAGTTCTGATTTCTTCATCTTCCGTGTCAATGCCGTCTATATTGTTGAAGTGTTTGAACCATTGAAAAATTAGTTTGGCTTCTTCTACATTAAACATGTCACAGGTAGAAAGAAACAAGGCATTTTGCTTTGTTGCTTCAATTGCTAAATCAATAATTTTAGTGTTGCCTCTAAATCCTGATGAAGGATCAATAGTTTCCCCTTTTCTTAAAAACAAAACAACTTCTCTCCCTTGATTTTTTCTGTACAGCCATTCGCTTTCTATTGATTCTCTGTGGTATTCAACACCATATCTATATTTTTCATCTCCTACAATAAAGGTGATTTCAAATTTTGTTGGCTTTGCTTCCCAACCTTCACGAAGCAAGAAAGGGTCAAAAGGTAATTTAGTTGTAGAGGAAGAACGTGCAGAAAGATGAATAAGTTTGTAAAGCAACCCCATTGCTAGCAAAAGGTTGCTTTTTCCGCTTCCATTTGCGCCGTAAATAGCTATAGCATTTAAGGCATTGTATTTTCCCTTAGATATAATATTGCCTAAAAATTCCTTCTGCTTAGTTGCAGGAATTAGGCTCAAAACCTGTTCTTCGCCTATTGAGCGATAGTTAGCAACTCTAAATTCTATCAACATAGCCTATTTTGAATATTTTCTTCAAAATTACGGCAGTTCAACTATAATTTAAAATTAATTACCTGCAACACATGAAGATACCTATAATATAAATAAAAAAAGCCACTTGTACTTTTTACATGAGATATACAGGAGTAAAATTTCTACTCATATCGCATTGCTTCTATTGGGTCTAGTTTAGAGGCTTTTAATGCAGGATAATAACCAAAGAAAACGCCTGTAATAAAACACACTAAAAAAGATAGTACTACCGACGATTTGGACACCAACGTAGGCCAATGCATAAACAGCGTAACCAATTTAGTAGCGGTAATACCAAGCACTACACCTATAATACCACCGGTGATACTAATTAAAATGGCTTCAATTAAAAACTGCAATAAAATATCTACACCTCTTGCGCCAATAGACATACGCAGCCCTATTTCTTTGGTACGTTCTGTAACCGAAACGTACATAATATTCATGATGCCAATACCACCTACAAGCAGCGAAATACCTGCAATTACGGTTAACAAAATGGTTAAAATACTACTGGTTGATGTAAGCATACTTACTAGCTGTGCTTGGGTTCTTACAGTAAAATCATTATCGGTTGTAGCGGCTAGTTTGTGGCTGGCTCGCAATACATTTTGTACTTCTGCGGCAGCACTATCGGTAGATGTTTCATTAATAGCTGAGGCATAAATATATTGGTAGTAAGTGCTTGCTAGTATGCGTTTTTGCACAGTAGTTACTGGCGTTATTATCATATCATCCTGATCTTGCCCAAAAGAGTTTTCGCCTTTTTTACTTAATACACCAATTACTTTAAAGGGTATGTTTTTAAAGCGAAAACTTTTACCAATTACATCTACATCGTTGGGAAATAAATTGGCCTTAACGGTAAGACCTATTAAGCAAACTTTGCTTGCTGCTTTTACATCTTGTGTAGTAAAAGCCACGCCATCTATTATAGGCCAACTTCTTATAAATAAAAACTCGGGATACACACCTTGTATAGTAGTACTCCAATTAAAAGAGCCATTAATTACCTGCCCTTTTACCGATACGGCTGGCGATACTGCATTAATATATTTGGGTTGCTTTTGCAGTGCCACAACATCTTTTTCTTCTAAAGATTGTACACTAGAATTATCCATTCGTACACCGCCTTGCATATTGCTTGTGGGCACAATCATAATCATATTGCTGCCCATAGTGGTTATTTGGCTTTCTATACTTTGCTTAGAACCTTGCCCAATAGCAATCATAGCTATCACTGCAGCCACACCTATAATAATACCAAGCATGGTTAAAAAAGTACGTAGTTTATTTCTACTAATGGCACGCCATGCAATACTTAATAGGTTGGTAATTTTCATGGCTTGGGTATTACATCGGCTGTTTGGTTAATAGCGGGCAAACTTGCCAATACTTCTTTTGCACTAGCCACATGTTCATTTTGATTATCGCTCAATATTTTGCCATCTTTTAAAGTAATGGTACGCTTACTAAATGTGGCTATATCTGGTTCGTGTGTAACAAATACAATGGTTTTACCTTGCTGGCTATTCAGTTCTTGTATCAGCATCATTATTTCGTATGAGGTACGAGAATCTAAATTGCCCGTGGCTTCATCTGCTAGTATCATTACAGGATCGTTAATTAAGGCCCTTGCTATTGCCACACGTTGCTGCTGACCACCAGATAATTGGCTTGGCAAATGGTACATTCTATCGCCTAGTTTCACAGCTTCTAATGCCTTAATGGCTTTCTCTTTTCGTTGGGTTGCAGAGTAAGTATTGTTGTAGAGCAAAGGCAGTTCTACATTTTCTATGGCCGAAGTACGAGCCAATAAATTATACGATTGAAATACAAAACCTAATTTTTTATTTCTTAAACCAGCCAGTTGGTTTTTGGTAAGATTGCTCACATTAACACCATCTAGCCAATACTCACCAATAGTTGGTTTTTCGAGGCAGCCAAGTATGTTTAACAGCGTAGTTTTGCCCGAACCACTATTGCCCATAATGGTTATAAACTCACCTGCTTTTATGGTAAAAGTCACGTCGTTCAAGGCTTTCACCACTTCGTCACCTATGGTAAATTCGCGTTTCAGGTTTTTAATATCAACAATTACATTGCTCATGCTTGCTTATTTTTTGGCGGCTTTTCTGCCACCAAATTGCGGCATAAAAGGGCTTTTTTGTGTGGCTTCTACAGGTGCTTTTGTGCCTTTGGCTACAATAGTTGTTACAACATTATCGGTAAGCACTAAGCCATTAATCACACGCACATAACTATCATCGTTTAAGCCAATGGTTATGGTTCTTTGGGTCAATGTATCACCATTTTTAAGCCACACATGTGCAGTTTGATAAACGCTATTGGTATGCGTTACAGCATCAACTGGTACTAGGTTATTAGAAGTTGTAGGCGTACTATTTTTACCAGCCCTAATGAGTGTATATTTTTTTAGTAGTACGGTATCGGGTTTAAAGTTTAAAGCCCTTGCAGGAATTAACAACACGTTGCTATCTTCTTGCGTGTAAATATTGATGCTTGCCGTCATGCCAGGCTTTAGCTTTAAATCTAAATTATCTACATTAATTAAAGTGGTGTATGTAATCACATTGGCCGATACGCTTGGATGCAACAATATTTGCTGCACACTGCCTTTAAAAATATCATCAGGAAAAGCATCTACAGTAAACGATGCGTTTTGCGTAGTTTTTACTTCACCAATATCGGCTTCATCTACCGCTGCACGTACTTGCATTTTAGTTAAATCTTTGGCAATAACAAACAACGTAGGTGCATTAAAACTTGAAGCAATGGTTTGGCCGGCACTTACATTTCTGTTTAAAACCATGCCGTTAATAGGCGAATAAATATTGGTGTACGACAAGTTTTTATTGGCCACACGTAACAATGCAGAAGCATTGTTAACAGCGGCTTTGGCACTTTGAAATAAGTTTAAAGCTATTTGATAATCGGCCTTGCTAATGGCACCTAAATTATACAATTGGTTCTGCCTATCGTAACTGCTTTGTTGAAGTTGCAAGCTGCTTTTAGCATTGGCAAGTGTAGCCGTTGCTTGCTCGGTTTGTGCTTGTATAATAGAAGGATCAATTTTTGCCAATAGCTGCCCTTGCTTTACCACACTATTAAAATCGGCATAAATACTTTGTACCACGCCAGATACTTGCGCACCAACCGATACGGTATCTACAGGTTGAATACTGCCTGTGGCTGTTACGCTTTTTGCAATGTAGCCATATTGCGGTGTAACGGTTACAAAGTTGATGGGCACTTGCTTCTTTTTAGTGGCGAAGTAAAAAAAAACCGCTGCCGCTACTATGGTTAAAACAATGCCCCATGTAATGAGCTTTTTTGTCATGATGTAGATATTAAAGCACTACCGGATTGCCCATGTAGAACTGATAAATTTTTTGCTGAAGCACTGCGGTGTATTTGGCTTGTGTAAATGCTTGAACGGCTTGTATGTATAGGTTGCGTTGCAGCAATACATCAAACGCATTAACGCCGCCCAATGCAAATTGGTTGTTGGTAATGCGATAGGTTTCTGTTACTGCAACCAATTGCTCATTGGCTGCAACATAAGCCTGTTGGGCATTAGAAGCGTTTAGGTAGGCTTGTTCTATAGCTTGCGATAATACCAACTGATAATTTTGCAAATACAAATTGGCTTGCTTGTAGCCAATATTTGCTTTAGCAAGATTGGTTTGGTTGATATGGTTTGAGAAAATAGGAATAGCCAAAGTTGCACCTATGCGTTGGTAAAAATTATTACCAGTTTGTGTAAAATAGCCAGTTTTAGAATAAGTATTATTGGTTAATACATTGCTATAACCAGTGCCAATACTTGCGCTTGCACTAAGTACAGGTTTAAAGCCAGCTTTGGCTTTAGCAATATCAAACGCAGCAATATCAATACCTAGCTGCCCCATTTTAATTTCAGGAAATGTTTGTTTTGCTAAGGCTTGAACATCGGTTAACAATGGCAATTGATTATTTACCACTATGGTATTTGGTGTAACAATATCGAATGCTGCTTCTGATGGCAGTTGCAATACTTGCTTTAGCAGCAAAGTATTTTGGAGGATTGCGTTTTGGGTTTATACTACCAAATATTTATCGCTTGCAAGCTGTGCTTTTAGTTGCAATAAATTATTTTTAGCAATACTGCCAGCATTTTACAATAGCTGCCCTTGTTGCACTCTAGCCGCCGAGGTCTGCACTAGATCGTTAATGTAAATGAGGTTTTCTTTTGCCAATAAAATATTTAGAAAGGCTTGTGTAATAAGCAGTGTGAGGCTATTTTGAGATTGCTGCACTGCTAAATTAGCAACCTGTGCTTGTAGGTGTTTTTGCTGAATGGTGTTGTTGTTAAAACCATCGTTCCATAAAACTATAGAAGCATTTACCAAGTAAGTGCCGTTGGTAGATAATTGATTGGTTAAAGTGCCATTGTTTGTAACATTGTTGTTGGCATTGGTAAATGTATTGCTTGCAGATGCAGACACGGTGGGTATTGTTTGCCCTTGTGCCAAAATTGTATTTTGCTGTGCAATTAACGCATTGAGCCTGCTAGTAGTTATTTGAATATTATTGGCAGTGGCATATTGAAAACATTGCGCAATATTCCAACTTAAGCTAGCTGGTGTTTGCTGCCCTATTGCCATCTTACTTGCAATTGTAAACGTAATCACTACAACAAATGAGCTAAAGGCTTTCATTCAATACAAATTGATGGGCAACAAAAGGGCTGCAAACAGCTACTTTAATAAGCACTACAAGCTATAAAGATTCTATTATTTGCTTGCGTTCTTCAAACTCTTCGGCAGTAATTTTACCTGCCGCAAAGCGGTTGCGTAAAATATCTAACGGTGTTTTTTTTTTGCGTCTTTGGCCAGGTATATCGTATGGGGTGGCAAAAATCCAAAAGATTAATATTACCCAAACAAACCACCAAATAACATTCATGCCCCAGTAATAATTTTCGTAAATCATTGTTTCTTATTTTAAGTGTGAACGTAAAAACCAGGCCATTTTTTCGTGTGTTTGCATAATGCCGGTTACAAAATCTATTGTACCAAAATCTTTGAATTCTTTACTAAAGTATTCAATGCTTTCTCTACAAAAAATAATGATGCTTTCGTGATCTGATAGTAGTTCTTTAATAAAACCTTGACCATCATTTTTCTCTCTGCTTTGCTCGGTTAAATGTGTAAGTTCTAAGAAAGATTTTAAGCTACCACCTGCATAATGACCAATTGTACGAATACGTTCGGCAGTATTATCAATCACTTCATCAAGCTGTAAAAACTGAAGTTCAAAAAATTTATGTTTGTTGTAAAAGTCAATGCCCTCAATATTCCAATGGGCATTTTTTGTTTTGGTGTACAATACATATTCATCTGCTAATAGCTTAGCCAATTCGGTAGCAACCGCAAGGCGATCTGCATCTGTTAATCCAATACTTGTGTGCATCATTTGGTTTTTAAAATGTAAGTAGAAATAATTTTTGTTTAAGCCATTACGCCACCATCTAAAATAAGCTGTGTGCCATTGCAATAGCTAGAATCGCTAGAAGCTAGATATATAAAGGCTTTGGCAACTTCTTCAGGTGTACAAAGGCGTTTAGTAGGTGTGCCTTCTATCCATGCTTTGTGCGTAGCTTCTGGTGCTGCTTGTAGTAAAGGTGTTTCTACATAATATGGGCAAATGGCATTGCCACGTATATTTTGCGCAGCATATTGTACTGCAATATTTTTGGTTAAGCCCAATACGCCATGCTTTGCTACGGTGTAAGGTACTAAGCCATGCTCGGCCTTTAACCCACCTAGCGAAGACATATTGACAATAACGCCACCGCCCTGCTTTAAAAACTGCTGTAGTTGGTATTTTACACAATAAAATTGCCCAGTAAGATTAATGGCAATCAATTTATCCCAAACAGCTTCAGGCATATCATGAATACCAGAATAGGTACCGCCAATGCCTGCATTGTTAAAGGCAACATCAAGCCTACCAAATGTAACAACGGTAGTAGCTATAGCCTGCTTTACGCTTTCTACATTGGCTACATCTATGGGTACAAAAAGGCATTTAGCACCAAGTGCTGTAATAGCATCCATAGTTGGTTGATGGTTAGTTTTTTTGCAAATCGGCAACTACTACAATAGCACCTTCTCTAGCCGCTTCTAGTGCCGATGCTTTGCCAATACCCGAATTACCACCAGTAATGAAAACCACTTTATTCTCTAGCTTTTTCATAAAAAATCTTGATTGTTAAACCACTAAAAAAAACGGAAGTTTTACCTCCCGTTAATTGTATGCTTGCTTGTTAATCTTCAAATTCTATTACCAAATCGTTGTGAACATTCCAAACACCTGGTGCATTCCAAGCAATACGTTCGGCTTCATCTTTTTGATACCAAGAGTCTACCACACCGCTAAGTGTTACTTTATGGTCTACCACTTTTACATTTATTTCTTCAGCATCTATAGACCAATTGCGTAGCAAAGCTTCTTCTATGTCTTGCTTTTCTACCATATCGCTTTTAGCAGTTTTAATGGTTACATTGTTGGTTACACCTTGCACGCCAATTAGGTTTTTAATGGCAGTTTGTGCGGCTTCTTTTTGGTAATTCCATTCGGTTTGGCCAGCTAATGTTACCCAACCATTTTCAACCGATACTTTAATTAATTCTTGGGGTACTTGCCAGTTCCATTTAAAAGCATTTACAATTTCTTCGGCAATATCTGTGTCTGATTTGATGCCTAAATTGTTGTACTTAATGGTAATTTTTTCTACAATTACTTTTACACCTACAACATTTTTAGTAGCAGTTTCTGCTTCTAGTTTTTTGGCATAACTATCTACAATACCAGACAAAGTAACCACCCCATCTTTTACTGTAACACCTATTTCGGCAGCGTGTAAAAGAGGTTCCCATTTAATGGCATCTTGCACGTTTTTTTGTAGTTCTTCGTTACTTTTCATGATTGATGTTTTTGTTGTGAAATTATTTTCACAAGGCAAAGGTGAGTTGTAAAAAACAAAGCAGCATTACACTTTAAGCCCTTAATGTTGCATCATTCACACATATTGTAAGTGCCTAATTATTAGTAGATGCGTGTACTAATTTAGCCTTAGCTTCTTTAAAAGTTTTTGTGTTTATTAGGCCGCCGGCGTAGTGCTTTTTTAGTTCGTCTAAAGGGCTATCTGGCTTATTTCTTTGGCCAGGAATATCAAAACGCAATGCAAATACCCAAAAGAATAATAGAATAAAACCGCTCCACCAAAAAAGGTGCATACCCCAAAAATGATAACCGTCGTTGTACATAATTTTTAGTTTACTGTGATTGTTTATAAATTGAATTTTAATCTTTAGGAAGCATACAATGGGTTATCAATCTTAGGTATTATTGTACACCAATTACATAACTATTCATACAAATCTAGCCTACACTGCAAGCCAGTAATTTGATGCTGCATAGTAGTAATGCGTTCTAGCAAATGTGTAATGGTTTCTATCCCTTCTACATTAATATCTAAGTGATAATGTAGGCGCACAAGTTTCTCTAAAAACTGCAACTCATCGGCGTAAATAAAACCTGTACCATCTACAATAACAATGTCTATTAGGCCATGTTGTTTTAAAGCATACACAAACGTAAACTCAATATTGTAATGCCTACAAAACTCAGTTATCGCTATTAAATCTGCTTGCTGCATAATTATTAATTTACGATGATAATTGAGACAGTTTGGTAAATAGTTCTTTTTGTTTGCTGCTTAAATTGGTTGGTATTTTCACCTGATAGGTTACAAACAAATCGCCAAAAGCTGCGTCTTGTTTATACACTGGAAATCCTTTGCCTTTGAGTCTAATTTTTGTAGCGTTTTGTGTTTCGGCTTGTACTTTCATTTTCACTTGCCCGGTTAGTGTTGCTTGCAATATTTCACCACCAAGTACGGCTGTATATAAGTCAATTTCGGTGGTCGCATATAAATCGTTGCCAAGCCTTTTAAATTGCGTATCTGGGGCTATGTTAAATGTAATGTACAAGTTGCCAGCGGGACCACCATTAGTACCAGGGCTACCATAACCTTTTAGTTTTATTACCTGACCATCTTCTACACCAGCAGGTATGGTAATGCGTATGTTTTTGCTATTAACAGTTATTGTTTGTTGGTGTGTTTCTGCGGCTTCTCTTAGGCTCAACTTTAAGCTTGCATTATAATCTTGCCCTCTAAATTGCGATTGTCTTTTGCCGGCATTACTACCAAACATGCTGCTAAAAAAGCTCGAAAAATCTTCGCTATCAGCACCATCATAAAACTGCTGCCCACTGTTATTTTGTGCATTGGTAGTTGCAGCTTTTTCAAACGCTTGGGCATGTTGCCAATCTTTACCGTATTTATCGTACTTGTTTCGCTTTTCGGGGTCGCTCAGTACTTCATTTGCCTCGTTAATAGCTTGAAATTTTACTTGAGCTGCTTTGTCGTTTGGGTTTACATCAGGATGCAACTTGCGAGCCAGTTTTCGATACGCTTTTTTAATATCGTCGGGCGAAGCAGTGGCTTGTAATCCTAGCACTTTATAATAGTCTATAACATCCATTTGTAAATAATCACTTACCCTTTAGTAGGCACAATAAATAATGGTACACTGCTGTTATGCAACACTTTTTCAGTATTACTGCCCATCAGCACACGTTCTAACCATTTTTGACTATGAGAACCAAGTACAATAATATCTGCATGGTGATGCTTGGCGGCTGCAAGTATTTCATCGGCCACATCACCTTCGCGTACATCTGTAACAACGTTGGCATCGTTAAGATGATGCCTTGCTTTCATTAAAAAATCTTCTGACGCTTCTTTTAGTTCTTTAAGCGATTGCATAGGCAACATATCGGTACTTATGTAACCACCAAAGCCCATAATAGGCGCATAAGCTGTAGATGAATAATACACAGGATTTACCAATACATGCAATAGAATAACTTGTGCTTTTAAGGCATTACCTAAAGCATACCCTGCTTCGGCTACTTTTTGCGCAGTAGGGTTGTAATCTAATGCTATCAATACTTTGTTCATGGTTGTATGTTTTAAAATTTTAAATATACCCTACTAAAATGTGGCTAATGCAAACAACTTAATCACCTTTGTTTTCTTCTAAGTCATTGTGATTATCGCCACCCAAACTGTAGTAATTATTTTCTTCATCTTCGCTACCAATGGCTTCGTCTAAGTCGTCTAGTTCTGCACCAGGTATATCTAAGTCATCGCCACTCATTTCATCACCAAAATTGTAGGCGTTGTTATGGCGCAAATGCTTTGGAATACTTGATTTATGTGTACTTACATCTTCGGGGTTGATGTTTTTTTGTAAACGAGATTGGTTGTAGATGTCATCTTCTACAGGGTACAACGAATTGTTTGGCAAAGCAATTTTTGCCGTATCTATTTCTTGTTGCAATGGTAATGACATAGCTTGAAATTTATGAGTGAATTGAATATTTAAACCGATTGATTTTTGCCTATTAACACCACACCAATACCGCCAATAATTAATGCCACACCTACATAAGGCGACCACTGCACAGGATGGCTTTTCTTTTGCTGAATTTCAATAACACCAAGGTCTACCACCTTCTCGGTAGTAAAGTAGGTAAACCCTGTGTAGGCAACCATTACAACGTCTATAGCTATCATTATAAAACCTATTGTTCGTACAAGCATGGTGGCTATTTTTTAGTTAAAAGATCACATTAAACTTGCTTGATAACATTACTGCACAAAGCCCTCGTGTTGCATTTTTTTGTACACAAGACTTGCTATTTTTTCGGTCATTTGATCTATGCCTTTAGGGTCGGTGGTTTCTGTTAAGGCCGACCATATAATTTTATCTTCTTTAATTGAATACACGTTGGTTTCAATGGTGTAAGTTTTAGTAGTGGTGTAGTAACCAGGCGTGTAGCTGTAGCCCCATGTTCTAAAATAATAGCCACTAAAAATGCGGTAGTACTTAGGGTAAAGCGATGTATTTTCAGGTGTGTACACTTGCTCTTTATCTACATCAATTAAGCGCATGGTGATAGCGCCATCAAAGCCATCTGCTTTAATGGCTTTTCTAATAGCATCTTCATTTTTCTTGTTAAAATTATCGTTTAAATAATTGTACGATACCACACCTTTACCAACTAGATAGCTAACCATTTCGTCTTCTACTTTATGCTTAGTGGTTTCGTTTTTAAACAAAGCCACCACAAGTACTTTATTCAAATTGGTAATGGTGATGGTTTTATTTGGCTCGTGCCAGCTACTTACAATTTTGGTAGAACTACAGGCAGCCAAAAGCACTAGCCCAGTTAGTAAAAAGTACCTACGTTTATACATTTAAAACCTTACGGTATTATTACAATGAATTGAATGGATTAATGAACACTGTTTGTTAAATCATCAATATTGGTATCGCCTTCTTCGCTTCGAGGATGCTTATAATTTTTGTTGAGATTATCTTCAAAATCTGTTTCGTTTTTTTTGTTGCGAATGGTTAAAAACACCACCAACGCTAGAACCGCCGAACCGATAACAATAATTAGCAAAAGATTCATAAAACAAAATTTATAACAGCCTTACCTAATGATTAACCATAGCAAAGTTGCAACACAAAACAGGGCTAGCTATTACACAACAACAGACAAAAGTTGCAAAAATCACAGGTTGGGGGGATGGTTCATGGGTGATGGTTCATGGGTGATGGTTCATAGGTGATGGGTCATGGGTGATGGTTCATGGTTCATGGGGCATAGGTCATGGGTGATTGGTGATGGTTGACGGTGGACTGTGGACGGTGGACTGTGGACGGTGGACTGTGGACTGTGGACGGT
>JASGCX010000080.1 GCA_030053925.1 Flavobacterium sp.
CTACGCAACTATTACTCTTTTATACCACTAAAATGGGGGCATAAAAGGGGAAAGGGCTATAGCGAAAGCTTGAGATTTTCTAGCATTTCTTTGGTTAGCCTTTGCAAATTAAATGCTGGCTGCCAGCCCCAATCGTTTCTTGCTACCGTATCATCAATGCTTTGTGGCCAACTATCTGCTATATTTTGCCTGCTGTCTGGTTGATAGCTGATGGTAAAATCTGGTATATGGGTTTGTATTTCGGTAGCAATTTCTTTAGGTGAAAAGCTTACGCCTGCTACATTGTAGGATGTGCGTACTGAAATTTTATCGGCTGGTGCTTCCATGAGATTAATGGTTGCGTTGATAGCATCGGTCATGTACATCATAGGTAAATAAGTGTTTTCGCTAAGGAAGCATTGATAGGTTTTATGCTCAATGGCTTCGTTGAAAATTTCAACGGCATAATCGGTAGTGCCACCACCTGGTGCTGACTTATAACTAATAAGACCTGGGTAGCGCAGGCTACGTACATCGAGGCCAAAACGTCGATGATAGTAATTGCACCAAAACTCGCCTGCGTACTTACTGATGCCGTATACAGTGATAGGCTCAATAACGGTTTGCTGTGGGCAGTTTTGCTTAGGGCTTGTAGGGCCAAAAACTGCAATTGAAGAAGGCCAATACACTTTTTTGAGGTTTTCTTCTCTAGCAATATCTAATACATTGAGCAAGCCTTGCATGTTAAGATTCCAAGCTAGTGTTGGATTTTTTTCGCCAGTTGCTGAAAGTATGGCCGCTAAGAGATAAATATGTGTGATGTTTTGACGAATAACTTGTACGTGCAGCATTTCTTTATTCATTACATCTATGCTTACATAAGGGCCAGTGCCTTTTAGAAGTTCGTTCTCTTCACGCAAATCGCTTGCAATGACATTGTTGTTGCCATAAATTTTGCGAAGTGCCAATGTTAATTCTACGCCTATTTGGCCACTTGCGCCAATCACTAATATTTTATCTTTTGCCATTATGGAAGTTTTCGTTTAGTAATTTACAAAGATGCTGTGATGTTGTTGTTAGAAAAAAGAGAAATTGATGAGAGGAAGATTTGGTTTTATGATTACAACCCAATTACCAAGCCTTGGTTGGCAACTTTAAAACCCTTTTGCAGCAAGTTTTGTTGCTGTTTTGACTTTGGGTTTAATAATGGATTGGTGTGGTTAAAATGAATGAAGTAAATTTTATCTTTTTCTTTCTGCGGCAAGCTACCAAATAAAGCCATACTTTCTACTACAAAAGGGTGCGGTATCTCTTTCATATCTCTACCTGGCAATTCGCCATTGGCATAAAAAGTACCGTCTATTAAAGCAATATCTACTTTAGCAATTTCGGCTACGATACTTTTATTCCATTTTTCCCACTTGTCTATATCTGGTATAAATAATACTTTTTTGTTGCAAGTAGTAATAACAAAACCAACAGTTTCAGAATATTCATCACGGTGGGGTACTAATAGAGGAGTTACTGACATAGAACCATTAAGAGTAAGGCTTTCATCTGCTTGTATGCTTTGCAAGTGAATATTATTTAGCGACACCAACTGGCTCCATGGGCCATTGTTTTGCAAGTACTGGTGCAACCTTGGCATTGCAAATACTGGGATATTTTTTGCTCCAAAAGCCTCTCTGCCTAGTTGCATTAACCCTGTATAATGACCAATATGTGCATGGCTAATAAAAATACCGGTAGGCTGAAAAGCTGTTGATTTAGTGGTATAATGTTGTACAAGTTGTAATTGTTCAGCAATATCTGGCGTTGCTTCAAAAAGCCAATATTGATTGGTTGTTTTATCTATCAAAGCTAAACTGGTAATCAGTTTTTTTGATTGTTGATGTTGCCAATAAGCTTTACAGCAATCGTTTGTACAGCCTATTTGTGGGTAGCCCGCATCTTGTGTATTACCTAATACTAGCAAAAAAGTAGCAGGTGTATTAATTGTAGTCTTTATGTTTTGGGCAAATGAGGTACTGGTAATTATCACATTAACAAATATGAAAAAAGGATGTACGCAAAAGTGCTTAAATGAAATAATCATAGCAATAAACTAATTGTGCTAAAAAATACATTGGCAATAAAATTAAAAGTCAATGCGTATTTTGTAAAATAATACCAAACAAATGCATTTACCTAATTTCGCACCATTATATATTTAAAAATACAAAGCATGATACCATCTTATTTGTCTAATTTATTTGAAAAACAAACCTACAATGCTGATAATTTTTTTTTAATTGCTGGCCCATGTGTGGTAGAAGGTGAAGAATTGGTGATGGAAATTGCTGATAAAGTGTCTAAAATTTGCCGTAGGCTAGAAATACCTTATGTATTTAAAGCTAGTTATCGTAAGGCAAACCGAACTAATGCTGCTTCTTTTACAGGTTTAGGTGATAGCGTTGGGTTAGATTTGATAAAAAAAGTAGGCGATACTTTTCAACTGCCAACTACATCTGACATTCATGCACATGAGGAAGCTGCTGAAGCAGCCAAATACATAGATATTTTACAAATACCCGCATTTTTATGTAGACAAACAGACTTATTAGTAGCTGCTGCAGAAACAGGTAAAATTGTAAACGTGAAAAAAGGACAGTTTTTAAATGGTCCTTCTATGAAGTTTGCTGTGGAAAAAGTTCAAAAGGCTGGTAACAATCAAGTGATGCTTACTGAAAGAGGTAACTTTTTTGGATATCAAGATTTAGTAGTTGATTATAGAAATATTACTTGGATGCGTGAACATGGTGTACCTGTAATTATGGATTGCACACACAGTTTGCAACAACCCAACCAAACAAGTGGTGTTACTGGTGGTAATCCTAATTTAATTACAACCATTGCTAAAGCAGCTATAGCTACGGGTGCTGATGGTTTATTTATTGAAACACATCCAAATCCTGCTGTAGCTTTAAGTGATGGTGCTAATATGTTGCACCTAAATAAACTAGAAAATTTATTAGAACAATTGGTGAGAGTAAGAAAAGCTGTTATCTAGCAAAAATCCTTCTTCAATAAATTTAAAAGGACTTTCGTTGCAGAAGGTCCTTTTTATTGTACCAATTATTTTAAAACGATATTACAGGTGAAGCAGTCAAGTTGGGGTTAGCTTGTTCAGCCGCTTCAATAATACTGTAATCTGATAAAATAAGTGCTTTACCACGTTTTACACAAACATCGTGTTCAAAGTGTACCGAAGGCAAACCATCTTTTGTTTTAACTGTCCAGCCATCACTATCGGTATAAACATTTCTACTACCCATATTAATCATTGGTTCTATGGCAAGTACTAAATTTTCTTTCAATTTCATACCAGTACCACGCATACCAAAGTTTGGAACATTTGGGTCTTCGTGTAAGCTTTTACCTAAACCATGCCCTACCAATTCTCGTACCACACCATATTTATTTTTTTTTTCGGTATGCGCTTGAATGGCAAAAGCAATGTCACCAATACGATTATTAATAATTGCTTTTTCAATGCCTTTGTATAAACTTTCTTTGGTAATACATACTAACTTCTTTACATCATCACTCGCTTGGCCAATAATAAAGGTATAAGCATGATCACCATGCCAGCCATTTAAAATCACACCCATGTCAATAGATACTATATCGCCATCTTTTAATGCCACATTATTAGGAAAACCATGAACCACCACATCGTTAACACTTGCGCAAATATTATGTGGATAGCCTCTATAATTGTAAAATGAAGGAATGGCATTATTGTCCTTTACAAACGCTGCACATAATTTATCTATTTGTAAAGTTGTGACACCTGGTTTTAACATTTTAGCTACTTCAGTAAGCGTTTTACTTACAAGTGTAGCTGCCTTTTTCATTAAAGCTACTTCTGCTTCTGTTTTATAATACACCAAATTTTTAGAAAAACTCATTATATGTTGCTTGAAATGATTAATAAAATTACCGCAGCCACTGCTTAAAAAAGTAAAAACTGCACCAAAATAAAAACCTGTTAGGATAGCCCAACAGGTTTAAAAGTATTTTAAATAGAAAGTAAAAATTAGATAGTTGTTGTAGGCATACTGCTTGAAATTTGCCTGCCTTGTACACGACCACTACTCATTAAACCATCATATTGGCGCATTAATAAGTAAGTTTCAATTTGTTGTAAAGTATCTAAAACTACACCTACCATAATTAATAAACTAGTACCACCAAAGAAAGTACTGAAACCTTGCGTTACACCTAAACGTTGTGCAAAGCCTGGCAAAATACCCACAGCAGCTAAGAAAATAGCACCTGGCAAGGTAATTTTATCCATGATAGCACCAATATAATCGGCGGTTGGTTCACCTGGTTTTACACCTGGTACAAAACCGTTATTGCGTTTTAAATCTTCAGCTATTTGCTTAGGATTAAAAATTAATGCTGTGTAAAGGAAGGTAAAACCAATTACCATTACAGAGTAAATAATCATGTACCAAACATTACGGTGATCGCTGAATATTTCTACAAAGCCTTTTGTAGAATCAAGATCTGTAAAAGATACAAGTGTAGGTAAAAACATAATTGCTTGGGCAAAGATGATTGGCATTACACCTGCGCTGTTCACCTTCACAGGTAAAAATTGTCTCGCACCACCAAATTGACGGTTACCTATAATTTGTTTGGCATAGTTTACAGGAATTTTACGAACACCCTGTACTAAGATGATTAAGCCCATAATGATAGCCACTAAAATAGCCACCTCAATTAAGAAGATTAATAACCCACCACCAGCTTTTTCACTTTTAGCAGTAAACTCCTGCAAAATAGATTGTGGTAAACGAGCTAATATACCAACCATTATAATAATTGAAGTACCGTTACCTAAGCCTTTGTCTTGAATTTTTTCACCCAACCACATTACAAACAATGTACCTGCAGTTAATGTGATAATTGTAGAAACAGTGAAGAAACTAGCATAAGCAGGAATTAATGCTACTGCATAATCTGGACTTTTTAAGTAAGCAATGTAAGCACCTGCTTGAAACATTGTTACAATAATAGTAAGGTAACGAGTCCATTGGTTAATTTTCTTTCGCCCACTTTCGCCTTCCTTTTGTACTTTTTGTAATTGAGGCACCAAAATAGTCATCAATTGCATAAAGATAGAAGCAGAGATATATGGCATAATACCAAGTGCTAGTATAGAAGCTTGAGAAAAACCACCACCAGCAAATGTATCGAACAGGCTAAGCAAACCATTACTCTTAGAACTAGCCTTAGCCGCATCTAATAAAGTAGGATCAATACCTGGTAATACAATGTGATTACCTAAACGGTAAACGAATACAAAAGCTAAGGTTACGATGATCTTACTACGTAATTCTTCAATCGTCCAAATGTTTTTAAGAGTATCTATGAATTTTTTCACGTTAGTTCTTGAGTTAAAAGTTAATTCCCTAAAACCAAAAAAGACGCATCGTTGATGGATGCGTCTGGCAAATTACGTTAAATTACTTTACAATTTCAACGCTGCCACCTGCTGCCTCTATGGCATCCTTTGCTTTGGCACTTAATGCGTTTATTTTGAAGGTAAGTTTAGATTTTAATTCACCTGTACCCAAAATTTTAACTTTGTCAGTTTTACTAATTAAACCGTTGATATACAACTGTTCAACAGAAAATTCGGGGAAGGCATATTTTTCTTGTAATGTTTCAATTTGACCTAAATTGAAAACAACAAATTCAATTTTATTGTTGTTTTTGAAACCACGTTTTGGTATACGACGTTGAATTGGCATTTGACCACCTTCAAAGGCATTTTTACGTTGATAACCAGCACGTTGTTGGCTACCTTTGTTACCTTGTGTAGAGGTACCACCTTTACCACTTGCCTCACCACGTCCAATTCTCTTTTCTTTGTGTACGGAACCTTCTGCAGGTTTTAGAGTATGTAATTTCATGTTATATGATTTTGAACTTACGGGGTATCACCCCTCGCTTGTTAAATAATTATGCTAATTCCTCAACTTTTACTAAATGGCTAACTTTGTTAACCATACCTAAAATTTGTGGTGTAGCTTCTACTTCTTTAGAGGCATTCATTTTTCTTAGGCCTAAAGCAATTAATGTTTGCTTTTGACGCTCAGACCTATCGATACCGCTTTTAACTTGTGTGATTTTAATCTTTGCCATAACCTTAGTTATTTAGTCGGTTGCCAAATATAGGATAGTTAGTAAACTAAACAAATTTGAACGTGACTTATTTTATCCGTTAAATACTTTACTTAATTTAAGACCACGAGTTTTAGAAACTTGTACTGGCTCACGTAACAATTTTAAAGCTTCGATAGTAGCTTTAACCACATTGTGTGGATTGGCAGAACCTAAACTTTTTGCAAGAACGTCAGTGATACCTGCGCTTTCTAAAACAGCACGCATACTACCACCAGCAATTACACCAGCACCATGCGCAGCCGGTTTAATTAAAACTTTAGCAGCACCAAATTTAGCTAATTGTTCGTGAGGGATAGTACCATGCATTATAGGCACTTTCACTAAATTTTTCTTTGCATCATCAATACCTTTAGCAATTGCTTCTTGTACCTCTTTTGCTTTACCTAAACCTTGGCCAACTACACCATTGTCGTTACCAACAACCACAAGTGCTGAGAAACTGAAAGTACGACCACCTTTTGTTGTTTTAACAACACGGTTGATAGCTACTACCTTTTCTTTTAGCTCATCATCACCACCTGCTTTTATTTTAGAATCAAGTATTTTAGACATTTATCTAAATATTATTTGTTATAGTAGAAATTAAAATTGTAAACCACCTTCTCTAGCACCATCAGCTACAGCTTTGATACGGCCATGGTAAAGATTACCACCTCTATCAAAAACGCAAGTAGTGATACCTAATTCTTTTGCTTTTAAAGCAATTGCAGCACCAACAAATTTAGACTTTTCTGTCTTATTAACTTTTTGGGCAACAATATCTTTTTCTCTTGAAGAAGATGCAGCTAATGTTACGGCTTTATCATCATCAATTAATTGTGCATAAATTTCAGCATTACTTCTGAAAACAGACAAACGTGGCTTTAAAGCTGTACCAGAAACCTTTTTACGAATACGGAATCTAATTTTTTGTCTTTGTTCTAATTTAGTGTTCATTGTATTCTATTTGCAACCTCCGATTCTGCCGGAAGTTTATTAGTTATAATTATTTACCTGCTGCTTTACCTGCTTTTCTTCTCAATACTTCGCCTACATATTTAACACCCTTACCTTTATATGGCTCTGGTTTACGTAAGCTTCTTAATTTAGCAGCAACTTGGCCAATTAATTGTTTATCGCTACCTTCTAAAGTAATGATAGGGTTTTTACCTTTTTCTGTAATGGTATTTACTTTCAGTTCTTTAGGTACTTCAAAAATGATGTTGTGAGAGTAACCTAGGGCTAAATCTAAAGTGTTTCCAGCATTAGCAGCTTTGTAACCCACACCCACAAGTTCAAGATCTTTTTTGAAACCTTCAGTTACACCTACTACTAGGTTGTACACTAAAGAACGGTATAAACCGTGCATAGCACGGTGACGGATTTGATCTGTAGGGCGACTAATGACTAACGCATTACCTATAACCTCAGCTTTAATATCTCTATCTAAAGTTTCAGACAAAGTACCTTTAGGACCTTTTACTGTAACTACATTATCTTTTCCTACTGTGATGGTAACGCCATTTGGAATGGCTACCGGTTTTTTACCTATACGAGACATAGTCGTTTTAAATTTAGTATTAATAAAATCGTTCGTTTTCAGCCCCGACTAAAAGGCTTACATTATCGAACCAAATACAATTAGCTGATATAGCAAAGCACTTCGCCACCAACATTTAAAGCCTTAGCTTGTTTGTCGGTAATAACGCCTTTAGAAGTACTAATAATTGCAACACCTAAACCGTTGATTACTCTTTTAATTTCAGTTGGCTTTGCATACTGACGTAAACCTGGGCGGCTAACTCTCTCTAAAGAGCGGATAGCTGCTTGTTTAGTTGTAGGATCATACTTCAAGGCAATTTTAATTAAACCTTGTTTAGTATCATCTTCAAACTTGTATTTTAAAATGTAACCTTGCTCATATAAAATTTCAGTCAAACGCTTCTTTAAATTAGAAGCAGGAATTTCTACTATTCTATGACCAGCCATTTGAGCATTACGAATCCTTGTTAAAAAGTCTGCTATAGGATCAGTTACCATGTTTATATAAATTAAATCTTGTTGTAAAAAATATTTGCTTAGTTCCCTTGGAGGCTTGAGCAGATTACCAACTTGCTTTTTTAACGCCAGGTATTAAACCGTTTAAAGCCATATCACGGAAGATTACACGTGAAATACCAAAGTATCTCATATAACCTTTAGGGCGACCTGTCAATTGACAACGATTTTTCAATCTTACAGGTGAAGCGTTTTTAGGTAGTAAATCTAATGCTGCATAATCACCTGCTTTTTTTAAAGCGGTACGTTTTTCAGCAAATTTCGCTACTATCTTTTCGCGTTTTCTTTGCCTGGCTTTTATTGATTCTTTTGCCATATTATTTTAGTTATCTTTTTTAATATTTTTAAACGGCATACCCAATTCTTTCAATAACTCGTAAGCTTCTTCGTTGGTATTAGCTGTGGTTACAAAAGTGATATCTAAACCAGTAATTTTATTTACTTTATCAATATCTATTTCGGGGAAAATGATTTGTTCTGTTACACCCAATGTATAATTACCTCTGCCGTCAAAAGCTTTATCGCTAATGCCTTTAAAGTCACGTACACGTGGTAAAGCAACAGAAACTAATCTATCCAAAAATTCATACATTTTTTCACCACGTAGGGTTACTCTAGCACCAATTGGCATACCTCTACGCAATTTGAAGTTAGAAATATCTTTCTTAGAGTATGTAGGAACAGATTTTTGACCAGTAATTGTGTTAAGTTCTTCAACGGCAATGTCTACTAATTTCTTATCAGTAACTGCACCGTTAACACCACGGTTAACACAAATTTTTTGCAACTTAGGCGCTTGCATTACAGTTTTGTAATCAAACTTCTTCATCAAAGCAGGAATAACTTCTTTAGTATATTTATCTGCTAATCTTGGCGAATATTTTACTGTACTCATTATTTAATTACCTCCCCTGATTTTTTAGCTATACGAACTAATTTACCATTTTCTCTTGTACGAGTTACTTTAGTAGCTGAAGCAGTTTTAGCATCCCACAACATCACATTAGAAATGCTGATAGAAGCTTCTACTTTTACAATACCACCTTTAGTGTTTTGCGCCGTAGGCTTAGTATGTTTAGTAGCAATAGCAACACCTTCTACAACCACTCTGCCTTTGCTTACTATTACTTCTAAAACCTTGCGAGGCTTTTTCAAATCTTTATCATCACCAGCAATTACAACTACGTTGTCGCCTTTTTTGATGTTAAATTTGGGTTTAAATCTTGTACTCATTTTTATTACCCTTTTGTCTTTTCTGCCTTTGGCAGATAAATATTTTTGTTATCAGCTAAAAATCTATGTGCTACTGTTGTTGCGTTGCACACAGGAACTGTTAGTTTGGTATTGTACTAAAGAACCTCTGGTGCTAAAGAAATGATTTTCATGTAGCCTTTATCACGAAGTTCACGGGCAACTGGGCCAAAGATACGTGTACCACGAGGATCATCGGCATTGTTTAACAATACAACGGCATTGTCATCAAAACGTATATAAGAACCATCTTTTCTACGTAACTTGTTTTTTGTACGAACGATAACTGCTTTTGAAACAGTACCTTTTTTAATGCCACCTGCAGGTATAGCTGCTTTAACGGTAACAACAATTTTATCGCCAATTTTTGCATAGTCTTGCCCACTATTGCCAAGTACTTTAATACAAAGCACCTCTTTGGCACCACTATTATCAGCTACATTTAATCTACTTTCTTGCTGGATCATTTTCTTAAGCTTTTCACCGCTAGCAATTGCTATTAGTTATTTAACACAATTTATATTCAGAGGCTAAGGCTAAATCAATTAGCATGTAGCTTGATAAAATATTATTTCGCTTTCTCAATTACTTCAACAAGTCTCCAACGCTTAGTTTTGCTAAGTGGGCGAGTTTCCATAATTTTTACAACGTCACCAATTGTACACTCATTCTTTTCGTCATGAGCGTGGAATTTGGTAGTTTTCTTAACGAACTTACCATAAATAGGGTGTTTCACTTTTCTTTCAACTGCAACAGTGATGGTTTTAGTCATCTTATTGCTGGTAACAATACCAACCCTTGTTTTACGCAAATTTCTTACAACCGTAGTTTCCATGTTATCTGGTTTATTAAGCCAAAGCTCTTTTTGTTAATTCCGTTTTTAAACGGGCAATATCTCTTCTCAAACCACGAATGCTTACTGGATTTTCAAGAGGAGAAATTGCATGCGCAAATTCTAATTTCTTTAAACGTAAGCTATCATCTTGAATGCGGGCTTTTAAATCGGCCTCACTCAAGTTTCTTAGTTCTTTATTAAATTCTACTTTCTTAACCATTGTAATTAGGTTTTTAAAATTAAGCTTGCAAATCTCTTCTTACGATAAATTTGGTAGCTATTGGTAATTTTTGTGCTGCTAAGCCCATTGCTTCTTTTGCAATAGCTTCTGTTACACCGTCGCACTCGAATATAATACGACCTGGTTCTACTACAGCAGCCCAGTATTCTGGATTACCTTTACCTTTACCCATACGCACCTCTGCAGGTTTGTTAGTGATAATTTTATCAGGGAAAACACGTATCCAAACATTGCCTTCTCTTTTCATGGCACGTGTCATACTTTGACGGGCGGCTTCAATCTGACGACTGGTTAACCAAATTGGCTCTAATGCTTTAAGGGCAAAAGATCCAAAGGCAATATAAGTACCACGTTTAGCAACTTCACGAATGCGTCCCTTTTGTTGCTTCCTATGTTTGCTTCTTTTCGGCTGTAACATTTAAATCAATTTGATAATTTGATAATTCGATAATTTGATAATGATTTTGATGCAAATTATCACATCAGCACATTATCACATCGTTACATTAGTTTCTTCTTGAACCACGGTTATCGCCACCTCTTCTATCGCCACCACCTTGACGACCACCGTCTCTTCTATCACCACCTTGTCTTCTATCACCGCTGCGGTCATCTCTTCTTTCGCTCATATCGTTTTTACCACCTACAAAGTTCGGGTTAAGTTCTCTTTTACCTAAAACCTCACCTTTACAAATCCAAACTTTAATACCAATTTTACCATAAACAGTTTGTGCGAAAACACTTGCATAATCAATATCCATACGGAAAGTGTGCAATGGTGTACGACCTTGTTTAATCTCTTCAGAACGAGCAATTTCAGCACCACCTAAACGGCCACTTACTCTTACTTTAATACCTTCTGCACCCATGCGTAGTGTAGAGGCAATTGCCATTTTAATAGCACGTTTAAAGTTGATACGATTTTCGATTTGACGAGCAATTGTATCTCCTACAATTGTAGCATCTAATTCAGGGCGACGAATTTCTAAGATATTGATTTGAACATCATCTTTCTTAGTTAATTTCTTCAACTCTTCTTTAATGCGATCTACTTCGCCACCACCTTTACCGATGATGATACCTGGCTTACTTGTATGGATAGTAACAATTAGCTTTCCTAATGTTCGCTCAATTACAATTCTTGCGATACCACCTTTACTGATACGAGCAGTTAAGTAAGTACGAATTTTATTATCTTCAACTAATTTAACTGAGTAATCTTTCTTGTTGGCATACCAGTTACTTTCCCATCCACGGATGATACCTAACCTGTTACCAATCGGATTTGCTTTCTGACCCATATTATGGTTTCAATTAATTTTTTGAATCTACAATTATTGTTACATGGTTGCTACGCTTGCGGATTTTGTAACCACGACCTTGTGGTGCTGGGCGCATACGTTTGATAACACGTCCACCATCTACAAAGATAGTTTTTAAAACCAGATTGCTGTCTGCTGCACTTGCACCATTATTATTTTGCTCCCAGTTACTTATGGCACTCTTTAACAATTTTGCTAGAGGCACTGCATTGTGCTGAGGGTGAAATTCTAATATAGCCAAGGCTTTTTCCACTTCCATACCACGAACCACATCAGCTAACAAACGCATCTTACGTGGGCCTGTGGGATAGTTATTTAATTTAGCTATTGCTTCCATTTTATTTTGATTTGAAATTTGAGACTTATAACCTCAAATTAGAAACTAATTTATTTTTTTGAACCAGCGTGACCTCTGAAGTTTCTTGTTGGTGAAAACTCACCTAATTTATGACCTACCATGAACTCGGTTACATAAACTGGAATGAATTTGTTACCATTATGAACTGCGAATGTGTGGCCTACAAAATCTGGAGTAATGGTACTTCTACGGCTCCAAGTTTTAATAACACCTTTCTTTGCTTTGCCTTCATTTACGTTTAATACTTTTACCTCTAGGTTAGCATCAACATAAGGACCTTTTTTAATTGAACGACCCATATTTGTATGTTTGTTGTTTATTCTCTTGTATTACCAAGATATTTTAACAATGAAAATTACTTACTTAATTTTTTACCGTCTCTACGTTGGATGATTAACTTATCGCTGCCTTTGCCTCTTGTTCTAGTTTTTTCACCTTTAGCGTATTTACCAGTTCTGCTACGAGGGTGGCCACCAGACGCTCTACCTTCACCACCGCCCATCGGGTGATCTACTGGGTTCATTGCTACACCTCTAGTTCTTGGTGTTCTGCCTTTCCAGCGGTTTACACCAGCTTTACCGGCTTGTTCTAAGCTATGATCGCTATTAGAAACAACACCAATTGTTGCGTAACAGTTAATCAATAATTTTCTTAACTCGCCACTTGGCATTTTAATAACCGCATATTTTTCTTCCTTATTGGCTAATTGAGCCGAGGTGCCTGCACTTCTTACTAATTTACCACCTTGGCCGGGTTGCATTTCAATGTTATGAATCATAGTACCTAAAGGCATATTCTTCATTGGCAGTGCATTACCAATTTCTGGTGCAGCTTCGTTACCAGAGATAACTTTTGCACCCACTTGCAAGCCTTGTGGCGCAAGTATGTATCTTTTCTCACCATCGGCATAATGCAATAATGCGATAAATGCTGTACGGTTTGGATCGTATTCAATTGAAGCAACAGTTGCTTCAACTTCAAACTTATTACGTTTGAAATCGATAATACGATAATGTTTTTTATGACCACCACCAATGTATCTCATTGAACGACGACCTTGTGCATTACGACCACCTGATTTTTTTACAGGCTCCAACAAACTCTTTTCGGGTTTATTGGTAGTAATTTCAGCATAAGCATTACCAATTCTCCAGCGAGTACCAGCGGTCATTGGTTTGTATTTCTTTAGTGCCATACCCTAAATCCCTAAAGGGACTATTAATTTTTACTTTTCTTCTTTTCAGAATGTAAGTGGTTAAAAAAATATTTCAACTTTTGCGGTAGTTGAACTACCATACTTTATAACTATTCAGCACTTTATTCCCACTTTAGGGGTTAGTGGCTTAAATGTTTGCGTATAAATCTATTGTCTCGCCTTCGGCAACAGTTACAAAAGCTTTCTTGTAAGCTGGTTTTATACCTTGTACAAGCCCAGTTTTAGTTTGGCGGCTTTTGTTTTTACCTGGCACAACTGCTGTGTTTACATCAGTTACAGTTACACCGTAAAAAGATTCAACTGCTGTTTTAATTTCCAATTTGTTAGCCTTACGGTTTACTTTAAAAGCATATCTGCGCAACGAATCTTGTTGAGCGTTTGCTTTTTCAGTTAAAATAGGCTTTATTAATACATCTGTAAGTATCATTGTATAAATATTGAAACGTTTTCAATTAAGCTTCTGCAGCTACTTCATTGTTTACAAATAAGTTTGCTGTACTTTCAGTAATTACTAGTACATCAGCATTCATAATTTCGTAAGTATTGATATCTGCTAATAAAGTACTTGTAACATTTGGCACGTTACGAGTGCTTAAATAAACATTATCGTTATATTCTGGAAGAACGATGATAGATTTTTTGTTAGCAACATTTAACCCTTTCAATACGTCAACCAATTGTTTTGTTTTTGGTGTTTCAATTGCTAAATCTTCAACTACCAAGATAGCTGCATCTTTCGCCTTGTAGCTAAGTGCCGAAATTTTAGCTAGGTCTTTCACTTTACGATTTAATTTGAAATCGTACTTGTGAGGTTTTGGACCAAAAATGGTACCACCACCTTTGTATAAAGGGTTACGAATATTACCCTTACGAGCACCGCCAGTACCTTTTTGTTTGTGAAGTTTGCGGCTTGCACCTTGTACTTCGGCACGGGTTTTAACTTTGTGCGTACCTGCACGACGAGCAGCTAAATATTGCTTTACAGCTAAATAAATAACGTGATCGTTTGGTTCAACACCAAATACTTCATCTGGTAATTCAACCGTTCTGCCGGTTTTTTGTCCTTGTATATTTAAAACATCTACTTGCATTGTTCTTCAAAATTAAAAGTGATTACTTCTGGATTAAAACGATTGAGCCGTTGTGGCCAGGAACTGAACCACTAATAAGAATGTAATTTTTCTCAGCGAAAATTTTTACAACTTTCAAGCCTTTCATTTTAACTCTGTCTCCACCCATGCGGCCAGCCATTCTCATACCTTTAAATACACGTGAAGGATACGAAGAACCACCTACAGAACCTGGTGCTCTTGAACGGTCATGCTGTCCGTGAGTTGCTTCGCCCACACCAGAGAAACCGTGGCGTTTTACAACACCTTGGAAACCTTTACCTTTTGTGGTACCAACAACTTCTACTTCGTCACCTTCAGAGAAGATATCTAAAGAGATAGTTTCGCCAAGATTTTTTTCTATTGAGTAATTACGAAATTCTTTTACAAATTTCTTAGGAGCAGTTTGTGCTTTTGCGTAGTGATTAAGCTCGGCCTTTGTAGTGTGTTTCTCTTTCTTGTCGCCTAAAGCTAATTGAAGTGCGGTGTAACCGTCTGTATCTACAGTTTTAACCTGTGTAACGGTGTTTGGAGCCGCTTCTATTATGGTACAGGCAATTTGTTTGCCATCTATACCAAAGATGCTAGTCATCCCAATTTTTTTACCAATAATACCTTTCATCGTGTTTGCGGTTTATGCCCCGCTTCGGTGTATAGGACATCTTGGTGATGAAACCAAAATTCAATCCCTGTTTGCTGTTGACCTTTTCCAGTGTTTTCAATCCTACTTTGTGGCAGGAAAGAAGAGGAAGTACCAACAGTAAACAAACCTCGAAGGGCCTGTTTATATGTTGCCCCTAGCCCCTAAAGGGTAACTAGAGAATTTAAGCCAGAGCTGCTTTATTTCTTTGCGGGAAGTTGGCAGATGGAAAATATAAATTTGTAAGAACTATGCTATCCCTTTAGCCCCTTTAGGGGTTTGGGGTTAATTTGTTAAGCTTTAATCTCAACTTCAACACCTGAAGGCAAATCTAATTTGCTTAAAGCATCTACAGTTCTAGAAGAAGAAGTATAAATATCCAATAAGCGCTTGTGAGTAGCTAACTGAAACTGCTCGCGGCTTTTTTTATTGACGTGTGGTGAACGCAACACGGTGAAAATCCTTTTGTGTGTAGGTAAAGGAATTGGACCTGTTACAACAGCACCTGTACTGCGAACTGTTTTCACGATTTTCTCAGCAGATTTATCTACTAAGTTGTGATCGTATGATTGTAATTTAATTCTGATTCTCTGAGACATAGCCTAAATCCCATTATTTCGATTTGGGGTTGCAAAAGTAAGGGGATATTTTCAACACACAAACAATATTGTGAATTATTTTTTTTAAAACTTGAAAAAAAAAGGTTTTTTCCACAAAAATTGCTAAAAACCTAGGTTTATTCGTTTCTTTTCGTTTCTTTATTTTATGAAAAACTGTCTTACCTCTATCCTATTACTAGCACTTATACTTATTGCATTTACAAAAACTACCGCACAGGACGTTTCGTTTAAATTAGGTATCAATCTTTGTGGTGCCGAGTTTGGCTTTCAAAATTTACCTGGTTCTATTAATAAAGATTACGTGTACCCCTCAGAAAGCGATATTGAATACTTTGCCAAAAAAGGTTTTAAGGTGATTGCTTTACCTTTTAGATGGGAAAGAATTCAGCATGAATTAAATGGCGAATTAGACTACAACGAACTTTCGGAAATTAAAAGTTTTCTAGTAAAATGTAGCAGATATAATATACATGCTACACTTACCATGCAAAACTTTGCCACTTATTCTACAAGCAACCGAGTATTAGCCCTTGGCACTTCTAAACTTAATTTTAATGATTTTAAAGATGTATGGAAGAAGATAGCCGCAGCACTTAGTAACTACAATGTATATGGCTATGATATTATGAACGAGCCTAGAAATATTTTTGGTAGAAAATGGTTTAAAGCCGCCCAACATGCCATTGACGGGATAAGAGAAGTAGATAACAATGCCTATATTATTATAGATGGCGAAAACAGTTCTTTTAGTTATGACTGGAAATACGATAACAACAAGCTAAGAAAACTTAACGACCCGGCAGATAAAATTGTATTTGATGCACACTGTTACTTCGATTACAACCATTCTGGCAGTTACGATGGTAAGTTTGTACGTAAAATAAGCCCTACTATGGGTGTTGAAAAAGTAAAGCCTTTTATCGATTGGCTAAAAAAATACAATAAAAAAGGCATTATTGGTGAGTTTGGTGTGCCTGGCAACGATAAAAAGTGGCTAGAAGTGATGGACAATTTTCTAGCCTATATTTACCAAAATGGCATTTCGGCAAATTACTGGGCTGCCGGTGCTTGGTGGAACGATTACCCCTTATCTATTCACCCACAAAATGGCTACGATAAGCCACAAATGGCCATATTGGAAAAATATTTACGCTAATTTTGCCTAAGCGGCTTATAGTGTTGATGGCTTGTTTCTCCGTCACGTGTCCGTTACCGCTCCGTTAAAAAGGTGTTTTGGGGTTAGGCTAGGTTTTTGGGGTTTTCTGACAAATTGCCATTAGCTAAGTAACATGCCAGCACAGATAGGCACACACGCATTGCCTTGCTACAGACCTGCGCCAGTGGTTAATTACCTATTCTAAATGGTTGGTGAGGACAGGAAGTAAGGTTGGGAATAAGCGGATATATTGAAAGGCGAATTGAGAAGTGTTGAAAATAAAGTAACTAAATTTTTTTTGGAGATATTTATGGGTTCGCATATATTTGTGTTGTGCGTCACCAATTTGAGACCCCGTTAACATAAACCGACAATCCAAAAATAT
>JASGCX010000132.1 GCA_030053925.1 Flavobacterium sp.
ATGTGATAATGTGATAATGTGATAATGTGATAATGTGATAATGTGATAATGTGATGATGTGATAATAAGTGTGAAAATTACAATCCTTTATTCAATTATCATAGGATATTATTATCAAATTATCACATTATTATATTAACCAATTTTTACTCACCCGTACACCTTGCAATACCAGATTTTGCCTTTTGATCTAGCGAGTTTTTATACTCATGGTCTTTCATATCGAGGCATTGTTGAAAATACGAAACTGCAATTGTTTTTTTGTTTTGCCGCTCGTAAATTTCTCCTAATTGCAAGGCTGCTCTTGCAGCAAAATACTCTTTGCGAGTAGCACCTAATTCTATGGTTTTAAGATAATATTGTATTGCCTCTGCATCGTTACGCATATCGTCGTTGATGCGTGCATAGCGATAGTTAAACTGTAGTTTTTCTTCCTCTTTTGTAAAACTAGCAATACCTTTTGCGTTCAACACCTGCAAGGCTTCTTTGTTCATACCACCATCATTCAGCAATCTTGCTTTTAACAAGATTACATTTTGCCAAGTACCCGTTTTAGCTTCTTGCAATGCTTGTTTATCAGCATCTGTGTATAAAGCTCCTTTCTTTATCACGTTGCTTCTTGCAGCTTCAGCAGCAGGTATATTACCTTGCAAATAATAGCACCAACTGAGTTTTAGATAAGTATCTTTTACATAAAAATTACCCTTAAAATTTGCCAAATAAGTTTCAAAATGTTGTGCTGCTTCCTCAAATTCTTGTCGATATAAATTTATATGTGCCAGTTCGTAATCCCAAGCTGCTATTTGTAAGTATTCAGTAGATTTATTTCTGTTAACAATAATGCTTTTTGCATAATCTATTTGCTTATCGTTAATAGCTAGGTTTGAAGCCATATAAGCCAAAGACAGATTATTAACAATGTCTAGTTTCTTGTTTTTAATCAGTGTAAATACTTCAGCATGTTTGTTTTGCAAATAAAACGCCAAGTAGCAATACACTAGTGTACCTTCTGTGTTCATTAGTTTTGCATAGGGGTCGCTACTGTTAATAAAATTATTAACCAGCTTCAAGCCTTCTGTCATAGAACCACTCATACCAACTAGCGAAACTAAAGTTTCGTAACCTTTAGGCACAATGGCTATAACCGATTGTAAAATACCCATTAGCAAATCGTTAGGGGCAAAAGTTGCAAAGGTTTTTTTATTTTCTTTTACCAATCGAAAACTCTTACGAATATCCCAGCCGGCTCGCCAGTTTTCTACAAACTTTATTTCTATAGCTGCCTTTTGCATGTACACTACACTTAGCGAAAACTTATAAAAAGGCGATGTTTGAGGGCCAGTTTCTAAAAGTGCAATTCGCTCTGCAATTCGCGTTTTAAACTTGGCATATTCATTTGCATCTTCACTTAAAAACAGCGGAAAAAAATCAATGTAATTTTCTAGTAAAGTAGGTATTAAATTTTCGGGATTCTGTTGCTTTGCTTTTTCTAATAATAGCTTGGCATTATTAAATTTCAGTTTAGATATCTCTAAATAAGCCTGCTGACAAGTGCTGTTAAACTCATACACTTTTTGCGCATTGGCCAAAACTGCAATAAACGCCATAGAGATACAAAATAAAAAACGCTTTTTCATGGCTCGAAAATAAAGAAGGGCAGCCATATAGCCGCCCTTCATATCAAATATTATCTGTTAAACAATTATTTTGGGTCTACGCTATCGTTCAAGTCGGCATCCACCAAAATACGTCCGCAGTTTTCGCACACAATTACTTTCTTGTGCAAGCGAATTTCACTTTGACGTTGAGGAGGAATTGCATTAAAGCAACCACCGCAAGCATCCCGCTCTACTGGTACTACGCTTAAACCATTACGATAGTTTTTTCTAATTCTATCATAACTGTACAGTAAACGCTCATCTACTGCAGCACGTGCCCCATCAGACAGACCTTTAAAATGCGCTTCTTCCTTCTCAGTTTCAGCAATAATTTTATCAAGTTCACCTTTCTTATGATTTAGCACACCTTCTTTACTAGCAATTTGCTTTTTAGAGGCATCTAATGCTTTCGCTTTATCAGCCAAATCTTCGTTTGCATCACGAATATGCTTTTCGGCCAACTTATTTTCAAGCTGCATCATTTCAATTTCTTTGTTCAAAGCCTCAAACTCACGACTGTTTTTTACGTTATCGCTTTGTTTTTCGTACTTTTTCAAAGTAGCTTCACCTTCTTTAATAAAGTTTTTCTTGCCTTCAATAAACTCGGTAATACCGTTAATTTCTTCTTCAATACGCGTTCTACGAGCGTATAAACCCTGAATTTCGTCTTCCAAATCACTTACTTCCATTGGCAACTCACCCTTTAAAATTTGGATTTCGTCCAACTTGCTGTCAATTTTTTGAAGCTTAATTAAGCCTACTAATTTTTCCTCAACAGAATAATCTTTAACTGAAGCCATAACTTGTACACTGTTTAAATTGTATGATGTTTACTTTGGTTACTAACTGCTGTAATTCTTATCTGGCTTATGTTGTAAGATAATACTGCGTTTACCAAGTACCTCTTTGCAACACTTAGTCCCATTCATACCATCGTTAATTGTGACTCATAAAACGACAATTAATTTCACGTTTTACGTATCACTTTTTACCGAATTTCTACACAAAATACCCTACAGGATTAGTAACCACCTCACTTTTGAGGACGGCAAAAGTAGGAAATTTACGCTGTAAAATAGCAATTATTAAATCAGGCGTAAACTGTTCGCTTTCCCAATGACCAATATCGGCAATAATTAGCTTGTTTTCAGCATCAAAAAATTCGTGATATTTTATATCGCTCGTAATAAAAACATCTGCTTTTATCGCTTTTGCAGTGGCTATTAAAAAACTACCAGCACCACCACAAACAGCCACTTTTTGTATGGGCTTACCTAAAAGTGGGGTGTGTTTTATCACTTTTAAACCAAAGGCTTGCTTAATATGCTGTAAAAAAGCAAGCGCATCCATTGGGGCCGCAAGCTCGCCTACCAAGCCACTACCAACCGTTGTAAACGCATTTGCAAGCGGTACAATGTCGTAAGCCACTTCTTCGTAAGGATGTGCAGCTTGTAAGGCCGCCACCACATTACCACTTAAATAACTAGGAAAAATAACTTCTAATTTCATCTCTCTTTCCTCGTGCCTTTTACCAATATTGCCCACAAAAGGGTTGGTGCCTTCAGCCGCTTTAAACGTACCCATACCCTCTACACCAAAACTACAGTTACTGTAATTACCAATATTGCCAGCACCTGCATTAAAAATAGCTTCCCGCACTGCATCTGCATAACCAAAAGGCACATAAGTAAACAATTTAGCTAGGGCATTGCTTTTGGGCTGTAAAATTTGCGTATTTGCCAAGCCTATCGTTTCGGCAATTTTTCCATTTACGCCATCTAACACACTATCTAAATTGGTATGAATGGCATAAATAGCCACATCGTGTTTAATAGCAGTAATAATGGTTTGCTCTACATAATTTTTGCCTGTAATTTTTTTAAGCCCACTAAACACAATTGGGTGATGTGCCACAACAAGGTTGCAACCTTTGTCTATTGCTTCAAGTATTACGGCTTCGGTAGCATCGAGCGTACACAATGCACCGGTACACAACCACCAAGCATTACCTGTAATAAGGCCACTGTTGTCGTAACTTTCTTGATAAGCCGTTGGGGCTGCTTGTTCTAGCGAAGCAATAATATTGGCAATAGTCATATAGCAAATGTAACCGCTGCTACGCATTATTGTATTGCAGATAGCACACAAAAGCGCAGATTTTTATTTTAAACTTTATAAGCCATTAGACTGTTCTGTTTTCAGCAACAGCTTTTATTTTCTGCATAATTAGGGTTTGCTCAACTGTTAATGCCTAAAAACTTGGGCAATTTCTGTTAAATTTGCACTATGAAATTTGTAGATATAACTAATGACATAGCATTTAGAAAAA
>JASGCX010000081.1:0-7489 GCA_030053925.1 Flavobacterium sp.
CAGATATGCAGCGTAGCGTTTTTTGTATCACTAAATGACTAAACGATTAATAACTTAAAAAATAATTCTTAATAAATGGAACACTTAAAAATAAAATCGCTTGGTCCAATTAAAGATGCTGATATAAAATTTGCTGATTTTACCTTATTTGTAGGACCACAAGCAAGCGGAAAAAGTATTCTACTGCAACTAATAAAATTGATAATTGATAGGTATAATATCCCTTCGGTTTTGAAGCAGAATAATTACGAATGGGGAAAGAAAAATGCAAATTTTCTTGACTTATTTTTTGGGGAAAGTATGTCCGCAATTTGGAAACCAGAAACTGAAATTGAATTTGATGGAAAAAAGTATGTACAATCGTCATTTCTATCAAAACAAGGTACAAGAATAGGGTCGAGAACTGAAAAGCTTTTTTATATTCCCGCTCAAAGAGTTGTTACCATGTCACAAGGTTGGCCAAGAGCATTTGGCACATTTGATATAGGTGACCCATTTGTGCTAAAACAATTTAGCGAAACAATTCGTGTATTAATGGAGAAGGAAACCACACACGGTGGCGGTAAACAAAGCAAAGTTTTTCCCAAGCCCAATCGAATTAAAGAGCCTTTAAGAAAGATGTTAGATGATAGTATTTTTCATGGTGCTAAAGTAGAATCTGATAATTCTAGTTTGAAAAGAAGGTTTCTTTTGGAAGTAGGAAATAGTAAACTTCCTTTTATGACTTGGAGTGCAGGACAAAAAGAGTTCATGCCACTTCTGCTTTCACTTTATCATCTTATGCCATCCGCAAAAGTGAAAGTAAAACAGGATATTCAAGCCGTAATTGTTGAAGAACCTGAAATGGGATTACATCCACAAGCTATTCAAGCACTTATGGTTGTCTTTCTTGAGTTAATTGCTAGGGGATATAAAATAATCATATCAACACATTCTCCCGTTTTATTAGAGTTGCTTTGGGCAATGAATTACATAAAAAAATACAAAGGCACTTCGGAAGATTTGTTCGACCTCTTTTCACAAAAAAATAATTCATCAAATGCGTCAATCAAACCAACTTTTGAAAAAGTTATTAATGACAAAACATTTGCAACTTATTTTTTTGAACAACATAAAGAAGGCGTAACTATAAAAAATATTTCAACACTTGATGCTGGAAATGAAGATAACGCCATAGCTAACTGGGGTGGCTTAACAGATTTTGCATCGAAAGCTGGTAACATTATTTCAAAACTTGTAGCGAATGAAAGGGAATATTAAAAAAAATAAAAAAAAGCAAACATTTAAAGAAGCTGTTGAAGCAACCACCGATGTACAACACTGTTTTGAACAAGGTAAACAGGCAATTTTAGCTAGGGACAGAGATAAAGTCGAATTGCACGACCCAAATAAGTGCGGTGGAAGTTTATTTATTGATAAATGTCTTATAAATCAAAAAAAGTACCCTAATGCAAATCGTTGGGATTATGCGATTGATTATAATGGAGAAATATTTTTCTTTGAAGTACATACCGCTAACTCTAGCGAAGTAAGCACAGTTATAAAGAAATTGGATTGGCTAAAGCAATGGCTTAACGCTAATGCACCTAAACTAAACTTATTGAGAGCTAAAGTTCCATTTTATTGGATACAGTCAAATGGCTATCATATTCCACCAAACTCAGCGTATGAAAGAGTCGCAATTCAAAATGGATTGAAACCAATTTCAAAATTGATTCTAAAATAAAAAAAATGTTTTTCAATACGTATTGAAAGACAAAAGTTCAATAGCCTTAATGGTCATTAAAATAAGTTATAAAAAATCATTTCTTCCAACTTCGCTACCTCAAAATCAACTGAAATAATTATCTGCATTTTAAAATGCACCATTTAACGTAAATAAACAACGCCTCCGCAATTTTTTGTGTTTCTTCGCCACAATCGCTAATAAGTTAAGCATGCAAAACAAGCAACTACAACCATACAATGCCTTTGCCGCCGTACAAATACCAGAATTTCGCAACTTCCTAATTGGGCGTTTTACTTTTATTATGGGCTTGCGTATGTTGGGTACATTGGTGGGCTGGTGGGTGTACGAGTTGTCTAATGCCCCTTTTGCTATTGGGTTAATTGGTTTAAGTGAGGTAATTCCTGCGGTGTCGTTGTCTTTATACGCTGGTCACGTAATTGATATCAGTGATAAACGCAAGCTCGTGTTAAAAGGTGTTGCCTTGTATTTTCTTGCAGTATTAGTATTGCTGGTATTAACCACCAAGTTTACAAGTTCGCATCTAAGCAATCATGCTATTGTTTTTTGTATTTACGTGGTGATATTTTTTACGGGTATTTTTCGCTCTTTTACTGGGCCTACGTTTGGTGCAATGGTTGGTTCTATCGTACCAAGAAAAACCTTGCAAAATGCCACCACTTGGAGCCAAACAATTTGGTTGTCAGCCTCAGTAATTGGTCATGCAACAGTAGGTTTTTTAATTGCAGGCATTGGTAATACGGGTGCCATTACAGTGGTTGCAGTGTTGGCTTTTATTGGTTTTTCTTTTTTGTTTCAGCTAAAACCTAAACCCTCTATAAACAAAGTGGGTGAGAAAAAAACACTTGACAGCGTAAAAGAAGGTTTGCAATATGTATTTAAAACCAAAGAAGTACTTGGTGCATTATCGCTTGATTTATTTGCCGTTTTGTTTGGTGGTGCAGTAGCTATGATTCCTGTTTTTGCAAAAGATATACTAAAGGTTGGGCCAGTAGGTTTTGGCTGGCTAAATGCTGCATCCGATATTGGTTCTGCCATCATTATTATTACGCTTACGTTAAACCCTATTAAAAAACAACAAGGTCGCAAATTGCTGTATGCCGTTGCTGGTTTTGGCTTGTGTATTATCACTTTTGCTTTGTCTAAAATATTTTGGCTATCGTTTGCTGCGCTAATGATTAGCGGCATGTTAGATGGTATTAGTGTGGTAACTAGAGGTATTATTTTACAGTTAAAAACGCCCGAAAATATGCGTGGCAGAGTGATGAGTGTAAACTCGATGTTTATTAATAGTAGCAACGAATTTGGCCAGTTTGAAAGTGGTTTAATGGCTAAGTTGATGGGCGTTATTCCTTCGGTGGTGTTTGGTGGCTGCATGACAATATTGGTAGTAGTAACTACTTGGTTTAAAGCGCCAACCTTAAAAGAAATGGAGTATTAAATTTAACTTTCAACGTAATTAACATGTCTTTTAAACTTACAAAACTCTACACTTTGCTAACAATTTTTGTGGTAGTAGTGTATTGTTTTGTGAGAGATACAAAAATTGAAAAACAATACTGCGGCGATTTAAGAAATAGAATAATAGGTGCGAGACTACAATTAGACGGCAAACTGCCTTACTTCTATAAATGGCAAGCAAAGGATGGCGTCAAGTATTACGACCCTCAAAATTTTGATTCGTTAAAAGTATCCAATATCACTGCATCGCCTTTTATGCACGAGTTGCTATATCCGTTAGCACATTTACCTCAAAAAACTATTTCTTTTATATGGCTAATTTGCCAATATGCTATACTATTCTCGATGCTTTTTCTTGCGATTTATTCATGTTCTAATAAAGTAGATTTGATAATTACGGCATTAGTATCTTGCTGTTTTTTATTTACAACTTGGTGGCTGCAACACGTGGCAAATGGACAGATTTATATTTTGATTCCTTTTTTTCTGCAGCTATTTATCACATTTTTAAAATCTAAACGCCTACTAAATTTATTCGCAGCTGGCATTTGCGCCCTTATCTTGGTAGCCGTAAGACCTACTTTGGCGTTTTTCTTTCTTCCATTTTTAATATTCGTTATAACACTTAAGAAGCAACAAGTATTTACACTTTTTCTAGCACCACTATTGTTTATATGTTTTATATGTAGCAATAAACAACAGCAAGCTTTATGGCAAAATTATCGCCAAAGCATTTCAGAACAGATAAAACTTCATCAATATCTAAACCCTGCTACACAAAAAAATTCATTATCGCCTAACTATAGATTCTGGGAAGGTTACGATACGTTAACAATTCATGCTAATAATCTAAATCCTCTAAAAATAAAATCTTATAACGGCAATTTATTTGCATTTTACAACTCAGTTTTCAATGAAAAAGTTTCAGTTACAGCGTTAAGTATTGTATCAATTTGTTTAGTATTAGGTGCTTTGTTAATCTTCTTCTATATTTCAATTTGTAAGAAAATAATAACCATTAGCCAAATAGCGCTTTGGGGAATAATTATATATGCAATTAGCGAGTTTTTATCACCTATACACAGACATCAATATAATGCTGTAATTTGGCTTTTTCCACTATTATTAATGGCTAAACAATACCAAAATGAACATAAATACTTCTATGGTTGCCTGCTTTTAAGTTTGTTTTTGAGCATTAATGCTTTTACATTAATTCACCTGCCAAACATTGCTATAGAAATAACTATTTGGATAACAATACTATCATTTTTATTTGCACAATTGTTTACAAAGCATAAAGATAAATACAACTACATGTATCGCAATTAAATTTTGCAATACAGCAGCACTTTTAGTACTCGCTAGTAAGCACTTCGCACAATCCCCCTAAATTTGTATTTATGAAGATAACAAACGAAATGAAAGTCGGTGTACTGGCTGCAACTGGTATTGCTTTGTTTATTTTTGGTTTTAATTTTTTAAAAGGCAAAAGTCTTTTTAAAACAGGCAATTATTTATACGCAAAATATTCTAATGCAAAAGGTATTAAAATTTCTAACGAGGTCACTATCAAAGGTTTTCAGGTAGGCAATGTAGCCGATATTGAAAATTTAGATGCCAATTTGAATGAAATTTTGGTAACAATTAAACTGAAAGGCAAGTACAATATTCCCACAAATTCTATTGCATCTATTAGCAGCAACCCGCTTGGTTCTGCTAGTATGGAAATTGAATTAGGCAACAGCACAAAATATTTAGCTTCTGGCGATACATTGGTTACAGCAGATAATACTGGTTTACTGGGTGCTTTGTCTAGTAAAGTAGGCCCTGTTGCCGATCAACTAAAAACAACATTACACAGTTTAGACAGTGTTTTAAAAAATGTAAATGGTACGCTCGATGCACAGTCAAAAGCTAATTTACAAGCTACTATTGCCAACATGAATAAGGTAACTGAAAGCCTAGCTATTTCTGCAATTTCTATTCAAACCATGTTAAATCAACAATCTGGCGTTATCAATCAAACCATGAAAAACCTAAACAGTTTTACCAAAAATTTGGCCGATAATAACGAGAAGGTTACTAAAATGATGGCTAACATTGAAAAAACAACAGAAAATTTATCGAAAGCTGATATTGATGGTAGCGTTGCTTCGCTAAAAAAAGCAATTGACAACATGAATGTTTTGGTAGAAAAAGTAGGTAGTAAAGATGGTACTTTGGGCTTATTGATGAACGACCCTAAATTGTACTATCAATTGCTAAATACAGTGCGCAGCACCAATATTTTGCTTGATGATTTTAAAACACATCCTAAGCGTTACGTAAATATTGCTGTGTTTGGAGGAAAAGATAAGAGTACGCCACTAACGGCGCCTCTTAATGATACGCTAATACTTCAAAAATGATTTTTCTGAAACCATTATTTATTGCGATGCTTGCTTTACTAGCATCATCGGTTTTATATGCGCAAGCACCTGCAAAAGATACGTCTAGGCACGGCAAAATGATTATCATTATTAGTGCTGATAGAGAAAATTTTAGGCAAATTGATTCTGTAACGCAAATTTTATCGCTAGCAGGTAAAGCCAAAGCGCAGCAAGAGAAAACCATTTTTGAAGCCGATAGCATTGCACTTAATCAACTTACTAATATTTTAGAAGCATTTGGCAATGTGCACATTAACGATAACGACAGCATTCATACTTACTCGCAGTATTTAAAATATGTAGGCAAAGAGAAAAAAGCTTACCTAAACAAAAAGGTAAAACTTACCGATGGCAAAGGCGTATTAACTACCGATGAATTGGTGTACGATGCACAAACCAAAATAGGTATTTACTACAAAGGTGGTAAAGTGGTTAATGGCAAAACCGTTCTCACTAGTACTGAAGGCTATTATTACGGCGAAACAAAAGATGTGTATTTTAAGCAAAATGTATTCTTAAAAGACTCTGGTTTTACCGTAAAAACCGATACTCTTTTATACAACACAAACACAGGCATTACCACTATTGTAGCACCTTCTACCATTGTAAGTGGCAAGCAAACCATTAAAACAAAAGATGGGTACTACAACACCAAAAGCAAAAAGGCATTCTTTAATCAGCGACCAATAATTGACGATAGCACCTACACTTTTACCGCCGATAAAATTGCAATTGACGATAACACTGGCCTTAGCGAATACGATGGAAACGCTGTGTATAAAACCAAAGACAGTACAGGCTACGATTTAATTGCGGGCAATATAAAAGCCAATAAAACAACAAATGCTTTGTTGGCTACCCAAAAGCCTTTGTTACTAATTAAGCAGCCGCAAGACACTACTTACATAACCGCCGATACATTATTTACCTCTAAACTTTCTGAACTACTTAAAAGCACAACGGTACCTGTGGTGAGAGATTCTGTAAAAGGCAAAATGCCAGTTGCAAAAAATACTAAAGACTCATCTGCCGACCGCTATTTTGAAGCCTATTTTAACGTGAGAATTTTCAACGACTCGCTGCAAGCTGTATGCGATAGCATGTTTTACTCAGGCGAAGATTCTGTATTTAGGTTATTTAAAAATCCAATTGCCTGGGCCCAAAAAAATCAAATTACTGGCGATACCATGTACTTATTTGTACAAAACAAAAAGCCCGAAAGACTCTATGTTTTTGAAAACGCAATGAGTATTCAAAGGTTAACTGATAAATACTTTAACCAAATAAAAGGTAACACAATTAATGGCTTTTTTTTAGATGGCAAAATAGAACATTTACGTGCAAAAGGTAATGCCGAAACAGTGTATTATGGTGTTGATGAAAGCAATAAATATTTTGGCGTAAACAAGGCTTCTTGCGATGTGATAGACATGTATTTTGAGCAAAAAAAAGATGGTTCTTCACCACAAAAAATAGTATTACGCAACAATTTAGAAGGTATTGCCTACCCTATGCGCCAAATAAACCACGAAGAATTGAGATTACGAAAGTTTAAATGGCTTGAAAACTTGAGACCGAAAAGTAAGTTTGACATTTTTTCTAACTTATAAGGGAGTGTATAAACTAGATTGTGTAAACAGTTTTGCACAACCATCCTTTAGCCAAGTAAAACTACACTTCTGTCATGTTTAACCTTCCTTTTGCCATTTGCAACTACACTTCTGTCATGTTTAACCTTCCTTTTGCCATCTGCAACTACACTTCTGTCATGTTTAACCTTCCTTTTGCCATGTACAACTACACTTCTGTCATGTTTAACCTTCCTTTTGCCATCTGCAACTACACTTCT
>JASGCX010000081.1:7589-12462 GCA_030053925.1 Flavobacterium sp.
GTCATGTTTAACCTTCCTTTAGCCATGTACAACTACACTTCTGTCATGTTTAGCCTTCCTTTAGCCATGTTACCGCATCCTTTTGCCAAGTACAACAGCACTTTAATAGTTCGTTATCGCAGTTTTACACCATACAATTTTAAAAATGTGGAAAGTGTACTCTGCGAGCAAAAATTAGTATCAGCTAAATTTGGCACTTAAGTATTGCTAACGTTTTCTTTTTACAGTCAATGGCCTTAAATAGTTAATACCAATTAAACTTTTGGTTTGCAAGCTAGGTGCATTGCTATTGGGGCCAAAAATGCGTATGTTATCATCGTAAATTAAATCTAAACTATAAGTAGCACTAAAGTTTCTATTAATTTTAAATAAAAATTGATTGGTCATAAATAAATTAACATTCCAAGGATTGTTTTTATAATTAGAAAACAAATCTAACCTGCCTTTGTATGTTACGTTTTTAGCAATCGTATTATTATAGTTAATGGTTGCAAATGCGCCAATTTCTTGCAAAACATGTTTGCCACTATCTAAGCTATAAACACCTTGTTTAGCCAACTTATTGCTAGCCACAATAACTGTTCTTGAAGTTAAAGGTGATAAGAATACAGATATTTTATCTGAGGGCTTATAATCAAAACCCACAGAAAGCACCACATAAGCGGGCGATAAAACGGTAGAAGTTAAAGTAGCTGTAGAGCCGCTAAATGCGTAACCATCAAAAAATTGTGAACGAAAGTTGAATAAGCTAGACAAATACCATTTACCTGTGCTATCCATTTTGTAGCCGTACTTGCTTAAAAAGTCTATCCTATCGTCATTTTTTCTACCGCCAATACTTGTGCTTTGTACATACCCAAGATTTACATCTAAATTGTTATCCCAACTAATTCTATCTTTTTTATGGTAGAAAAAATAGTTAAAATAACCACCAACAGCTAATGTAAAATTATCGCCACCAGCAGCCCAGTTACTTAAAGAGGCTTGTGATAAATTAAAACTTAACAAACCACCTTGTTTCCATTTCCAACTGCTTGTGTCGGCCTCTTTTTTAATGGTTCTCGATGTTTCGCTACGCAATTTATTTACAACCACATCTTGTGCAATTACATAAGATGCACCCAAAACAATTAAAATACATAATACTAAATGCTTCATATAAGGTTGCTTTGCAGCGAAAATAAGTGTTGAATAATTACCACCGAACAAACTTTCGCTGCCAAACTGACACAAAATTCTCTTATTTTTGCACACAAAATTTTTCTTGAGTAATGGAAATGTTAGCGTTGCAAAACAAAGTGCATGATGAAACAAAGCAAGGTGAAGCGTTTGCCCCGTTTGAATTTGAACCAAATAGCTTTAAAAAGCATTTTTATATTGAGAGTTATGGCTGCGCCATGAACTTTAGCGATAGCGAAATTGTGGCTTCTATTTTAAATAACCAAGGCTTTGGTGCTACCAAAAACCTAGAAGAAGCCGACTTAATTTTTGTAAATACCTGCTCTATTCGCGAAAAAGCCGAAGCCACCATTCGTAAGCGCTTAACAGAATTTAGAAAGCTAAAAGAAGCTAGAAAAGGCGTTTTGGTAGGCGTTTTAGGTTGCATGGCTGAAAGATTAAAAGCAAAATTACTTGAAGAAGAAAAATTGGTAGACATTGTTATTGGCCCAGATGCCTACCGAAGTTTGCCCAACTTAATTGAGGAAGCAGAAAGTGGCCAAAAATCGGTAAATGTATTATTAAGTAGAGATGAAACCTATGCCGACATTTCACCTATTCGTTTAAACAGCAACGGCGTGAGCGCATTTGTATCTATCATGCGAGGCTGTAATAATATGTGCAGTTTTTGTGTAGTGCCATTTACACGTGGCAGAGAACGCAGTAGAGATGCCGTATCTATTGTAGCCGAAGCCACCAATTTATACAACAAAGGTTTTAAAGAAGTAACATTATTGGGGCAAAATGTAGATAGCTATTATTGGTTTAATGAACAAACCAACAAAGCTGTAACATTTGCCCAATTGCTAGAAATGGTGGCACTTATTCATACAGATTTACGTGTGCGATTCAGTACATCTCATCCTAAAGATATTACAGATGATGTATTATTCATCATGGCTAAATACGAGAACATTTGCAATTATATTCACTTACCTATACAAAGCGGTAACTCTCGTATTTTACAACTCATGAATAGAACTTACTCAAGAGAATGGTATTTGGCAAAAGTGGATAGAATTAGAGAAATATTGCCTAATTGTGGCATTACAACCGATATTATTTCCGGCTTTTGTACCGAAACCGAAGAAGACCATCAAGATACTTTAAGTGCAATGGCTTACAGCAAATACGATATGGCTTATATGTATTTCTACAGCGAAAGACCAGGCACATTAGCAGAAAGACGTTTTGATGACGATGTGCCATTAGACGTAAAGAAAAAACGTTTGCAAGAAATTGTAGATATGCAAGGCAAATTGTCTACCCAAAGTAATTTAAACGATATTGGCAAGATATTTAAAGTTTTAATAGAAGGCAATAGCAAAAAAAGCGATACAGATTGGAGCGGCAGAACTGAACAAAACAAGTCAATTGTGTTTCCTAAAGGCAATTATCAATTGCAAAAAGGTAACTATGTACACGTAAAAGTACAAGAATGTACAAGGGCTACATTGTTGGGTGAGATAGTGAATAGTGAATAGTCAATAGTCAATAGTCAATAGTTAATAGTGAATAGTTAATAGATAATAGATAATAGTTAATAGTAAGCAACTTTAAAATTTGAGATTTATGGTTGATATTGTAAAAAATAATTTAGATAAAATAATGGATGCTTGTAAACATCATCAGGTAAAAGAATTATATCTCTTTGGCTCAGCGGCAAGGGAAAAAGACTTTAGCCCAGAGACTGATATTGATTTATTATTTACACTAAACACAGATTCACTTCCCAAACCGCCAGATAACTATTCAAAAAAACTAGAAGATTTAGAAACAACACTTAAAAACATGCTACAAAGAAAAATTGATTTGGTTAAATATGGTAATTTCAGAAATAAATACCGTGAGTTTTACATTAATAGAGATAAAATTTTTATTTATGGCGATGCGTGATGTAATTGTGTATTTAGCAAGATATTAGAATTTTTATTTAAGATTTGCATAACATAAACCGAGAAGCAGGCACTTTCAATAATTACGTCAATAATTCTTTGTATGTTAATGCTATTGAGATGATTTTAATAAAAATTGGCGAAGCAATAACCAATATTCTTCGCATTGAACCAAGTATTGAAATAACAAATGCGAGAAAAATAAAAGGGTTAAAAAATATCATTACACATTGATATTATGAAGTAGATTATGATAAAATATGGAATGTGATATTCCACTTTTAGAAGCTGAGATAAAAACTCAAATTGAGACAAGATTATAAAACTTTCCAAAAAAATAAAATGGACTTACAAAGCATTAAAAATAGATTTGGCATTATAGGTAACGCACCTGCGTTAAATTTTGCGTTAAACACCGCAGTACAAGTATCATTAACCGATTTAACGGTATTGGTAGTGGGAGAAAGTGGTGTGGGTAAAGAGGTGATTTCGCAAATTATTCATGCAACTTCTGCCCGAAAACACAATCCTTTTATTGCCCTTAACTGCGGTGCAATACCAGAAGGCACTATTGATAGCGAATTATTTGGCCACGAAAAAGGTGCTTTTACTGGTGCTGTAGATAGCCGTAAAGGCTATTTTGAAACAGTAAGCGGTGGTACTATTTTTTTAGATGAAATTGGCGAAATGCCACTTGGCACACAAGCTCGTTTGCTGCGTGTGCTTGAAACCGGTGAGTTTATTCGTGTAGGTTCGTCTAAAGTACAAAAAACAGATGTACGGGTTATTGCAGCAACTAACAGAGAACTTCTTGAGTTTGCCGAAAAAGGTCGTTTTAGACAAGATTTATATTATCGTTTAAGCACCGTACCTATTCGTGTACCTGCTTTGCGTGATAGAAAAGAAGATATTTTATTACTGTTTAGAAAGTTTGTGGTTGATTTTGCAGAACGCTATAAAACCACGCCAGTTCAGCTAGATGAAGAGGCTAGAAATTTGTTAATTAACTACCCATTTCCTGGCAATGTGCGTGAATTAAAGAACCTTGCAGAACAGATTTCTGTGTTAAGCAATTCGCAAACGTTAAATGCTAATCAGTTGCGCAAGTTTTTACCAGAAAAAGTGGTAAATAGAATGCCAATGCTAGCTAGCGATGCAGCACCGCAAGGCGAATTTGCAAATGAAAGAGAACTGTTGTACAAATTATTCTTCGATATGAAGAAAGATGTGACAGAGTTGAAAAAGATGTTCTTAGAAATATTGCAAAATCCTTCATTAGCAGGTACTGCGGCAAATTTTACCAAGGAAAGTTTAATGACCGATTTTCATGCAAATAGCGGTTCAATAGATTTGCAGCCAATGTTACCTACACCTAATTATCAGCCCACACAGCCTATTGCCAATGCCTATCAGCCAAATAATAACCAAGCGGTATTACTTAATGAAGACGATATACATCACCACGAAGAAGTTGAAGAAACATTAAACATAATGGTGATTGAAAAAGAACTGATTATTAAAGCCTTAAAAAAGCACAAAGGCAAGCGCAAAGATGCCGCCGCAGATTTAGGTATTAGCGAAAGAACACTGTATAGAAAGCTAAAGGAATACGATATTGATGATCTTTAGGTAATTATTAATTAATAATTAGTAATTAATAATTAATAATTAATAATTGGTAATCAACCATGAACTATGAACTATCAACTATCAACTATCAACTATCAACTATGAACCATGAACTATCAACTATCAACTAT
>JASGCX010000081.1:12562-17375 GCA_030053925.1 Flavobacterium sp.
AACTATCAACTATCAACTATCAACTATGAACCATGAACTATCAACTATCAACTATGAATTACTAATTATTAATTATTAATTATTAATTAAAAAATGAGAAATTTCAAGAAATATTATCCTTTCTGTTTAAGTAGACATTTACTTTTAGCATTATTAATTATTAATTCTCAATTACTAATTACATCTTGCGGTGTGTACAAGTTTAATGATGCTTCAATTGACTATACCAAGTACAAAACCATTAAAATTAATTTTATTGAAAATAAGGCACCTATCATCAATACGCAGCTTGCTCCAAAGTTGAATGATAAGTTGCAACAAAAAATTGTTGGCCAAACACGCTTAACAAGAACAAGTAGCGATGAAGCCCATTACCAACTAAGTGGTTTTATATCTACTTACAATGTTACTACTACAGCAATATCGTCAACTGAAGTTGCAACTAACCGTTTAACAGTGGGTGTACACATGATTGTGAAAGATATTTTAGAAAATAAAACGGATGAATTTGATGTAAGTCGTAACTTCGATTTTTCGGCCAATTTATCCATTGACCAAGCTTATGTTCAGTTGCAAGATGAAATCATTCGCAACTTAACAGATGAAATTTTCAATCATATTTTTTCTAACTGGTAATCTATTAGTATTTTCATAGCCAATGGCAATAGAACAAGTATTATACAACCTTTTAGGAAACAACCACCTATCAACTGTAGGTGCCGATGATTTGCAACAAATCGCCAACGAATTTCCTTATTTTGCCCCAGCCCAATTTTTATTAGCCTTAAAGCAAAAAGAGCAAAACAGCTACGGTTTTAATGGACAATTACAAAAAGCAGCTTTGCACTTTAGCAACCCTTTGTGGTTGCAATACCAATTGCACAACGGCAGCATTGCCGAACCCGTTTTTGAAAAAGTAATATTAAATGGTAGGGCAAAACAAACATTGGTGGCACAACCCGCCCCCGAACCAGTTGAAGTACCAATAGTACCACCTACCGCTTACGAAGCTATACCTGTTGTAAGCGACATTATTGAAGCAATAAAAGAAGATGTACCTGTTGTTTTTGATATTGTAACAGAAGAAGCAAATGTAGAAACAGTTGCAAATGATGTTATTGACGAATTGCCTATTGCGCCTATTTTATCGCCTGTTTCAGAAGCAGTTAATGATAACGGTATTGTAGATTACACCTCTTTTGCTTTATCTAATTCATTAAAAGATGCTACGCCTGTTGTAAAAGCAGAACTACCTATTAATATAGAAACGCCTCAAACACCTTTATCAGATAATACAATTACCAATAATTTTGATAATAACAGCGACGATTTTTCAATACCTACTTTAGAAGCAGTAAAACGTTTGCTAGATGTAAATGCACCCTCAACTGCAATTGCACCTGCAATGCAAACTGAGGTATCTAAACCCAATGTTGCTACCATACCAAGTTATAGTTTCAATGGTTTTGCAGATGCCAAAACAGAATTGGCACCAAATGTAGCAGCATTAAATGAGGCTTATGTAGATGAAGAAATAAATATTGTTGAAGAAGATGAAGATCCTCGTACAACTAATAACATTTCATCTATATTATCTAGCCAAATAGCTGATTTTAAAAAGCCTATAACAGAAAATGATAAGCTAGAATTTAACGCTGAACCTTTATTTAAAATCGATTATTTTGCTTCACAAGGCATAAAAATAGATTTAACCAAACAGCCGCAAGATAAATTAACAGTTCAGCTAAGGCACTTTACAGATTGGTTAAGACAAATTAAAGGGCAAGGTACAAACCCACCGCAAGACCTTGGTACTGACCCAGAATTGGAAAAAGCAATTGCGAATATTGCCAAAACTTCTATTGCTGCAAGAGAAATTGTTACCGAAACAATGGCCGATGTTTTCATTAAACAAGGCAAGGTTGACAAGGCAATTCAGCTTTATATAAAATTAAGTTTTTTAGATTCTGAGAAAACCGCTTATTTTGCGGGCAAGATTCAACAATTAAAAGGAATATAATCATGGTGTATTTGTTTTTAGCTTTAATAGTGTTAGCCAGTGTGGCTCTTGGTGCAATTGTTTTAATTCAAAACCCAAAAGGTGGTGGGTTAGCAGGTAATGTTGGTGGTTTAAGCAACAACATTATGGGCGTAAAACAAACCAACGATGTGTTAGAAAAAGGAACTTGGATTTTTGCGGGTGCAATTGCTATTTTAGCATTAACATCTTCATTATTTTTAAAAGGTGGTTCTACTACTTCTGTAGATAAGTCTTTATTAAATAAAGTAAATACAAGCAATGCGGCACCAGCAGCACCAGCACAAGCGGCACCTTCTGCTCCTGCTAAAAAATAATTATTGGTTTATTAACCACAAATTTCCCGTCTGTTTACTACAGTCGGGTTTTTTATGTAATTTAGTGCCATGAAGCGATTTCTTACTTTTTTGCTGCTAATAATAGTTATTGTAGGTGCTATAGCTGCCTACCTTGTATTTGGTTCTGCCACCACTTTCGATGAAAAAACAAAAAGTTTTGTTGTAGCGTATGGCAAAACCAATAAAGCTAGCGTACTAGAAACACTAGAAAAAGAACACATAATAGACAATACCTTGATGTTTGGTATATTGGCAGATCAATTAAATGTATGGCAGTGCTTAAAGCCGGGTAAATTTCAATTAAAAAATGGTGACAATCTATTAACCCTTGCCAAAATTTTGCGCAACAATCGTCAGGCAGAAATAAAATTGGTCATCAATAAACTAAGAACCAAAGAAGATTTTGCAAGATTGATAGCCAAGAATTTCTCTACCGATAGTATTACAGCTATCAATTTCCTAAATAATAATGATAGCTTACAGCCTTTTGGCGTGAATGATAAAACCGTGTTTACTATTGTTTTGCCAAACACTTATTCCTTTTACTATTTTACACCATTAAGTAAAGTATTGGCAAAAATTAAAAATGCTAGCGATGTTTTTTGGAACGCAAAAGACAGAAAAATTAAAGCCACTGCACTCGCTTTATCGCAAGCAGAAGTGTACACTTTAGCATCTATTGTAGAAGAAGAAACCAACAAAGAAGCCGATAAAGGCAATATAGCAAGTGTGTACCTCAATCGCTACAACAAAGGCATGGCACTAGGTGCAGACCCTACCGTTCGCTTTGCCATGAACGATTTTACCATTAAACGTGTGTACGAAAAATATTTGCAAATACAATCGCCTTACAATACTTACCGTAACAAAGGCTTGCCGCCAGGCCCTATTTGCACACCAAGTGCTAGTACCATAGATGCGGTGTTAAATGCGCCTAAAACTGATTATTTATTTTTTGTGGCCGATGCAAATTTAAAAGGCGGTAGCCATTTTAGCAGCAATTATGCCGAGCATTTACAATACGCCAAAGCATACCAACAAGCATTAACCATATACCTAGAAAAGAAGCAGGCACAAGCGGATGAATAAATTGAAAAGAAACATTTTGCGGCTAAGGCCTGTAAGATTTTTGTGTGCCAAAAGCAAGCAAGCAATATTTCCTACTACCACTTTAAGCTGGTACGATGTAACCAGTTATTTCTTTAAACAAATAGACAAACTTGGCTTAAACGAAAGAGCTTCGGCAATTTCGTTTAACCTAATTATGGCCCTGCCAGCGGCCATATTGTTCTTGTTTTCTATCATTCCTTATTTACCACAATCGGCCGATTTACAAGCAGAAGTATTGGGTTTATTTAAAGATATTACGCCCAATTCTAGTACCTATATTTTTATACGCAACTTACTTAATAGCCTTATGGTGCGCCAAGTAGGTTTGTTTTCTTTCGGTTTTGTGTTGCTCATTTACTACGCTTCTAATGCCATGATTGGCGTTATCAGAACCTTCGACCGCTCTGTGCTTGAGAAGAAAAAGTATTTCCTGCATAAACGCTTGCGAGCCATCAAACTCACCCTCATCCTCATCGTTTTAGTATTGGCTTCTGCTACGCTATTAATTGGGCAAGACCAATTTGCACTCTTGCTAAAAAGCCTCTTTCAGATGAAGCGTAAAGCACGCATACAATGGTGGAACGGTGTGCGTTGGTTTATTCTCGTAGGCTTTCTGTATTATGGTATCGGCCTTATTTACAAGTTTGCACCATCTGTTAAAAAGCGTTGGCCGCTACTATCGCCGGGTTCGTTTTTAGCCACTATACTCACCTTGCTTACCACTATTATCTTATCGTATTGGGTTAATCATTATGCTCGTTTCGACAAAGTGTACGGCTCTATCGGCACCGTTTTGGTCATCATGCTATTAATTCATTTCAATGCCCTCATTTTGCTCATTGGCTTCGAGCTAAATGTGAGTATTATGTACCTAACCGCACAAAAAGAAAAGCAAACCACAGAAATAGAAAAGCAAACCACAGAAATAGAAAAGCAGTAGTTGTTTACCAGTTTTTGTAGTAATATGATGCTTCGTTGCGTTGCACACTTGTACGTTTTGCACGCCGTGTAGCTTTTATTGCATTTTATAAGTTTTACACAGGGTGAAAAGTGTGCAAATTCCCCTCTAAAATTAGAAATATTCAGCCCTGTTTCTTGTCTTCACTAAACGCCTATAAAAAAGGGACATGAGGCACATACCAAAGCGAGAGGGTTACTTGGTTGTAAATATTTCTATTTAACTATCAAGGAACGTACAAGTAAAAATAGCTGGTCAAATAGTTGCAAATATCAAAAGTGTCCGTAAATTCGTCCGCGTCCGTTAAAACGTCTGCAATTATGGCAAATGTCAAATTTTACTTAGATAAGGCTGATAAAAGTAAGAAGT
>JASGCX010000082.1:0-3756 GCA_030053925.1 Flavobacterium sp.
GCCCAAAGCCAACACACAAGCCTAAGTTTGCAAAAGAACTTGCTTGCCAACGCACTAAGACAGACCTAACAAGGGCGAAAAAGGGACAGAATAAAACTTGTAGGACAATCTCGCTAACAGCACACAAAAAACAACTCATTAAAACCTACTACTAACGAAAAAAATATGAAACTTGTTTTTAAATTCTCGTCACTGCTTTATAGAATAATTTTATTTCTAATTGTTCCATTTGAATTTATTGCAAACTTTTTAGTTGCAACTGCTGGACACAATAAATCATTTAGTTCCACTGACTATTTACTATTTGCTTTTGCATTGACGACAGTAATAGCATTGACAATTTATGAGAGTTCGACAAATGAATACAAAGCAGAAAGCAAAATTCTTTTCACATTTGTAGTTTGCCTTGTTTTGACAAGCATTATTGCTCAGCTATGTATTCAAATTGACACAATTTTCATTTGCCATTGCTATAAAGAAAATGGCGTTTTTGCGAATTTGTTATTCCTATCTTTTATGTTAGTTAGCGTGTTAGTTTTGGTAGGTCTGCTTTATAATAAAAAACGACTTAGAAAACCATAGTAAGAAAGCAAGCCACCAACATTGGGTTTGACAAAAGTGGGGCTGAAGTGCTAGGCTGAATATTTGCGCTTTCTATGAGCATTTTGCTATATTGTAACTTTAGTACTTTCTATTTCCCAACCTTCGCAAATACCCAAATCGTTGAACAAAAGATACAAGGAATATTTATCCCAATATTTGCAAGTAGAAACAAAAATTAAGCGAGTAATATGGCAAACAAAAAAACTTGGCTTGATAAACTAAATGCCAAAAAAGAGCCTCAAGTAAAACGCATTGACATTGATTTTGCAGACATAACTGCTGGTAGTAACATGCTTATTGCTACACCGCAACTTATTGACCAATACATACAACAGATTAGTTTTGGGAAACACGTTGATAGCAAAACATTGCGTAAAGATCTTGCTTTAGCGCATAATGCACACCATACTTGCCCCGTAACCACAGGTATATTTTTACGCATTGTAGCAGAAGCCAATTACGAAAAATGGCAACAAGGAAAACCTATAGAAGACATTACACCCTTTTGGCGAGTGATAGAACCGAACAGTGCACTAGCAAAAAAACTTAGTTTCGGGCAAGCATTTTTGCAGCAGCAAATTGAGAAGGAAAGGGAATAAAGAACCCCCTGTTGTTTTGATTTTAGCAGATACTGTTGGTTAAAGACACAACAGCGGCTAGAGGCAAAAACAAACCGCCAACCTAGCACTAGATTGGCGGTTTTAGTATTAAGCTTTAGCATTTTATCCCAAAATAAAAGCCATCATGCCTTTGGGACCGTGTGCACCAAGCACTAGGCTTTGTTCTATATCGGCAGTTTTAGATGGGCCGGCTATAAACACACCAAAGTTGTAGGTGGTATTAGCAATTCTATCGTAAGCAATGTGCATGTTGGGTACTATCTGTTCTTTGGGTATTACTACAGCCAATTGCTGCGCAATAAATGGCAGAACACGGTAGGTAATAATGTCTTCGGTAATCCATACCGCACCATTTTCTGCAACGGCAAAATGTGCTGGAATTATAGCTAATTCTACATTTTCAAGATTGTGTGCATCTTCTTGCACACTGTTAATTAAAGTAGCAGCACTAGTAAGTTGTGGTATGGTAGTAACCACTCTATCGGCAGATTTACTTTGGTTTTGTAAAATGGTAGAAATCTCATTGTAGCTAGCTACTTTAAATACGGCCACATGCAGTATTTCTAGCTTGGCAGTTAATTCATCTACCCAATTTTTATTTTCTACCAATACATCAATAACAGGTAGTGGTTGCTGCGTTGGTTGGTTTTGTTTTACACGTGCTAGTATTTGTTCTCTGGCCCCCCCGCCCCCCAAAGGGGGGTTAGAAGCATCTGAATTATTTTGGTATTGTGGCATTTGAATTCTTTTGAGCAATTTTAAAATTGAGCGTATCTTATTCCCCCTTTGGGGGATTGAGGGGGGATAGAAGCATCTGAATTATTTTGGTATTGTGACATTTGAATTTCTTTGAGCAATTTTAAAAATGAGAATTTCTTTATTCCCCCTTTGGGGGATTGAGGGGGCTACCTATTTTCTTTATACCACTCTTTAAACGATTGCTTTGGTGCGGCGGGCATTTCTCTTTTTTTAAACCAAGGGTTTAGTTTGTTTCTTACTAAAAACGGTGCGTTTTTAATAACCCATCGGCCAGCTTTACCTGCAAAGTTGTACAGTTTTGGCGATGATAATACATAAGCCATGGCAGTTATGCTAGCTGTTTTGGTAGCAGGTGTGTAGCCTTCTTTTACAATTACTTGCCGCCATTTGTATAGTTGGTCGTGTATATCAATTTTTACCGGACACACATTGCTGCAACTGCCACATAGGGTAGAGGCAAAAGGTAAGTCGGCATTCTTTTTCATATCCATATTTGGCGTAAGGATAGAACCAATTGGGCCCGCCACTGCATTGTGATAACTGTGCCCACCACTGCGCCTATACACAGGGCAAGTGTTCATACAAGCACCACAGCGAATACATTTTAAAGCATTTCTAAAATCTTCTTTACCAAGGTGAACACTTCTACCGTTATCTACCAAAACAATATGAACTTCTTGGTGTGGTTGTGGCTTTTTAAAATGGCTTGAATAGGTGGTAATTGGTTGGCCAGTAGCACTACGGGCTAGCAAGCGTAAGAAAACGCCTAAGTGTTTTTGTTCGGGAATTAATTTTTCAATACCCATACAAGCAATATGTACATCGGCCAAATGCGCACCCATATCGGCATTGCCTTCATTGGTGCATACTACAAATTCGCCTGTTTCTGCAACGGCAAAGTTCACGCCTGTAAGTGCGGCTCTACGAGTTAAAAAGGTTTCACGTAAATGAGTTCTTGCAGCAGCGGTTAAATATTGTGGGTCGCTAGCGCCTTTTTCTGTGCCTAAATGTTGGTGAAACAGTTGGCCTATTTCTTCTTTCTTTTTATGAATACATGGTAAAACGATGTGACTTGGTGGCTCGCCAGCTAATTGTACAATGCGTTCGCCAAGGTCGGTATCAATTACTTCAACGCCATTGTGTTCAAGATATTCGTTGAGGCCACATTCTTCAGTAAGCATGCTTTTGCTTTTCACCATGCGGTTAATGCTATGCTTTTGCAAAATGCTATGTACTATTTTATTGTGTTCTGCAGCATTGGCAGCCCAATGGATAATTGCACCATTTGCTTTTGCCTTGGCTTCAAATGCTAGTAGATAGGTGCTTAAATTAGATAGAACGTTGTTTTTTATTTGCGAAGCGTAATCACGTAATTGCTCCCATTCTGCAACAGCATGGCTTGCTTTGTCGCGTTTTTCACGAATAAACCATAATGTTTTATCGTGCCAGTTTACCCTTGGTTCATCATTATTAAATTCAATTGAAGCATCCGCATGATTGGTTACAGAACTATGCATATTTGAACGTTGATTTTGTGTAATTAAACTTATTACTGCGATATTTCTCCTTTCTGCCTCTATGCCTTTCTTCTCGTTGCCTCTTTGCCTTTCTGCCTCGTTGCCTCTATGCCTTTCTTCTCCTTGCCTTTATGCCTTTCTGCCTCCTTGCCTCTATGCCTTTCTTCTCGTTGCCTTTCTGCCTTTCTTCTCGTTGCCTTTCTGCCTTTCTTCTCCTTGCCTTTATGCCTTTCTTCTCGTTTCCTCTTTGCCTTTCT
>JASGCX010000082.1:3856-14474 GCA_030053925.1 Flavobacterium sp.
TGCCTTTCTTCTCCTTGCCTTTATGCCTTTCTTCTCGTTTCCTCTTTGCCTTTCTGCCTCTTTGCCTTTATGCCTTTCTTCTCCTTGCCTCTTTGCCTTTCTGCCTCTTTGCCTTTCTTCTCCTTGCCTTTATGCCTTCTATTCAGCGTTTAAAATCTCGGCAATATGAATCACTTTGGTTTTACTGTTTTGGCGTTTTAAAATACCCTCAAGGTGCATTAGGCAACTCATGTCAGCCGCTGTAATGTATTCAGCTTCATGTATTTCATGGTCGGCCACTCTGTCTTTACCCATTTTGGCACTTACGGCTTCTTCTGCCACGCAAAAGGTACCACCAAAACCACAACATTCATCAGGTCTGTCAAGTGTAATCAGCTCTAAACCATCTACCATGTTTAACAAATGGCCTGGCTTAGAAAAACTGGGTGCGTTCAATTCTGTCATTTGGCTAAGGTGCAAACCTCTTTGGCCATGGCAACTTTGGTGTACGCCCACTTTGTGGGGAAATTTTGCGGTAATATGTTCAACCTTTAAAACATCGGTTAAAAATTCTGTGAGTTCGTACACTGTTTGTCTAATGTGCGCTTCTTTGGTAGTGTGTGCTGCGGTGTGTAAATGGTCTTTTATGTGTAATGTACAGCTACCCGATGGCGATACCACATAATCGTAACCAGAAAAATTAGCGATAAACAATTTGTTGCAAGCTTCGCTTTTACTTTCAAAACCACTGTTGGCCATTGGCTGACCGCAGCAGGTTTGCTTTAAGGGATAACTTACTTTGCAACCAAATTTTTCTAATAATTGTAGAGTGGCAATTGCTACTTGCGGGTAAAATTGGTCTACATAACATGGAATAAAAAGTGCTACGTGCATTGCTTATTGGTAGGCTTTCGCCAATTGTTTACTTGTTCCTAAGCCATCTATGCCTAATTCAATCACATCGCCTGGTTTAAGATATACGGGTTCTGGTTTTTGGCCCAAACCTACACCTGCAGGGGTGCCTGTAGATATTACATCGCCGGGCAAAAGGGTCATAAATTGGCTTAAATACGATACCAAATATGAGACATCAAAAATAAAATTTTTAGTGTTGCCATCTTGGTAAGTTTTGCCATTTACGGTAAGCCAAAGGCGTAAGTTATTAGTGTCTTTCAATTCATCAGAAGTTAATAGCCAAGGACCAAGCGGTGCAAATGTGTCGCAACTTTTACCTTTTACCCATTGGCCACCGCGTTCTAGCTGAAAAGCACGTTCGCTATAATCGTTGTGTAATGCAAAACCTGCTACATAATCAAGTGCGTTAGCTTCTTCAATATAAGTGGCTTTTTTACCAATAATTACTGCTAATTCTACTTCCCAGTCGGTTTTTTTGCTGTTTTTTGGAATTACTAAATCATCATTTGGCCCTACCAAACTAGAGGTAGATTTAAAGAAAACAATTGGTTCTTTTGGTATAGCCATATTGCTTTCTGCTGCATGATCGGCATAGTTTAAACCAATACAAATAATTTTTGAAGGACGTGCTACACAAGAAGCCCATCTTTCGCTGCTATTTACAATTTTACATTGGCTTTTGTTGGCTTCAAACCAAGTAGTTAGTTTGGCAATACCATCATTTACAAAAAATTTTTCATCAAAATCGTTGGTGAAAGCAGATACATCGTAACGAGTACCATTTATAAGTACGGCAGGAAATTCATTGTCAATATTTCCGTAGCGACAAAGTTTCATTTTGTATTTTTTTTTTAGTTATTTAAAGTTGTAAATCCACCATCAATTGGGTAATCGCAGCCGGTAATAAAGCTTGCTTCTTGGCTACACAAGTACAATGCGAGTGAGGCTATTTCTTGTGGTTGGGCCATGCGGCCAATGGGTTGCGATTGAGATAATTTTTCAAACATTTCGGCTTCGTTACCTGCATAATTATTTGTCAAAAAGCCATCTACAAACGGTGTGTGTACCCGTGCTGGCGAAATTGAATTACAACGAATATCTTGTTTAATATAATCTCTTGCAACACTCATGGTCATAGCTTTAATAGCACCTTTGGATACGCTATACACAAAACGGTCTGCAATGCCCACATTTGATGCGATAGAAGCCATATTGATAATAACGCCATTATTATTTCTCAACTTAGGAATGGCTGCATAAATACAGTTGTAAGCACCTTTTACGTTTACAGTCATCACCCTGTCAAAGTCAGCCTCTGGTGTTGTATCGGCTTTGCCAATGTGTGCAATACCTGCATTGTTAATGAGAATATTACAATTGCCAATAGCATTGAAAGTGTCAAGTACCTGTTGTTGATTAGCCACATTGCAACTATGGGCAAAAGCCTTGCCGCCTGAAGCAACAATTTCATCTACTGTTTGCTTGGCATTATCCTGGTTCAGTTCAATAATATGAACGGTTGCACCTTGCTTTGCAAATAAAACAGACATGGCTTTACCAATACCACTACCACCACCAGTAATTACGGCAACTTTGTTGGTTAACTGAAACATAATTATTTATTAATCGTTCTTTAATTTTTAAGCTTTTTGCTGTACTTTACTACCACTTAAACCATACCATGCTACCACTGCAAAGCAAGCTAGTGGAACAATGTAACCATATTGGATACTTTTGGTTACATCAGCAATTTGTCCTAATACTAATGGTAACAGCGCACCACCAACAATAGCCATAATAATTAAGCTAGAGCCCATTTTTGTATCGGTAGAATTTAAATCTTTAATACCTAGTGCGAAAATGGTAGGAAACATGATAGACATGAAAAATGACAAGGCAATCATGGCATAAACTGTAATTATACCTGTTGCAAATGCCACTAGAATGCATAACAAAACGCTAATAATTGCGTAGATAGATAATAGCTTTTGTGGGGTTAAAAAACGCATGAAAAATGTTCCTGCAAACCTTCCTAAAACAAAAGCAATACCATAGCCATAACTCAAATATTCAGATGCAGTAATTTCGTCCATGTTTACCGCACTTCTAGCTACATTAATAAAAAAGCTACCTACACAAACTTGTGCGCCTACGTAAAAAAATTGTGCAATTACGGCGCCTCTTAAATGAGTAAATCTTAAGATTTTACTAAATCCACTTCCAACCTTACCGTCATCTTTGCTATCGGGTAATTTGGTAATGAAAAAAATAACTGCAATAACCAAAATAATGATACCCAATATCATGTATGGCATTTTTACCCTATCTGCCTCAGATTGCAAATAGATTGCTAAATCCGTTGCCGACATTGCATCTAGTTGTGTTTTGGTATATTCTGTGCCAGATAATATAATTTTTCCACCAACAAGCGGTGCTAAAACGACTGCCAAACCATTAAAAGATTGTGCAAAATTTAGACGCTGTGTAGATGTTGCAGGATCACCTAAAATTGTTGCATAAGGATTGGCTGCTGTTTCTAAAAAAGTGAGTCCACAAGCAACAATAAATAATGCACCTAAAAAGAAAATGTATAAATTAGTGTTTGCCGCAGGAATAAACATAAAACAGCCCAAGGCAAATAAAGAAAGACCTAATATAATTCCTGCTTTAAAGCCGAATTTTCGCATCACAAAACCCGCTGGTAATGCCATAAGGAAATAAGCAATGAAAACGGAAAAATCAACTAAAGAAGATTGTACATACGTTAATTGAAAAGTTTTTCTTAAATGTGGTATTAATACAGGATCTAAATTGTGTACAAAACCCCAAAAGAAAAACAAACTCGTTACCAAAATAAATGGCAAAAGGTAACTTTTGTTTGGTTGGTAGTTGCTACTGGTGTTGGTAGATGTAGGTAGTGCCATAATTAGTGTTAGGTTTTAATTATAAATTTTATCTGCAATTATTTTAGCAATCGATTGCTAAATTTTGTAAAAAAAGCGTAACTGCCAAATCTATTTTATTCTTGTTGTTGAAGCCCGCACAATTAGTTTTGGATTAATAACGATAGACTTGGGTATGCTGGTTTGACTAATATTTTTTAGGTCCTGAAAAAACAAATTTGCCACAGTTTGCCCCATATTAAAGCTAAACTGGTCTACTGTGGTAATAGTTGGTGTTGTTAATTCTGTGTAAGGCTCGTTAGAATAGCCAATTACACCAAGTTCTTCAGGTATTCTAATGCCTAATTTTCTTGCAACATCTAATATTGTAAGTGTCATAAAATCTGCCGCAGCAATAATTGCATCGGGTCTGTTGTTGCCACTTAGTAAGTTAGTAATATTTGTTGTTGCTATTTCTTTGGTGTAGCAATCTTCAATAACAACATTTTTGTTTTGTGGTAAATGGTGCTGTAGCAGGGCTTTTTCAAAGCCTTCTTTTCTTGTTTTATAAATGCCAATATTTTGTGGGCCGGCAAGGTGTACAATTTTTTGATAACCTTGAGTTTGAAGATGTTCCACTGCATCTAGCATAATTTCATCATCATCGTTTAAAACCTTGTTGGTTTTAATTTTATTATCTACCCTGTCAAATTGAATGAGCTGAATTTGATGCTGTAAAATATCTTTTAAATGCTCGTTCGATTTTGTATCGGCTGCAAGTGAAATAAAAATACAAGCCACATTTTGGTTAATCAACGTATTTACACAATCAATTTCTTTTTTATAAGTGTCATTAGATTGGCAAATGATAATATTGTACTGATATTGGTTAGCAATTTCTTCTATACCAGCAATTATGTTGGAAAAGAAAATTATATTTATTTTTGGAACAATTACCCCGATGGTTTTGGAGCCTCCCATACGCAAATTTTGTGCATGAGTGTTTAGTTTATAATTAAGTTCTATTGCCTTTTGTTTAATAATTTTTTTTGTGGCTTCGCTAATGTTTGAGTGGTTATTAAGTGCCCTAGACACAGTAGAGGGTGTTAACTGTAGTGCCTTCGCAATATCATATATGGTTGTTCTTTTTTTCATTAGCTGCGCAAATAAAGTAATTTTAATGCAATAAATCAAGCAATCGATTGCTTAATTACTTATTCTCACAGTTTTTCTATTTATAATTTCAATTTATTTTTCCAAAAAATGGAACAATACCAATTGCTACAATAAAAGTCTCGCACAGGCGTTATTGTGTTTATGGGCAACAAAAAAGGCCATCTTGCGATGACCTTTTGGTTGGGTTACCAGGATTCGAACCTAGACAGACAGAACCAAAAACTGTAGTGCTACCATTACACAATAACCCAATCCGTATGTGATTATTTCTAATCGGGTTGCAAAAATAAGGGTGTGATTATGATGTTCCAAAAAAAATTGCGATATTCTAATTTTTTTTTGAAAGCAGCACACTTATTTCCGCCGCTTTATTCAGTATCATCAAGTGTTCGCCACTTTTTATGCATACATTAACCAATTTTGTTAAAAAGAATGGCAAAGTTTTATCTGTAGTGCCGCGGATGTGAAACAGATTTTTGGGTATTACTGTGTACTTTTTTGCCACGAATACACGAATAAACACGAATGTTTATTGGCACCAAAACCAGATATAAAATGTACTTTTTTGCCACGAATACACGAATAAACACGAATGTTAATGATTAAAACTAAATAAAGCATTAGTGCTTATTAGTGCATTCGTGGCTAATTGTAGCTAATTGTGGCTAACCCACCACTACTAAATAATAATTCTTCTTTCCTTTCTGCAACAATATGTACTTGCCTTGCAACAAATCATCGCTATTCACTACCGACTTCTCACTATTCACTTTCACTTTATTAATACTTAAACCACCTGCGTGCAGCATTTTCTTTGCTTCGCCTTTACTAGAAAAAACTGCTGATTCTGCTAAAAAGCTCACAAAATCATAGCCCGCTTCTATTTGTGCTTTGCTAATGTTTACTGTGGGTACACCGTCCATTACTTGCAGCAACTGCGTTTCATTTAGCTGTTGTAGTATTTCAGCCGTATCATTATTAAACAAAATTTCACTCGCTTTTACTGCAAATTCATAATCTGCACTGCTATGCACAAACACGGTCAATTGCTCTGCCAATGTTTTTTGCAATACACGCAAATGCGGTGCTGCATCATGCCTAACAATTAAGCTATCTATCGTTTCTTTATCTAATAGTGTAAATAGTTTTATCCAGTTCTTCGCATCTTCATCGCTTGCATTTAGCCAAAACTGATAAAACTGATAAGGGCTTGTTTTATTGGCATCTAACCACACATTGCCCTTCTCGCTTTTGCCAAACTTACCGCCATCGGCTTTTTTTACCAGTGGGCAGGTAAATGCAAATGCCTCGCCGCCGGCTTTTCTGCGTATCAATTCTGTACCTGTGGTAATGTTGCCCCATTGGTCGCTGCCGCCCATTTGTAGCTTACAGTTTTTGTTTTGGTACAGCCAGTAAAAGTCGTAACCCTGAATTAGCTGATAGGTAAATTCGGTAAAACTCATACCTGTGTCGCCATCCAAACGCTTTTTCACGCTTTCCTTAGCCATCATGTAGTTTACGGTAATGTGCTTGCCAGCGTCTCGTATAAATTCTAAAAAAGACATCTCTTTAAACCAATCGTAATTGTTTACCATTTCGGCCTTGTTAGGCAAGCTGTTGTTAAAGTTTAAAAAGCGTTCCAATTGCTTTTTTATACCCGCTTGATTATGTGCCAAAACCTCGGCACTTAGCAAATTACGTTCTTCACTTTTACCGCTAGGGTCGCCTATCATACCAGTAGCACCGCCTACCAGTGCATACGGTTTATGCCCCGCTTTTTGCAAATGCACCAGCAATAAAATAGGCACCAAACTACCAATGTGCAAGCTATCACTTGTAGGGTCAAAGCCAATATAGGCACTCGTCATTTCCTTCGCCAATTGATCTTCTGTGCCTGGCATAATATCCTGAATCATGCCCCTCCAACATAGTTCTTCTATAAAAGTCATTACAAAAAATTTGTGGCAAAAATAAGGATAGGAAGGGAACGCAGATGACGCAGATTTTACTGATTGTTGCTGATGCGTGTGGTATTTTTTATGTAGCTAGCTTTTGTACTACTATAATGCTTCGGTTGTAGCTTTTTCCGCCGTGGCTGATTGCTTACTTGTACGTTTTGTATGCTGTGGGGCTTTATCTAAGCGTAAGGTTTCTCACAAAGGCACAAAGAATACGAAGTACGCAAAGGTTGTTATGCTGAGGCACGAAGTATCTAAGGCGTACTAACCGTTTACACTGCCTGCCCTGCATACCAACAACGGCGGAAGCTTTTGCCAAACCAATTGTTGGTGGTAGTTTTATTTAGCAGTCTATTGGTAAAAACTCAATTTGTGGATTTAATTGAGGAATGTTAACAAGTTGCTTTGAGATTTTTGCAAATGTAAATTCATACGTTTTCATATACTGCGCCTTGTGCCTGCCAGAATGATTTATAACATCTATTTTGTAGGGTTTTGCTTTACAAACAGCAACAAATAAACTTTCACATTCAACTTTTGCGTGTATGTCTAAATACGAATTTTTGTTTATTACCGGCTCTTTTGGGGTTAACTCTTTTAATATGGATGCCTCGCTATTTTTTTTGCATTTATAAGTCAGACATTTACCAACTTTGTTAAATTCGACAAAAGATGATGGTATAATTTGTCTTGAAATAACTTCGGCAGAAGAACACTCTATAGAAGAATTATCGTAAACTATTTTCATTTCTATTTTTGTTTTCTAAAATATTAGAAATTAAGTTATGATTCACAGCAAAGATTTCTGATACGTCATCTTCAGATAAATCGAATTTTATTTTGCTTACAATATTTGCTAATAATTTGATATTCCTTAATTCAATTTTGTCATTAATTTTAATTAGGTATTTATGCTCGTTTTTTTCTAATTCTTCATTAAACTCCTCATTAGAAATTAAGTTTTGATTAGCTTGATAAAATAAATTGAGGTATTCCTTTTGCTTTAAAAGATTTTCAATAGCAGTTATGTATAAGTTTTCTTTGTCTGAATTTTCTTTTAGTATTTCAAAAATATTTTCAGTAATTGGGTTTAAAGCACCACCAATCATACTTATATTATTGTCTTTTTGAATTGCAAATATAAAGCTGTCAGCAACCATTTGATAACCTGCTTTATTCTCACTCTCAAAATAAGGTTTATAATTAGCTGTACTTTTCTCTAAAATAAAATTATCATTATTAGTCATATTCGGCTACTATTTTATTTGCAATACTTATGAAATTTTCATAGTCTAGGGCTATTTTTTTAAGTTCCTCTGCGGTATGATTATTTTCGATGTGAAAATTAAAGTCAAAAGTTAGAACTCTAATCTTCTCATTTGTATCTATTTTTTGAATAATTGATGGCTTTATGTCTAATTTCAGTCTACTGTATTCATAGTCTTTGCTTACATAATAACCATATTCAGTATCTTCTGAATTAAAGTAGTTGTTTATTGTTTTATTGTTATCTGAAAAAAATAACTGTTTGCTAAACTTATTTAAGTTTTGTTCTATAAATAAAACCCATTTCAAATTATATCCAATAGCATTAATTATGGAATCTGTGTTTATTATTATAGAGGCAGCTATGTTTTGAATATTGTTATTGATATTTGCGTTTTTTGTGTTTATTACAATTCTGTTCTGGGTTATATTTACAATAAATTCATTTGTATCAATTATTGATAGTTCTGGAATAAACACAGATTTGTCAGTGAAATGACTTTCATCAGCAAGGTTATTTTTAATAAAAAACAACTTGTCAAAAAGATTTGGTTTAAATATACCTAGAATGACAATATTTTTTTCAATTAAATTCAGAGTCATTTTGTTTTTTTTAGTCTGCGAAATTAAGGCAACTCAGGTTAAAGATAGTAAAAGATTTTGTTAAACGGGTACTCTTAAAAATTACGCACACCGCTAGAGGGTTGCGTTCTTGGGTAATTTCGAAGGTGCCGTTAGCCAATAACCAAAGACAAATAATTTTCGCATATATATAACATCTAGCCCGCACTGAAGTACAATAAAGAACAAAAGTTGAGGCAATATTTGTAAAGCCGCAAAAATGTCAAACCCTAATGTTGGGGGGAGTATTATTTTTCAGCGTTAAGTACTTCTTCAATTCTATTGTATATCTGCATTAGTTTTTTATAGTTTGGGTTTTTCTTGTGAAACATAAATGCAGTGTAAAGTCTTTGTATTTCAAAATCTGTTACTGTTATTTCAATTACCTTGTCAAAAACATAATTATAGTGGTTTAGCAAACTTGATTCCTTTTTGAGTTAGTGCATTTAAAGTAGTCTTTCCCTTTATGTATGAAAGAACAGATTCTTTGTTTGAAAGCATTTTTGCTACTGATTTCAATACAACGTCTTTATTTATTTCTTTCTTTTTCATAGTTCAAAAATAGGATTTATTTATTAAAGTTTCGTCCCAATTTGATGGTCTCGAAATATTGCCACCAAAGGCAGGGCTTGGCGAAGGTTGGGGGTAATTTCGAAGGTGCCGTTAGCCCATAACCAAAGCCCAATAATTTCCGCATATATATATATAACATCTAGCCCGCACTGAAGTACAATAAAGAACAAAAGTTGAGGCAATATTCGTAAAGCCGCAATAATGTCAAACCCTAATGTTGGTGGGAGACGTTTTGTGTTCTTCTGTCAGTTTATTTTTTATTTAGCCCAACCAAAGTCGTTTTAATTAGTTCACCAAAGTCTTTAATATCATTAGATAGTTCTGATGTATGATAGTCTATATAAATCTTTTTTATACTTTTGTATTGTCCAATTTCAAAATAAATTCCACAACCATCAGTACAATCTGGGCAACCGAAAGTTTCTTCTAATTTTTTTGATGCTAAAAGTCTTGACGGAATTTGTCTGACTAATTTATTAATAAGTTGAAATTTGTTTATGTCGCTAATTTGTGTCTTACAAACAACTTTGCCATAGTTTTTAAAATAACTGTCAGTACTGTCAATAAAAAGAGTGTTTGAGTTTCCCATCATATTATATCTAAACATTGTCGCACAATGCCCAGAGCACTCACCACAAAAAACTCCAAACAAAACATATTTAACTTGGCTATTGTCATTCTTGTGATTGTTTGTCGTTGAAGGTGTCCTATTATTTGAACTTTGTCCACAAGCGATGAACGCAGTTAATAAAAGTCCTGATATGAATTTTAGTCTTGTCATTTTACGTTTGCCACCAACACAAAAATAGTCACTACCACCAACTACACCAGCAAAAATTCTGCTATTAATTAGCAATGTTTTAGTATTAGGTTTTTTGTATTGTGGGTTACTTAAAACACCCCCTTTTCTCAAAAAATCCTCATTTCTCAATTTTCAACTTAGTTTCTGCTTGCTCTACAGATACTGCGGTAGTAGTTTTTTTACTTCAATACCTCAAAAGATATTGGTACAAATAGTTCTATTTTCCTCAATACCTCAAAAGATATTGGCACAAATAGTTCTATTTTCTTCAATACCTAAAAAAATATTGGCACAAATAGACTTATTTGCTTCAATACCTAAAAAATATTGGCACAAATAGGCTTATTTACTTCAATACCTCAAAAAATATTGGCACAAATAGACTTATTTGCTTCAATACCTCAAAAAATATTGGTACAAATAGACTTATTTGCTTCAATACCTAA
>JASGCX010000082.1:14574-17181 GCA_030053925.1 Flavobacterium sp.
TAAAAAATATTGGCACAAATAGGCTTATTTACTTCAATACCTCAAAAAATATTGGCACAAATAGACTAATTTGCTTCAATAGTTCAAAAGGATTGGCACAAATAGGCTTATTTTCTTCAATACCTCAAAAAATATTGGCACAAAAATCCTATTTATCTTAAAATACAGTAAGCATAATTGCCACTAAAAAGCTGCGATAACATAATGCTATCGCAGCTTTTTTATGATACTATACTTTGTGTTGTTTGCCTTTTTTGTTGCTTTTTGTGCAATACCTACTGCTTCACAAAACTTGCTATGGTCATTTGCTCGCCTATGGCTAGCTGTATCCAATATTTGCCGGCAGGTAATTGTTGGGTGGCAATGTTTTGCTGAAACCTACCAGCAGCTTGCTGCGCATTTACCAACGATTGTACCAATACACCTTGTAAGTTGTAAATGGCTAGCCTTACTTGTGCTAGGCTTGCCACTTGGTACTGTACGGTAAGGTTATTGCGTGTAGGGTTTGGATAGGCCAATAACTGCAACTGTGCCGTGTTGTTGCTAGCATACACTACTACTACATGGCTATAAGTTATTTGCCCATTTGCATCTATTTGTTTTAAACGGTAGAAATAATTGCTACCGGTATAAGTATTACTATCGTGAAAATTGTAGGTTTTTACGGCTGTGCTATTGCCATCGCCATTTACAAAACCAATTTCGGTCCATAAATTATTAGTGCTAGTATTTGAGCGTTCAATAGCCCAGCCTTTGTTGTTTAGTTGGTTGGCAATGGTCCAGTTTAGTAGTACACCTTGGCTATTAGGGTTGGCGGTAAAAGTAATCAGTTGAACTGGTAGTGTATTTAAGTTGCTTTCAAAAGCACCAAGGTCTGGTGCTGCGCCAATAAAAGGTATGCCCAAAGCATCGTGGTAAGAAATACTAGATAAGTTAGTGCCTTGGTCTATATAAGTATAAGGTGCAGCTACTGTGGTATTTAGTTGCATAAAGTTGCTTACTGGCAAGCTGCCATCAAGGCTACGTGGGTTAGTAACGCCAGTGGTATCAAAAGATACTATTTCGGTACTAGTAATACTGGTTTTAAAAGAATTGTGCGTATTAGTTAAGGCACGTGTGGCAGTGGCTGCTGCAGGAAAGCTTACTCCATTTGACCCAAGTGATAAACTGTTTTGTACTACCAATTGTGCGCCTGCAACATAAGTGGGTGTGCTTGTCATAAAATAATCTTTACCAGAATTTTTGTACGAGCTACAGTTGTACATGTAAATAGAACCTGCATTGCTATTTTGATCAAAGCCATTTGACTTGTTTAAAAATGCCAAACATTTAATCATGGTGCAGTCGTGGTCAAGGTCTTTGGTATCGCTACCGCCAGTTTTAAAACCGTTACCATTCATGCTAGAAGTGGTACTATTATCTAACCAATAGTAGCCATTTCTAAAAGCCCAACAATCTTCCATGCGCCATTTTACATTGGTTGGTGGTGTGGGGTTGCTTGGTCGCATGTAGCCATCCCAGCCATCGTCCGAATTCATCCAAGCCCTACAGCCTCTAAAAATAATATTGTCGCCAATATCTAGTTTAGCAGCAAAGCCATCGGCATTGCCACCAGAAGTGGTGCTGCCTGTACCAAGGTCAGCATTTTCGTAAGAGTCGCAATTGATGATGTAAATATTGTTAGAGCCGCCACCTAATTGCAAGCCAGTATCTCTGTTGCGGGTAAAACTGCAAAATTCTATCTTGGTATTGCTAGTGCTACTTACGTTCATACCATTATCGCCAGCACCTTTAATAATGATGCCGTAAATATCCCAGTAGTTAGCACCAGACAGTGAAATGCCTCTATTACTGCTAGACAATGTCATTGAAGAGAAGTCGAAAACTGGTCTTGAATCGGCTGTTACAAGGTCTGGTTTGTAGGCAGTTAATACAATGTGTTTAGCGGCTGTACCAGGTTTTTTTATGCTGATGGTAGTAGCAACAGTATAAGTGCCACTGCGTACAAAAATGGTATCGCCAGGTACAATGGCTACTGCTACTGCTTTGGCTAGTGTAGCAAAAGGCGCACTTACAGAAGTGCCACTATTGGCATCGCTACCAGTGGTGGCTACATAGTATTTACTTTGGGCAAAAACAGTATTAGCTGCGCCAATAAATAACAACAAACAGGTAATAGAAGGCAATACAAAGTTAAGTTTCATGTGATTGTAAATCATTTGACTAATGGTGAAAAATAGTTTCTAATGGCTTTTGTGATGTCTAATGATTTTAACTATGGCAAATGCTTGTTTAAGTGATATGGCATTTGCAAAGCGACTGCAAAATAAATTCTTAAAAAATGTTGCAATTGTTCTAGTGGCAATATCTATGCAATCGTTGCCAAGTTTAGCGAAGAATTGGAACGCAGATGACGCAGATTGGATGGATGTACGCTGTTAGGCAGTACTAAAGACTAAAAAAGCCACACAATATTTGAACGCTGATGACGCAGATTGGATGGATGTACGCTGTTATTAAGTACTAAAGACTAAAAAAGCCACACAATATTTGAACGCTGATGACGCAGATTGGATGGATGTACGCTGTTATTAAGTACTAAAAACT
>JASGCX010000009.1 GCA_030053925.1 Flavobacterium sp.
TTTAAGTGTTTGAAAATACCCTTAAAACGGTCAACTTATTTCAGGCGCTAACAAACGTGAAAGGTGAAAAGTGAGACGTGAAATGTGAAAATGTGAAATGTGAAAACGTGAAAACGGGAAAGGTGAAAAGTGAGATGTGAAACGTGAAAGGTGAGATGTGAAAGGTGAAATGTGAAAAGTGAAAGGCGAGACGTAAAAGATGAAACTTGAAACTTGAAACTTGAAACTTGAAATGCTACCCTCTCAACTTAAAATTAAAAACAATCGTTCCTGTTTGTTCATCTTCTGTGCCAACATTCAATTTTAGTTCTCTTGCTTTGCGCAGTGCAATACTACGAATACTACTGTTGGTGGTGGTAGTGCCTCTTGGATTTACTGTTGCAGAAGTTACATTACCGCTTTTATCAACCACAATATCTACGGCTACTTTTGCAGGTTCGTTAAATTCGTCTTCAAAGCTTGGTAGCTTAAAAAAACGTCTGCCAGCAAGGCCACTTCTAATGGTTACACCACTATTGCCGGTGCCTCCATTACCTGTATAACTATCACTATTGGTATTGCCATTTGGCTTGCCCTGATCACCAGTACCACCTGCAATACCTTCATTTTTTACTCCATTGTAAGTATCGCCATTATTGCCGCCTGTACCACTACCGCCAGAATATTTACCCATTTGTGCACGTGGTTTTGGTGCAGGTGGTGTTGGTGGTACTTCGGCTTTTGGCTTTTTTGCAACTACTGGTGGGTTGTTGTTGGGCTTTGGTTTTACGTTGGTTTTTGTAGGTTTATTAACGGTTGCAGCATCATCGGTTTCGTTCTCGTCTGTGGCAATATTTTGCGGTTGTTGTGCGGCTGGTTTTGCAGCAGGTGGGGTGTTAGCAACTGCTTCTTCAACTTTAGAAGGTTCGCCAGGTGTTTGTGGTGCAATATCACCAATACCTGTTTCGCTGTTGCCTAAGTTTACTTCAATACCTTCTTCTTGTACGGGCGGTGGAATATTGGGTAACGACCATTGTACAAAAAAGAAAATGATAAACAATAAGCTGCATATCAATAGCGTAATGCCTGAAGCTTTTAGGTTCTTATTTCTTTCAAAATCTACTTGCATGTGGGCATAGTTGTTCATACAAACTTACACTTCTGTTGATGGATTATTTAGAATGTTGAAAATTACGCTCTTCAGCCTTATGTTGTAAACGGATTGATGTAAAGTATGGTTAAAATGTAGCGATGATTTTATGATAGTACTATTACTGTGTTAATTGATGGTACAAATTTGAGTAGGCTTTTACAGTATAATTAATGTCATGTTTAAAACTCCATTCTTTACCAAAGGCTTGTAATAACTTGTATTGTGTATCATTTTGTAACAAGGCTAATACTTTATTTGCTAGGGCTTTTGCGTTTTTAATTTCTACAGCCAATGTTGCTTTATCTTCTAGGTCGGCCAATAAACCAACCCTTGTACCGCAAACAACGCAACCATTTGCCATTGCTTCATTTACTACCAACGCTTGTGATTCTGATAAAGAAGTGAGTAAAAAAATGTGTGCTTGCTGATAGAATGTTTGCAATTCATTGAACGTAAGCATACCATGAAAAACAACTTTTTCGCTTAATCCTAAATCTTTAGAAAGTAGCTGTATTTGCCCATGTAAAGTATCAAAGCCTGCTATGTGCAAAACGCAATCAATTTGCGATGAGAGTATTTTAAAAGCATGCAAAAGTGTTGTTTGGTCTTTTACTAAATTAAGATTGGCGGCATGAAAAAACTGATAGGGTGGTATTAGCAATTTTGTAACGTTTATAGATATTTCACACGTATTTACACCACCATAAATGATGGTCAATTGATTGTATGGCAAGCCACTTTCTTTAATTTTTTCAAGATGGTAATTTGATTGTGCCACCAAGCAATCGCTATGCTTAGTTACCTGCTTAAGTAGCCAGCACATTTGTTTTGAAGCCAATAATCCATAGCTAATTTCTGGTAAATTTACCACTTCTGCACCTTTAAAAGTAGTAACAACCGGCTTGCCCGTTAACTTACCCATAATAGCTGCAAGTACCCCACCTGGAAAACCCCAATAAGCTTGAAACAAGCTAAAGGGCTTACTAATATGCGTTTTGAGAAGTATTAGAAGTAGTAAAAAAAGTTTCAAGTACAAGTTGGTACTGTCTTTTACTGGCAATGTTTTTACCGTATAATTTGGCGGTATAAAGCCTTTATTCAATTGCGTTAATGAGAAAACAGTTACGTCAAATTCATTAGCTAATTTAGCTACCAATTGCATCATTACAGGTATGCCTTGCCCTCGATGGCCACCACCAATACCACCGTGTGTAATTATGGCAATGCGTTTTCTGTTACTCATACTAATTGGGCTAAAGCTGCTTCAATATTATTGGCAATGCTACTTGGGCTCAAGTGCCGTTTGTATTGTTGTAATGTCTTGCTACTTTCTTCTTCAATTGCTACACTTACTGATGCTACTAATGCTTCAAACAAGGCATTTTTATTACCTACATTATACAACAAACCACAGTTATTACCTAGCATCTCGGCAAGTGTAGGTATATTGGTAACAATAGGTACACAACCGCAAGACATGGCTTCCGACAATGTGAAACTAGTGCCTTCATGTAAAGAACTTGAGATGTAAAAATCTGCACTAGAATACCAATTGTACAAATCCTGATGAGCTATTTTACCAACCAAAATAATATTGTTACAACGAGATTCATTTTGCCCCAAATAACTTGCAACTTCTTCTATTAAATTACTACTGTAAAATAGCATGTATAACCTAGCTGTTGGTTGTACTTTTAAAAAACTAGCAAATGCTTGTATTGCTTGTAGTGGTTGCTTTTTAGCATCTAATCTCCCAACCCAAATGTAAGTAGGATAGCCATTTACCTTAGTAAATAATCTCGCATTTACCCTATCAATTTGTTGAATAGTAGATGCCCCTTCATAAATTGTGAAAATAGGTTTTGCACTATCAATATTACCTTCTGCTTGCCATATTTTGCCAGTTTTTTTTGATGGAAAAAAGTAGGCATCTACAAAAAATGAAGCAATTTTTTGCACCATCTTTTTTATGCCTTTAAATGGAAGTTCGGCATGATGTTGTACAACAATAGTAACGCTTTTGCCAACTACTAATTTTAATAAAATGGTTTGTATTGGAAATACTGTACCATGAATAATAATTACATCTGCCTGTAACTTTTTTACAAAATGGCTTAAGCGAAAGGGTAGAAGTGTTGTTTTCTTATAGAAGTTTACAAATCGATAATCAACCGAGTGCCTTTTAATTTCGTCATTGTAATTTATCTGCTGCACAGAAATTACAGTATGCTTTTTGGCTAGTTCTTCTAGCACAACATTTACAGGTTGCATTTTAGCCAACCAATCTTCTGGCTTATCGTATTTTTTTGAGCAGAAATAATTTAAGTACACTATTCTCATAAGCGTTAAGCCTTGTATTTATATAGTTCAACTATTAAAAAAGGTTGCTTTTTTTTATTTAAAATTTAAAAAGTATTGGCAACCATTGCTTATTCAATTACGATTAACTAGTTGAATAACAATAAAAAAGTTAAGTATGTCGTTAGCTGTTGCATATCTCAAATCGAGACCTTTAGTATCGGCTGATGCAGCAATAGCACTAAAGGTGCTTATTTATTCTGATATTTTTAGTTATCCTTTAACGCTTACTGAAATTTTTGAACGCAGCGATATTGATGCTATTGAATCTTTAAAGCCTGCACTTTGCGAGCTTGTGAGGGGTGGTTATGTTTATTTTATCAATGGTTTTTATTTGCTGCGCAACGATAAAAATTTGGTAGAGCAACGTTTAATAGCCAATAAAAAAGCAAAGAAATATTTACGTATTGCCAAATGGGTTACTGCGCTTATCAAGCATTTTCCTTTTGTTAGAGGTGTTATGTTATCTGGTTCTATTTCTAAAAACTATATCGACAAGCAATCTGATATTGATTATTTCATCATTACAGCACCTAATCGTTTATGGGTTTGTAGATTGTTTTTCATTATTTGCCAAAAGCTTTTATTCTTCAATCGTTGTAAGTTTTTTTGCTACAACTACATGATAGATGAGCAGCATCTTGCTATTCAACATCGCACTTATTATTCGGCCATAGAAATTGTAACCTTAATACCAACTTACAATGGTAAAATCTACCGAATATTTCAGCGTTACAACGATTGGACGAAGCAATATTTCCCTAACGCAAACCAACATACTACGCAGTACGTACCTTATACGCAAAGCATTTTGCAGCAAACATTTGAAGCACTCTTTAATAATAAATTTGGTGAGTGGGCCGATAAAAAATTGATGTTGTTAACACAAAAAAACTGGCGCAAAAAAATGGCTAAAAGTAAGTTTACAAATGCTAATGAACTTGAACTGAAACGCTTTACAGCAAAGGCGCACACGCAAAACCATTATGGTTCTATTATGTCGCTTTTTACCAGTCGTATGCAGCAATATGAAAGTCTTTTAAATATCAAGTTTTAACTCGCATTTGCAAATTCGTTTCATCAATAAATAATTACACGTTGAAGGTACTTTTTACAAACGCATATTTCTATAGGCTTGATGAAAAACAATGGCAATTACAAAAGCCTTATCCACCATACGGTACTATTGTTGCAGCAGCAGTGGCTCAAAAAGATGGTCACGATGTAGCACTTTTTGATAGCAGCTTAGAAACTTCACCCAATAATATTCAACCAATTATTGCAGCATCTAAACCTTATTACTTTGTAGTGTACGATGATAATTTTAATTATCTCAGTAAGATGTGTTTAACCGTTATGCGCAATGCTTGTTTTGAGATGATGGCTCTTGCAAAAGCTGCTGGCTGTAAAGTATTGGTAAATAGTTCAGATGCTACAGATAATCCGTTTTTGTATTTGCAAGCTGGCGCAGATGTAGTAATGAATGGTGAAGCAGAATTGACTTTGCTAGAACTTTTGCAAGAAGATACACCAATTGAACAATGCTTAGGCATAAGCTATCTTGTAAATGAACAGTTGGTTACAAACCCTAAAAGGCAAGTACTTACAAACCTTGAGTTGCTACCAATGCCAGCCTGGGATTTGATAAATATCTACAGCTATAGAACTATTTGGATGCAGCACCACGGTTACTTTTCACTAAATATTGCAACTACAAGAGGCTGCCCTTTTAAGTGTAATTGGTGCGCTAAACCTATTTACGGTAATAGATATAATACCCGTGATGCAGCATCTGTTGTGGCAGAATTAAATATGCTGTACGCAGTGCATGATGCACGGCACTATTGGATTTGCGATGATATTTTTGGACTAAAACCCAGTTGGCTTACCGAGTTTAACAAACTTTTAAAAACAACCAATATTAAGCCCAAACTTAAAATACAATGCAGGGCAGATTTATTGCTGAAAGAAGATACCATTAAAAATTTGCTAGAAGCCGGTTTAGATGAAGTTTGGATGGGGGCAGAAAGCGGCTCACAAAAAGTGCTTGATGCTATGGATAAAGGCACTACTATTCAGCAGATATACGAAGCAACAACACTTTTAAAAAAGCACGGTGTAAAGGTTTGCCTGTTTTTGCAATACGGCTACTTAGGTGAAAATGCAAGTGACATTAATTTAACATTGCAAATGCTGAAAGACTTACTACCACACGATATTGGCATATCTGTGTCTTATCCTTTGCCTGGTACAGGCTTTTACAACAAGGTAAAAGAGCAACTGAAATACAAACAAAACTGGACCGACTCCGACGACCTAGCCATGATGTATAAAGGTACCTTTTCGCCAAGTTATTACAAGCACTTATATAGCCACACACATAAAGTATTTCATTTGCAAAAGAGTAAATTTAATCTTCAAAATATTGGTAAATTACTACGTAAAAAAGATGTTACACGATTAAAGGCTGCAACCAAATTACCTTACTATTGGTTAGCTGAAAAATGGAGTTATTTGAAACTTAAATCTTTAGCCTAGTGTCTGTACCATTTGACTATTTAGCTAATAGCTACGACAATAGTTTTACCAACTCGGCCGTTGGTTTAGCACAGCGAAAGCAAGTGTGGCAGCATCTTACAGAAATTTTACAAGATAAAACCAATGTGCAAGTGCTAGAATTAAATTGTGGTACTGGTGAAGATGCCAAATGGCTTGCTCAAAATGGAGCTACGGTTTTAGCAACAGATATTTCAAGTGAAATGATCAAAATTGCCGAAGCTAAAATTGCAAGCAATCATTTACAACAACAAGTTGTTTGTAAGCAAATGGATATTCGCAACATAGGCTGTTTGAACGGTGAACAAGAAAAATTCGATATTGTTTTTTCAAATTTTGGTGGCTTAAACTGTATTGCACCTAACGAGTTTAATACTTTTTTACAAACGCAATTACCCAAACTTTTAAATACAAATGGTAAAGCTATTCTTGTGATAATGCCTCGCTTCTGCTTGTGGGAAACATTGTACTATACAGTGAAACTGAAATTTAACCACATTTTTAGAAGGCTTACCAAACATAACTTACAGGCATCATTGGGCAACAACAACAGTATTGCAACTTGGTATTATTCACCAAAATGGCTACAACAACATTTACCATCAACCTTATACCAAAAGGCATTATTGCCAATTGGTTTTTTTCTGCCACCATCTTATGTCAATGGTTTTTTTACAAAACATTTAAGACTTTTAAAAGTACTAGAACAATTAGAAAGTATTGCCAATAAATTACCCATTTTAGCTTTTGCGTCAGACCATTATTTAATTCATTTGCAAACCAAAGCACAAGCATGATAGTATTAACACACGGCTATTTTTTGCAGGATGATGAGCGAGAAAAAACAATCATGAAACCTTATCCGCCATTAGGTATCTTGTATCTATCAGCTTTTTTAGATGCCCACATGCTAGCTCACGAAGTGTTCGATACAACATTTTCTTCAAGAGACATTTTCGAGAACTATTTACTAGAAAAACAACCAACCATACTAGCCATTTATGTTAACTTGATGACTAAAGTAAATGTGGTAAAAACAATTCAGTTTATTCAATCGCAGCCAAGTTTACAGCACACAAAAATTATTCTAGGTGGCCCAGATGTGCGGTACAATAAAGAGCAACTATTAAACCGCGGTGCACATTTTTTAGTGGTGGGTGAGGGCGAAGAAACCTTTTATGAACTAGTGAATGCATTGTATCAACAGCAAGATTATCTAGCTATACCAGGCATCTCGTTTAAAAATACTGATGGTACAATTATTATTAATCCCGAAAGAACACTGCGTAAAAATTTAGATGAATTACCTTTTCCTAATAGGCAAAAAATAAACCTTGAAGCTTATTTACAAACTTGGAAAAAGCACCACGGATTCAGTTCGGTTACGGTAAGTACCATGCGTGGTTGCCCATATAGTTGTCATTGGTGTAGCCGTGGCGTTTATGGCAAAAGCTATCGTCGTAGGTCGCCACAAAACGTAATTGACGAAATAAAATTCATTCAGCAACAATACAAGCCAGACAATATTTGGTTTGTAGATGATGTATTTACCGTAAGCCACAAGTGGCTAGAAGAATTTACACAATTGGTAGAATTACAAAACATAAAAGTGAATTACGAATGTATTACTAGAGCAGATAGATTGAATGAAGACGTGATTCAATTATTAAAACAATCGGGCTGTTTTAGGGTATGGATTGGTGCAGAAAGCGGTAGCCAAAAAATCATTGATTTAATGGATAGAAGGGTAGATGTGATGGTGGTTCAACGCATGATTAATGCGGCTCAAAAAGCAGGTATTCAGGCAGGTACATTTATTATGTTAGGCTATCCATCAGAAACAGAAGATGATATAAAAGCAACACTGCAACATTTAAAAAAATCAAACCCACATTGGTTTACCATTACGGTTACATATCCTATTCGTGGTACCGAATTGTTTGAAGAAGTTGAAGCCGTTAGCAATGCCAATGATATTAATTGGGCTGAAAATACCGACCGTGATATTGATTTTAAAAGAACCTACAACAAACGCTATTATCATTTTGCCGTAAAATGGATTGTGCATGAAATGGCATTTTTTCAGCGCAAGCAAAAACAATTGAACTATATAACTGCTGCCAAAGCCAAATTACAAGCCATAACTGCAAGGGCTGGCATGATGCTAGAGAAAAGACGCACATTGCTTGCATCATAATATTATTCATCTTTGTCACTTCAAATTTTCTTAGTTATGGCAATATTAATACTGGTTACAGGTGGCACTTTCGATAAAGAATACAATGAATTAACAGGCGAATTATTCTTTAAAAATACACACTTGCAAGAGATGCTAAAATTGGGTAGAAACCTTGCAGATGTTAGATCGCACACTTTAATGATGGCCGATAGTTTGCAATTAACCGAAGCCGATAGACAAACCATTGTACACTATTGCAAAACTGCCAAAGAAACCGAAATTATTATTACACATGGTACAGATACAATGGTAGAAACCGCAAAAAAATTAGCTGCGCAAATAACCAATAAAACCATTGTATTAACTGGCGCTATGATACCTTATAAATTTGGTAGCTCAGATGGGTTGTTCAATTTAGGTAGCGCTTTGGCATTTGTACAAACCTTGCCCAAAGGTGTGTATGTTGCTATGAATGGTTGCTATTTTGAGGCAAACAATGTACGTAAAAATAGGCAGGATGGCATTTTTGAAGCCTTGTAAACAAAAGGTATAAAGCTTTAAGCATTTGCAATATTTGTTTCATATATTCGCTTGGCATAAAAAAACTCAAAAAAGCATTATTTTTTATGAAAGTATTATCTCTGCTTGTCTTTACTGTTATTATTTCTCTTAATCTATCTGCACAAAATGATACGCTTTATCAATTTTATAATAATAAAGGAATTGTTTGTAGCAAAGACTCTGCTTATATCGTAACTAAAGTATTTGTCATCGAAAATTTTTGGCAAAGAACTAGAACAAAAATTAGTGATAGTAACATATTTACTAGAGAAAGTTTTCTTGATAAAAACTGTAAAATAAAACAAGGTTATTCTTATCAGTATTCAGATGAAGGCAAGATGATTAGCAGCTTTTATTATGAGAATAATAAAATATTAAATGGTAAATATTTTTACCCGAATGGAAGAATAAATGGCGAAGCACTTTATGATACCACAGGCATAATAACTTTTCAAAGAGGTTACGATTCGACAGGTAACGTTTTGCAAAGCTATATATTCATGAGAGATGCCGAGATTATTGGTGGACAAGCTGCTTGGATTAAGTATTTACAAAATAATTTAGATCCAGATATTCCAGCAAAACGAAATGCACCTAAAGGCAGTTATAGAGTTGTTCTGACCTTTATTGTAGATAATGACGGAAATATTTCTGATATTACAGCTAATGATCCAGGCTATGGCACTAAGGAAGAAGCAATGAGGGTAATAAAAAAAGGCCCCAAATGGATACCTGCAATAGAAAATGGAAGAAATGTTACTTCAAGAAAACGACAAGCGATTTCCTTCAACGTATCAAATTAATACCTCAAAAATTCTTCGTTCCAGAAGATATTTCCCATAACTTTCCATCTCAATTAACAATTGTAAAATGGGAGATTTCAACATTAAAAAGCAGCCAAAGCAATACGATGCTGTTATTGTAGGTTCTGGTGCCGGTGGTGGCATGGCTGCCTATGTTTTAGCAAATGCTGGTTTAAAGGTTTGCATTATTGAGGCTGGTGCCATGTACGATCCTCAAAAAAACATTACACAACTTAAAAATCCTTGGGAAAGCCCTCGCCGTGGTGCTTCTACAAAGCATCGCCCCTTTGGCGACTTTGATGCCTGCTACTGGGGCTGGCAAATTGACGGTGAACCCTACACCAAAGAAAATGGCACCGATTGGGATTGGTGGCGAGCTAGAATGCTTGGCGGACGTACCAATCACTGGGGCCGAATTTCGCTACGTTTTGGCCCCAAAGATTTTAAGCGTAAAAGTATTGATGGCCTTGGCGACGACTGGCCAATAGGCTATGAAGATGTAAAACCTTACTACGATAAAATAGATAGATTGATTGGTATTTTTGGTACCAATGAAGGTTTAGAAAACGATCCTGATGGCGTTTTTCTAAAGCCACCAAAACCTCGCTTGCACGAATTGTTTATTAAACAGGCAGCAACTACTGCCGGGGTAAATGTAATTCCTTCTCGCATGTCTATCCTTACCCAAAAATTAAATAATGATAGGGGGCAATGCTTTTTTTGTGGCCAATGTAACCGCAACTGTAGCATGGCTAAAGCCGATTTCTCTGCTACCAACGTGTTAATTTATCCAGCCTTAAAAACAGGCAATGTAGATATTGTGGCTAATGCAATGGCTCGTGAAGTACTTACCAATGCCCAAGGTTTGGCTACAGGTGTTTCCTACATTAATAAAGATGATGGCATGGAATATCAAGTAACTGGCCGCACAGTAATTGTAGCTGCTAGTGCTTGCGAAAGTGCAAGATTATTACTCAATTCAAAGTCGGCACATCATCCAAATGGCCTAGCCAATAATAGCAATGTTGTAGGTAAATATTTACACGATAGCACCGGTGCTGCATTGGGCGGTGTATTGCCAAAACTCTTTGATAGAAAGCGTTACAACGAAGATGGTGTGGGCGGTTTACACGTGTATAGCCCTTGGTGGTTAGATAATAAAAAACTTGATTTCCCTCGTGGTTACCATATTGAATATTGGGGCGGTATGAGCCAACCCGCTTATGGGTTTGGTGGCTCTATCCAAATGTTAAATGGCAAATATGCCGTACACGGTACACAAAAACAGCCCGGTGGTTATGGTGCAAGTTTAAAAGAAGATTACCGCTATTTCTACGGCGCAAGTGTAGGTATGGCTGGCCGTGGCGAAGCCATTCCTTTAGAAACAAACTACTGTGCTATTGACCCTAATGTGGTTGATAAATATGGTATTCCTGTGTTGAAGTTTAATGTAAAATGGAGCGAACACGAAATTAATCAAGCCAAGCACATGAAGGAAACCTTCAAGGAAATTATGCACAATATGGGTGCAGTAATTACTTGGGGCGGTAACGATGATGCTAGCAATAATTATGGTCTTGAAGCTCCTGGTAAAATTATTCACGAAGCCGGTACAGTACGTATGGGTAACAATCCTAAACGTTCTGCTTTAAACAAACACAGCCAAGCACACGATTGTAAAAACTTGTTCTGTGTAGATGGTGGGCAGTTTGTAAGCCAAGCCGATAAAAATATTACTTGGACAATCTTAGCATTATCAATGCGTGCAAGTGAATACATTATTGACGAAATGAAGAAGCAGAATATTTAAGCAGTTTGGTGTTTGAAGTTTGGAGTTATAAAACACAAAACCAAGAACTCAAAACTCAAAACAAAAAATTACAAATTACAAATCCCAAATCCCAAATTCAAAATGGATAGGAGAAAATCGATAAAAGCATTATTAGTTGGTTCTGCATCTGCAGGCTTGGTTATACAAGCTTGTAAAACGCCTACGGCAAAAGAGCCACAAGCAGGTGCAGATGCATTTGCAGGTTTAGATAGAATGAAAGAAGAAAAAGCCGCTTACGATAAAGTAATGGCAGAGCCTACCTTTTTTACAAACCATGAAATGAAAACCATTGTAGTACTTGAAGATATTATTATACCAAAAGACGCAGTAAGTGGCAGTGCTTCCGATGCCAAGGTGCACAACTTTATTGAGTTTATTGTAAAAGATAAACCCGAGTTACAAACGCCTGTGCGTGGTGGTTTGCGTTGGCTAGATATGGAAAGCTTTAAGCGATTTAACGCATCGTTTGTAGATGCTTCGCATGAGCAGCAAATACAAATTGTAGATGATATTGCGTATCCTGAAATAGAATTTCAAGACGAAAAAGGCATAACAGTTAAAAAAGGAAAAGTGAAACCCGGGCTAGAACCAGGTGTTGCTTTTTTCTCTAAAATGAGAGACTTAGTAGCTAGTGGCTTTTACACATCAGAAATAGGCGTGAAAGATGTAGGTTATATGGGTAATGTGCCTAATCAATGGAACGGCGTACCCGATGATGTATTGAAACAATATGGCCTTGCGTACACTGAAAAAGAATTAAAAGAATGTGTGCATTTTGATGTTGTGAAATAATTGAAATGGCTGTCTGTGCTTTCAATATTGTGTATGTATTTTAAAATCTCTAACAGCTATATGCTTATTCTACTTACCTTTCGAGCTCAATTAGTACAATGAAATTTTTTAGATATTTATGTTTAATGCTTGTAGCCGTGCAAATAACTAGTTGTAGCAAGCATACAGAAACCTTAAACCTTACTACTGCCAAAGAATTGTATCCAATTAAAGTAGGCAAAACATTTACGTATAGGCTAGATAGTACAGTGGTTGCTACATTTGGCACAGCACTACAAAAAACTTACTACTTAGCTAAAGATAGCGTTGAGAGTAGTTTTTTAGATAATCAAGGTAGGCAATCTTATCGTATTTACAGATATATTACCGATACACTTGCTAGTAAACCATACCAATATGCTGCTACTTACTTTGCCGTAATTGATAACAATAAAATTGAGTACGTAGATGATAATTTGCGCTTTATTACTTTGGTAAATCCTGTGTCTTCTGCAACCACCTGGAAAGGCAACAGCTATATTAATACCACTACCAACATCACCAACTATTTCTTAAACAATTGGCAATACCAATACCAAGATATTGATGCCGCTTATACAGTAAAAAAGGGTAGCATCAATAATACTGTAACGGTTTTGCAGCAAGATGAAAGCAGCAGCCCAACTTTTAATCCTAATTTTTACTACAATAAAACTTACTCGGTAGAAGTATATGCTAAAGGTATTGGACTTATTTACAAAGATTTTCTACATTATACCTACCAAGTAACACCGTCTAAATTTTACGAAACAGGTAGTTATGGTATTAGGCTTAGTTTGGTTGATTACAAATAAATTTTCATCACAAACACACATATTCACTTATAAAATCTGTGCAAATCTGCTTAATGCGTGTTATCAGTGTTCCACTTTTAAAATCTGCTTAATGCGTGTAATCAGTGTTCCACTTATAAAATCTGTGCAAATTTGCTTAATCCGTGTTATCAGTGTTCCACTTTTAAAATCTGCTTAATCCGTGTTATCTGTGTTCCACTTTTAAAATCTGTGCAAATCTGCTTAATGCGTGTTATCAGAGTTCCACTTTTAAAATCTGCTTAATCCGTGTTCCACTTTTAAAATCTGTGCAAATCTGCTTAATCCGTGTTATCAGTGTTCCACTTTTAAAATCTGCTTAATCCGTGTTATCAGTGTTCCTATCTATTATCGCATTATGAAAATTATTCTATACAGTATTGGTAAGCCACACGAACCCTATGTGCAAGCAGGTATTCAAGATTTTACAAACCGTATAACCAAATATTTTCCTGTAGAATGGGTTATTATTACGCCTCCTAAAAATGCCGCCGTTTTATCAGACATTGATTTGAAAAAAGCTGAAGGTGCTATCATTCAAAACCAATTACAAAAAGATGATTTTCTAGTGTTGTTAGATGAACGTGGTAAAAATATTGCTTCACCAGATTTAGCCAATTTAATACAGCAACGAGCCAATGAAAGCACCAAGCGATTGATATTTTTAATTGGCGGTGCTTTTGGTGTAGATGAAACCTTGTTTAAAAGAGCCAATTTCACTTGGTCTTTATCTAAATTGGTATTTCCGCACATGTTGGTGCGCTTAATGTTAGCCGAGCAAGTGTACCGTGCTTGTAGTATTTTGCGCAACGAGAAATACCACCATGTTTAACCTCATTTAAAACAACTACCTTGAGTTGTATGAAAAAACATAGGCTTTGAGTTGTAACTAGTTTTTAAATACACTAAGAAAACCACAATAAAACCATTCAACCATTTAACCATTTATATGCTCAACGTCACACTTATCATCATCATTATTACTTGTATTGTTTCTTTTGCAGCTTTTCAAAAAGAATCCTTGATTGATGCGTTGATTTTTTACCCGCCTGCTATTAATAACCAAAAGCAGTGGTATCGCTTTATTACTTGTGGTTTTATTCATGCCGATTTTATGCACTTGGCATTCAATATGTATGCGTTATGGATGTTTGGTGGTGCTGTTGAAAATGCTTTTACCCGCATTTTTGGCAATATGGGTGAGGCTTATTACATCTTGCTGTACATATCTTCGTTAGTGGCTTGCTTAATGCCCACTTATTCAAAAAATATTGATAATTACTATTACAGAAGCCTTGGTGCTTCAGGGGCCGTTTCTGCTATTGTGTTTACCTTTATTTTTATAGAACCAAGCAAAAATTTGGGATTAATACTATTACCAATGATTGAGGCGCCAGCTTTTTTATTTGCTATAGTATATTTGGGCGTATCGGCCTATTTATCTAAAAAAGGTACAAGTAGTATCAATCACTCTGCCCACTTATGGGGTGCTATTTATGGTATTATTTTTCTTATTGTTACCAGTTATTTTTTTAGTAGTTTCAGAGCCGTTTCTTGGTTTATTCAACAAGTAACTAGCTATTTGCATAGCTTATAGTGGCCTACAGCATTGGTTGTAGTAATAATCATAACCAGGTTTTTTATTAAAAACTGCCTATTGTTTAATAAAAATTAAGCCCACTTTAATAAAAATAAGGCTCATCTTAATAAGAATTTCCTTTGTTTTAATAAGAAAATTGGCATTTTTAATAAGAAATTAGCTTAGTTTAATAAGAAGTTTTGTGTTGTAAGTGCATTAACCCAAGCTTATCGTCAATATATTCTTAGTACTCGGCTTTAGCTTAAAACGATTATCAATTCTATGCCCAATTACCCAAACTATTCGCTTATCGCTCTCAATTACCCAAATATGTTCTTTCTCTGTTTTAGATAATTTAAGGTCAATAAAAAACTTACTTAGCTTTTTCTTTTTAGCCATGCCTAAAGGGTAAAAGTAGTCTCCTGTTTTGTAGGGGCGCAATAATAAAGGAAAGCTAATTGTAGCTGCATCTATGGTAGCAATTGTGTTATCGGTTGATGGTTTACGGTCAGCAGTCAACAACTCAAATACCAATTTACCTGCGCTAAACACCACTTCGTTTGTACCCGCTTCTATCAACACATTAGTAGCTTCTTCGGCTTGTTTTGGGGCAATAATTAACCAGTTTCTATTAACAATTAAGCGGTGCGTTGCCGAAGCCATAAAGCTGCCATTACTAGCATCTAATAGTTTTAGCACTTCATCTACCTGCGTGGCTTCAAAGCCAAAATCTTTCACTATTTCGTACACAATACTGCGCAGCGGTTGTTGCTTTTTTAGCTTTAAAATTGGTAGGTGCGTTTCATTGCCTTTTACTGCTAGCAACTTAGTTTTTATACTATTTATGGTTTGGTTATACACCATTTCTACTTCTTTAAAGCGCTCAATATTGCCTAGTAAATTATCGTCTACTTTTGGGTAAATGCTTTGCATTAAAGGCATTATTTGATGCCTAATATAATTGCGTGAATATTTATCGGTGGCATTGCTGCTGTCTTCTACCCAAGTTAAATTTTGTTCGGCTGCATAAGCCAAAATCTCTGCTCTTTTAGCAAATAATAATGGCCTAATAATAGGCCCTTGCTTGGGTAAAATACCATGCAAACCACTAATGCCACAACCTCTAAAAAAGTGCATTAATAAGGTTTCTATATTATCATCTGCATGGTGGGCGGTAGCTACAAAAGCCGTACAGAGCCCACGGTCTACAGTCCACGTTAAGCCATCGTTTGTGGTTTGTGGTCTATCAACTAGTTCTTTAAACCACCCATAACGCAACGCTCTTGCAGCTACTTGAATAGATAATTTATTGTTGGTTGCGTAGGCTTTTGTATCAAATTGTTTTACCAAAACTTCTTTATTGTAAGTTGTACCAAGTTGCCTTACAAAGGCTTCATCTCTAGCACTTTCTGCGCCACGTAGTTGAAAATTGCAATGTGCAATAGTGAAGTTAAAACCAGCTTTTGCAAACAAGTTTACCATTACCACACTATCTATACCACCACTTACGGCTAGTAATAGGTGGTGGTGCGTAGGTGATAGGCCAAAGTTGTCAGTAATGTATTTTTTAAATCTTTCTAGTAGCATGGTTTTAAAATAAAAACCCGTCTGCTTGTATTTTCAGACGGGTTGCAAAAATATAATTTGAGAATTAGTGGCTTAATCTTGCAAATGAAATAATTAAAGCAACAATAGTAATAGCTGTTGCAATTAACCATTTAATCAAATCTACTTTTGCATCACTAATTGTAGATAACAATTTACCCTCAACTTTTGCTAAATCTTCTTTTGTTACGAAAACGTTGGTTTTTTCTTGCAATTTACTATCCACCTTACGTTCAATGATTTCAATAAACGCCTCGGCTTCTTTTTCGCCAATTTTAGCTTTAAGAAGTTCGTATAATTTTATTTCAGAAATAACTAGTGCCATCTTCAAAAATTTATTGCACCAAATATACCAACAATAATCAAATTTATAAGTACCACAAAAATTATGGCAAACATGTTAATCATTTAATTAGCGGTAGCAAATCACTTATTCACCTTTGCCCAAGTATCTTTTAGTGTAACCGTTCTATTAAATACTAGTTTGTTGGCAGTGCTATCTTTATCTAGGCAAAAATAGCCTTTGCGTAAAAACTGAAAACGGTCTGCCAATGTTGCTTCTGCTAGTGCAGGTTCTGCGTAAGCTTTGGCTATTACTTGCAGCGAATTTGGATTGATATAATCTTTAAAATCGCCTTCTGCATTACCTATATTTTCTTCGGTAAACAAGCGGTCGTATAAGCGTACTTCTACTGGCAATGCAGTTGCAGCGCTTACCCAATGTAGCGTACCTTTTACATTAATGCCACTTGTATCGTTACCACTTTTACTTTCTGGTAAATAGCTGCATCTTACTTCGGTAATATTGCCGTGAGCATCTTTTACAAAGTCGTCGCATTTTATTATGTACGCACTTTTTAAGCGAACCATTTGCCCCGGTGCCAGGCGAAAATACTTTTTAGGTGCTACTTCCATAAAATCTTCACGCTCTATATAAATTTCTCTGGTAAAAGGTAGGGCTCTGTTACCGCCATTTTCATCTTCGGGGTTGTTTTCGCTGCTTAGTGTTTCCCATTCATTAAGGTAGTTTGAAATGGTAACTTTTAAAGGATCAAATACCACCATTCTGCGCTTTGCTATTTTGTTTAAATGCTCTCGTACACAAAACTCTAGCAAGCCAAAATCAATTAAATTCTCTCTTTTGGCCACACCTATTTTGTCGCAAAACGCTCTAATGCTTTCCGGCGTAAAACCTCTACGTCTCATAGCACTAATGGTAGGCATACGTGGGTCGTCCCAACTTGTAACATAACCATCATTTACCAATTGCAACAATTTACGCTTACTCATTACGGTGTAAGTCATGTTAAGGCGTGCAAATTCGTATTGCTTAGATGGGAAAATGCCCAAATTCTCAATGCACCAATCGTACATTGGTTTATGTGGTATAAATTCTAGGGTACAAATAGAGTGGGTAATATTCTCTATGCTATCGCTTTGGCCGTGGGCAAAGTCGTACATAGGGTATATGCACCAAGCATTGCCTGTGTGGTGGTGGTGGGCATGTTTTATACGATAAATAATGGGGTCCCGTAGTAGCATATTGGTGCTAGCCATATCAATTTTGGCACGCAGCACTTTCTCGCCATCTTTATACTTGCCAGCACGCATATCGGCAAATAATTGTAGGTTATCTTGTATGCTTCTACTGCGGTAAATATTAGCTACACCAGGTTGTGTAGGTGTACCTTTTTGTGCGGCAATATCTTCACTTGTGCTATCATCTACATAAGCCAAATCTTTCTTAATAAGGTCTACAGCAAAGCCATATAATTGCTCAAAATAGTCAGAAGCGTATAGTTCTTTTGCCCAATTAAACCCAAGCCATTGCACATCTTCCTTAATGCTGTCTACGTATTCGGTGTCTTCGGTTACAGGGTTGGTGTCATCAAAACGTAAATTGGTTTGTCCGCCATATTTTTTTGCCAGGCCAAAATTTAAGCAAATGCTTTTTGCATGGCCCATGTGCAGGTAGCCATTGGGTTCTGGTGGAAACCTAGTAAGAATGTTTTTGTATTTGCCGCTTGCTAAATCTGCTTCAACAATTTCTTCTATAAAATTCAAACTTTTTTCTTCGCTCATGTCTTCTTTAAGTTGTGTTTACAAATATAAGGTTTCAGGTGTAAGGTGCTTTATGAATAATGAATAATTAATAATTTATTCATTTAAGGGGTAGTTCTCGCAGCGGTTGTGGATTTACGCCGATTGAGAATAGGGTGTCTCGCAGAAATCGCAGAAATCGCTGAATACTAAATACAGGCTCTTGCAGCGGTTGTGGATTTGCATCACCTTGTTGGATGCAGCCTAATAGTTTAAAGTGAATAAAACATATTCTATCCAAGAGATAAGTGATTGATAAAAAGCGTATGTGGTGCAGACACTAAATTAATATCGAACTTCAATGAAGGTTCTATTCTTGAACTTGCATTATGGATTCTAAAAGAAATTTGCCAGCCTTCTGTCAATGACACTAACAATGTAGTTTGAGAATTGTCTTGGTAGACAATTTCAATAAGACGATTAGGTAATTTTAGTTTTTGCAATTTCAACTTTGGCTTGATACTTTCAAATGGCAGACTTAGCGTACCATGTAAATTATAAGCTTGTATTTCAACTTTATTTTTTCCTTTTATGACCTTATAAAAATCTTGATTTCCAATTAAATATTCAACAAGCCTTTGTGCCACAATACCAGGGTTTTCCTTATCAAGTCTTATAAGTTCTTTCTTAAAAGCATCAAGAATAGGAACATAAACAGATGTATGATAATCACCCAAGGTTGACCATTTTTGAGTTGCTTTACTTGCAGTTCTCAACTTTTCTAACTCATCAAAAATTGGTTTTATTTCTGAAAAATAGTTTTCTGAGCATGGTACACCTAGCCACTTTTCACCGAAGTTTATATCACTCGACAAACGAGAGTGTTTTACAGCACGATGGTTGTTTTTTGCAGAAATTCCTATTTCCCATTTCTGCAAAGAACGTATTGCCAAAACATCTCTTACATCACCAATTTGACCTTGTTTATCAGAAACAATTTCAAGTTGCAAAACATCGTTTTTATTTATACCTTTTGACAAACGTGGTTCTAAATCAATAAGAAAATTGAGAGCAAAACTTGCATTCAAATTATACAATCCTTTGTCAGTATTATTGAATGTATCAAAGCATTTTTTCGTAGTTTTTAAAGGATCATTTTCGATGACTATTACATTAGTTATAGTTTGCAATCTTTCTAAGAAAGCATTTAAAAGTGCAAATTCAAATGCCTTACCAGTTATTGTTTGTTTTGCTTCTTTTGGCATTATCTAATGTGTTACGGCATTTACAATTTCAAGCATTTTTTTACGAACAACATGACCATTAAAAAATTCACTGCTCTTTAAAATGCTTTGTTTTTTATTTATTTTCAAGTTGCTTAAATCATTATAAATTTTTTCGGCTAACACTTTTCCCATACGAACAGGAACAGCATTGCCAATCATTTTATAACCTGCAACAACACTATTATAATAAAAAGTAAAACTATCAGGAAAAGTTTGAATTCTTGCACATTCTCTTACGGACAATCTACGATACAAATGCTCTTTTCCTTTCACAAACTCACGTAGATTTTGCTCAATAAATTTCATTTTTGGTGCTTGTGGATGAATTGGTGCATGACGACCACCAGCTTGTATTGTAAAAGAGACTTCATCCCAAGAACGCACCCTATTTCTTGACATAAAAATTGAAGAAAACCCACCAATCATATACTCATGATTTTTAACTGTACAGTTTTCACCGTTAGTGTAGTTGCCTTCTTTCGCAGGTAAAACATTATCCTTTAAATCGCCAATAGCTTTTTCAAGTGTAATCTTTTTTTCAGGTGTTGTAGCAAGTGGGAATTGAAATTTTAAACCTAAATCTTTTCTATAGCCAATGAAAAATACACGTTTTCTATCTTGTGGTATACCAAAGTCAGAGACATTCAATAACTGAAACGACAAATCATAACCAATATCAGTAAACATTTGCTTTATGTTGGCCAGTGCTTCTTTATGTGCAGGCAACAACATACCAGACACATTTTCAGCTAAAAAAAACTTAGGTTTTTTATCTGCAAGTATTCTCATAAACTCATAAAAAAGTTGACCTCTTTTATCGGCTATTCCTTTTTTAGAACCAGCTTCAGACCAACTTTGGCATGGTGGACCACCAATAATTCCATCACAATCTGGAACTTCATTTGAAGGAATATCAACGATACTTCGTCTATCTAAAACTGTATTTTTATGGTTCTTCTCGTAGGTTTCCCATATTTCTTTGTCGTATTCATTAGCCCAAATGACATCAAAACCAACTTTTTCAAAACCTAAATCAAGACCGCCAGCACCAGCAAAGAATGACACAACTTTCATTACTAATAATTTTAGCACAAAGTAAAGGCTAAGATTGACTTGGTCAAATTTTTTTACTGACAATTGTAAAAGCGTAACCACTCACCCCTAAATAATCTGCGTTATCTGCGAAATCTGCTAGTACCAAACCTCAATTTACCATAAGTTCCTTAGCTTGCTACCTCATAAGATAACACTATGTACAAATTCATTGCTTTTGCGCTGATAATTATTGCTTCTAATAGCCAAGCACAGGTACGCTGGCAAAATGTAGACAGCCTTTATGGCCCTTTGCCTCCATCGGTGCATGTGTATTGCACCCACGATAGTATTGATGGCAAGCCCAATATTGCCTATTATGTATCGGCTGAACTAAAAGACAAAACCCTTGATTTTACTGCACAAATAGGCTATGGCAAGCGCTTTACACCTAGTCAATATTTTGAAACAGAAGGCAAGCCACTGCTTGTGGTTAACTGTACCTTCTTCGAATTTGTACACAATAGCAATCTTAATTTAGTGATAAACAATGGGCAACTATTGGCTTATAATAATGCCGCTATTGCTGGTCGGGGTAAAGATACATTTACCTACCGGCACGCTTTTGCAAGTGCCATAGGCATCACTAAAAAGCGCAAAGCCGATGTAGCTTGGCTGTACACCGATAGTAGCAAGCCTACACCTTATGCCCTGCAGGTAGCACTGCCGCCTGTAAAAGATAGTAGTGCCAAATTTGTGTACCCAACCACAGGCCTTAGAAAATGGAAAATGCAAACGGCTGTAGGTGGTGGCCCGGTACTACTGCAAAACGGTACTATTGCCATTACTAATAACGAGGAATTAAAATTTGCTAACAAAACAGGGCTTACAGATAAGCACCCACGCACTTGTATGGGCTATACTAAAGATGGCAAGCTGATAATAATGTGCTTACAAGGAAGATTTCCAAATATTGCCGAAGGGGTAAACCTAACCCAAGAAGCAGAACTGCTTAAAAACCTTGGCTGTACCGAAGCACTAAACCTAGATGGCGGAGGTAGTAGTTGTTTATTGGTAAATGGCAAGCCTACTATACAAGTAAGCGATAAAGAAGGGCAAAGACCTGTACCTGCTGTGTTTATGATTAAGGTAAAATAGCTAGCTAATATTATAAAACAACGCTACAATACTAGGGTTTTGCTACTGAGTATGCAGCTAAACTTTCAAAACATTTTAAAAGGTTTTCTGTATATTTTTCTTTACTTCTTAATGATTAGTGTAAGGCTTTAAAATAATTTGTTAGCCTTTTTAAACACGATGGTAGCCTTTCTAAACACGATGGTATAGCTTTTAAAAGCTGGTGTAGCCTTTCTAAACACGATGGTAGCCCATCTAAACACGATGGTAGCCTTTCTAAACACGATGGTAGCCCTTCTAAATACGATGGTAGCCCTTCTAAACACGATGATAGCCTTTTTAAACACGATGGTAGCCTTTCTAAACACGATGGTAGCCTTTCTAAACACGATGGTATCCCTTCTAAACACGATGGTAGCCTTTCAAAACACCATGGTAGCCCATCTAAATACGATGGTAGCCTTTCTAAACACGATGGTAGCCTTTCTAAACACGATGGTAGCCTTTCAAAATACCATGGTATAGCTTCTAAAGGCTGGGGTAGGCTTCCTAAAATGGTTACAATTGGTACTAAAATACAGTCAACCTATTACATATATACAGGTAAACCAAGTATGCTAGGGGGGTAAACTATTAAACGATAGTTCATGTACATCTTGTGAATAATGTGTGGATAAAATATAGCGAATACGAATACGTTGGAATAAAAGCAACCGTTATCTTAGTGCAAAAATAAGCACTATGGCAACTACACCACTTATTATTACGGTAAAAATTGAAGAAGTAACACCAATTGGCAAGTTTATAATAGACGCTTTTGAGCGAGACATTGCCTCTATTACCGACAAATACACCAAGTACGATGCGCCCTTATTGGCCAAGCTAAAAACAAACTATGCAGCCATTAGGCAACTCATTAATCCGCAGTTGATAACTGGTAAAATAGCCAAACAAACTAGCGACATTTATACGACCCTTATGCCCTTGCTAGGCTTGCTAGATATTGTAGAAGGCTATATACATATTGCACAAGACCTTAGCGTAGCACCAAGCTATTTTGGTATTTCGGCGGTACGAAAAGCTAAAAGCAATGGCGATTTAGAAGCCATTGCCGATAAATTAAAAACCCTGTTGCAAGTAATAAACGAAAACAAAGCAGCCCTTACTGCCGAAGGTCTTAAAGCGGCTGATATTACCGCCCTGCAAAACATACAAGATACCATTGTAAACACCAAAGCCGCTAGGGCATTGCTAGAAAGAGAGAAGCAAAGCCTGATAGACAATAACCACATTGCTATTAACGATTTTTGGACTAGTCTGCTAGACATTTGCGACAAAGCCAAGCGTGTATTTAAAACCACCGATCCTATAAAACTGCCCGACTATACCATCACGAGCTTAAAGCAAAAAGTGAGCAGAACGCTACGGCTAAATGGCATAAAAGGCAAGGTACAAAGCAATGGCAAGCTAATAGCTAGTGCTGTGGTAGAACTGCTACCGTTAGAAGCCGGTCGCCGACGTGCACACCGCACCAAAACCGATGGTTTGTACGAGATAGGTAGTGTAACTGCAGGGCCCTACCTTGTAAATGTTTCCGCCAAAAACTACCAAACCCTTACCCAAAACATTACCATAGAAAATGGGGTACTGCTAGAACAAGATTTTGAATTGATAGGCTAGGAGAAAGGGCTAACAAGTAAAAGCCGTTTAGCCGCTGTTGGGGATGCTTTTAACAATAGTTTTTTGTAATAGTTGTTGGTTGAAGACACAACAACGGCTACATAGCCTCTGCCGTGCTTGGCGACCTCACGAAACACAGAAAGTTTGCGTATAAATGGTATGTGAAGGGAGGTGTTGGGCGTAAGTTTAAACAGCATCCTACTTAAATTCAAGTTCGCATGACTTTACCGACACAACCCAACGCACCAAGTCAAGCACATTTGCAAGGCACACAAAGCCGAAACACAAAAGCCAACCTTGCAAAAAAGCCTGCCTTGTGCCAACTCACAGCCCACCGCACCCCGGCTGACGAATATCAATTATTTTTATTGCAACTGCATAAAACACACTTTATTCCTAACTTTGAACTTTAGACTTTCATATTTAAAAACAACAACAATATGGACGATAAATTTTTACAATCACTTTTAAAAACAGGGCTGTTTGATATTGGTGACAGCGATGAAAGGTTGAAATGGCTTCAACAATCCATTACAGACTTACAAAAGAAATTGGAAGAGGATTATTCTCTTTTGCCCAAACATACTTTGGTTGCACTTGACCCAAATATATCTGACACTGAGCCGATACTAATTGAAACAGAACTAATTGTTACTGCCTACTGGAAAGCTCTTAGGGGAAAATACCCAGAAATGCCGCGGAATATTCTCAGAGGTGTAATTCTGAATTCATTAAATAATGTTGGAGTTGCAGCCCCTATCGCTGCAAGAATCATTTACTTGACTGCACTAAATTTTTTCCCTTATGCTAAACTTAATAATGAAAAAGGTTTAGTTGAAACAATGCTAAATGAATTGGGAGAAATAGCAGAAATAAATGCAATGGAAGAATGGTCATTGATAGAAGAAGAACCATCTCTCAAACTTGGAACCTTGAAAATAACTGACTTTAAATTCAATAAAGTAGAGCTTGATAAATCTGAACTTAAGGCTGGAATGTTAGTGGCTATTCAAAATGGCGGAACTCAGGGGTATGGCTCAAACCATGGTGGAAATAGTACATGGGGAGAACACTTCGCAGTAAGTTCAAGCGAAGCAATAACTACCTCATTTATGAAGACATTCGATCAGTTTAACAAATCACTTACCCCAACGGCTTTTGAAACACCTATAAATAAATTTTTTGCAGAATTCAAAAAGGCTTTAGATGCAAATCTGAAAACATCATTTGCTTCTTTGACAGCCGTTGAACGAAGGAGTAAATTGTTATGGTGGAAGGAAACTTTATATTCCCCATCTTTAAAAAGAAGTTACAGAGGATTAGATAAAAATGTATTACCAATAATAATGGGTGCAGACTTAAATAATCAAGTTCCCGAAATAACACCTATCAGTGCTGATTATCTTTTAAGAGATACATTGCTTTTATTGAACGAGAAGAAAGATGATTTGATAAAATTCACTGACTACCTGACTGCAATTTCCGAGAACACATTGAAGTCAATTCTGAAAAATTATCTCACAACTTTGAATGAGATTGAAGGTAGAATTTCTATAACAGATTTTATCGCATTATTACTGAACGACAGAGTGAAAATAACCGAATTATTTTCCAAAACAGGGATTAAAGAAGACGAGCAAATTTCATTAAGTGATTTATCGGTTGCGATTTTACATGACCTTTTAACTAAAAGACTAATTTCTGAATAGTATGGCAGGCAAGTGTTCACATCCATCATGTTTTCCAAACGACACAGGTTGTAATGTTGAAGGCTGTTCTAACTTATCGGAATGTAAATATTACGAGAAGGGAGATACATCGGAAGAAAATCAACCAGCGGAGGAGGAATTTTATAGAATCCCGTGGACTGGAAATACTCTTGGTTTATCCGACCTCAATTTTCTGACCGCATCTACAAAACCAATTCTTGTTGGCATTGCAGGTGTTGCAAGTGCAGGAAAAACAACATTCCTAGCTTCACTCTATTGCTTGTTAAGGCATGGAAAAAAAATCGGTGGCTATAGTTTTTCAGGTTCCTTAACTCTTAATGGCTGGGAAAATATTGCATGGTATTTAAGTTGGAAAAACAATGGCAACATTCAATTCCCACCTCATACAACCAACAACTCAGGCAGAGTTCCCGGATTATTGCATTTGGCTTTGAAAAATAAAAATGGAGAAAAAAAAGATTTGATTTTTACTGATGCACCCGGAGAGTGGTTTGACCATTGGAGAAATAATGTAAATAGTGAAAACGCAAAAGGTGCAAAGTGGATACACGATAATTGTGATGCCTTTTTACTTTTTGCCGATTGCGATATGCTTGCAGGAAGTAAGAGAGGACAAGCAAAGTTGCAAATCAATTCAGTTGCTGATAGATTGTTTGAAAGAATTGGTGACAGACCTTTTGGTTTAGTGTGGTCAAAATCAGATGTGGCTATATCTGACATAACCAAGGAACAAATTCTTTCACACATAAAAGAAAATCTGCTAACGCATTTCATTGAGTTTGCAACAAGTGTAAACGAAGGTGAAGGAGGTGTTTTTCATCAGAACATTTGCGAATCTATGAATTGGATAATTGAAAAGTTAGACAGCAATATGAATATCATTCCAAAAATTTCATCCTTCAAACAAGAGGATATGTTTCTTTCAAAAAGATCAGTCAATGGATAATATAAGCGATAATAATGTTTTAATAATTGGCGGGCCTCATGCAGGTAAAACCCATTTTGGAGGACAACTGTATGGACGGCTTAACAGCCGTCAATTCAATTATAAAATTGCACCTCAAAACAGACCTGCTGACCTTACTATATTCCAAGACGTTTTAGATAAATTATCGGAAGGTAAAAGAGCAGGTCATACGGAAGCATCAGCCAACAGAAACATTGAATTGAAAATTGATGATTCTAAAGGCAACAACATTGTTTTTGCTTTTCCCGATTACGCAGGAGAGCAAGTTAGAATGATTGTAGATAGCAGAAGAGTAAATACTATTTGGAAAGAATACATTGACCAAAGCACTTCGTGGATGTTATTTGTCCGCTTAGATGAAGTACCAACAATTGAAGACATAATTAACAAAGGAATTCCCAATGCAGAAGAAATAAAAAAAAGAAATGCTCAACCACCGCCAGTTAGAATTTCGGATGCTGCACATTTTATAGAATTACTTCAAACATTTTTATACATCAAAGGTGTTCCTTCATTTAATAAAGTAACCAAACCCAATTTGACAATTGTTCTTTCATGTTGGGATGTTTTGAATTTAGAGGGTAATGTTATTCCATCTGACTTGCTAAAGGAGAGATTACCATTGCTATTCGATTTTGTAAGTAATTCATGGCAAGAAAATTCACTTTCTGTTTTAGGGCTTTCATCTACAGAAAAAACATTAACAGATGAACCTGATGAAGATTATATTGAAAGGACACCAATAAATTTTGGGTATATCATTAACGCCAAAGGACAAAGAGAAAATGACTTAACATTATCAATTGCAAATTTCATTGGAAGAAAATAAAATCATTATTCAACAAGCATACTACGGAGAAGTAAACAGGGCTCATTCATGTATAATACAAACAACAAATGATTCCGAACTCACCTCTTTATTAATTGCTTTTTCAGACAGACCAGCGGCATTGCCGCCTGGAGTTGAACTAACACCTTACCTTTCAGGAGTAGCTTTTTCAAAGCAATATATTTTCACAAAAACTTTTCCCGACCCATTTGCAACAAGGGCAGGTATGGTTTTTACACATGCTTTAATACTCAATTTTTATGACATTTCTTCTGTCAATAATCTTGATGATATTCTATACTACTTTGTCAATGAAGTTCCAAAAGAAAGAACTGAATTGAAGCCGATAACCATAAGCATTTCAAAAGAGAATTCAATTTCAGCGAATAGAGTTCAACCAAAATTTATTCAAGAAACTATTGCTGCTTTTATTAGCGGAACTTATCCAGTTTTATTTTCAGGAAGTATTGACTCATTTAAGATTGCACTTCAGAAAATTTGGAATTCACCAAATACCGAGTTTAGAAAAAAAATAAAATTCAGAACAAGTTTTACTCCATCGGATTTGGACGGAACAAAAGACTTGACAATAGTTTCCATACAAAAAGAATTTTTACCAAAATGGACAGGACAAAAAATCATTCAATCTGAAAACAATAAGCAAGTAGAAATCACTTCACATTCAGAGGCACTTTTTTTAGGGCATAAAAAAGACAACCCCTTTTATTCATTTTTAATTGAGTTAAATGTAATTCAATCAGACTTTCAAGTTTTTGGTCAATGTGATAAGGTTTACAATGACTATATCAGTTTGGATAAAGTTGATGATGCCAATATTTTGAGACAAGACATAAGATTGCTTACAAAAATATCTCCATCCCCAAACGATGGGAGAAAAGTTAAAGAACGCTTCATTAAAAGGTTGGAAGAACTTATTCAAAATGGAAAGGATTCAAACATAAAAGCGTTAAGAAATATTGAGTGGTCAGCATTTGACAATGGAGAAGCAAAAGGAAAAGGAATTGTTTATGATTTTATTGCAAACGAACTTTTTAAAGCAACGAAGATTCCTTTATTATCAGAACTTCTAAATATTGCTTGCAGTGAGCAGCCAAAAATTTGGTGGCATAACTCAATTCAAGAATATTTTAAAATTCCACTTGCGAATTACACAAAACCCTTACTTGAGAACCTTTGGAAATTGATAGACGATTCCGAACAGTCTTGTAAAAATGTTTTTTCTCTTGTAAATGTTTCAACTGAGAGTGAACACTCTTTGAGAAATAGTATTCCAGTAAAAATAAAGGACGAAACCTCAAAGGCACTTGAAGCCATTTCCAAAAAAAGAAAATGGTTCTTATTTCATGCTGACCTTCTACTGAAACATTTGCTGACTGATAAAGCCATTGTAAAACAATTGGTGATTGAAGAATCTTTAAGCCTTAAAGATTCTGTTGGAGTAAAATATCTTTTCGAGAAATTAAATGATAAAGAACTAATTGCCCTAACATTATCAACCATTGACACCAAGCTAATCCAACTTACAGTAGAAAGAATTTCAAAAGATAAATCACTTCTAAAGGAAATAGATGTTAGTATTCCTTGCTGGCTAACTATCTGGTCAATGACATTGAACAAAACGAGGAACATTTCAGCAGGTATTGAAGGTAAAGAACAGGCAATAATAAATTCCGTTTTTGACTTATTGGTAAAAGAAACCCCAATTCAAGAAGTCATAATTGAGTTGATTGCAAGTTCAACTTTTGCTGACATTACGAATTACAAACAAAGAGATAAACTTTGGAAAGTTATTCCGACAAAGTTTACAGAAATATTTCTTTCTGTAACTTCAAAAAAGGTTGTGCAACAACTGTTGTCAGGAAAAGTTGATGTAAGCACAATTGAAAATCAGCTTTCAACAAAGATTACTTCTGATTCCTTCATGTCCAACTTTCTTGATGAACACAAAAACGATATTGGTAGCGTAATTAAAGTTTATGAATCATTTCCAAATCTGAAAGACGATTTTCTTTCTGAGTATATTTCATATTACAGAAACTCAATTATAGAAATCGATGCAAAAAACCTTGGAACTTTAGTTAGCAAAAATAAATTCAACAAGTCGGCTAAAAGCATTTATGAGAAATCAAAATACAATCACACTTTCAGGGCTGCATTTGAAATTTGTAAAGACTTGGTTACTATTGGTTTTTGGGACTCGTTTTTTCCCTCATCCGATAAACAAAAGAAGTATAAACACGAAACAAGTAATATGCCTCAAAGCAAACAAAATGATTTACCTACTGTAGTGATTCTTACCGCAATTCAGGAAGAGTATTTAGCAGTTAAAGAACACCTTACAAATGTTGTTGATGGTGATAGGAATAATACCGATTATGAAATCGGCATTTTTGAATATAATGGGAAAGGAATTGCAAATGTTATTATTCGTGAGTGCGGAGCAAAAAATACAACAGCTTCACAAGAAACAGAAAGAGCAATAAATTACTTTAATCCAAACATGATGATGTTTGTAGGAATTGCAGGTTCAAGAAAGCCAAATGATTTTAAGATTGGCGATGTCATTTTTCCAGATAAAATCTATTACTACGAAGGTGGCAAAGCAGCATTAAATTCTTTTAAAGCAAGACCTGATGCCGTTTCTCCAACATTTGAATTATTAGAGAAAGCAAAGAAAGAGAGAAAGAAAAAAGATTGGAGGGCAATGATAAAAGGCAATTATTCAGATTCAGTAAAAGCGAACATCGGAATCATTGCATCAGGCGAACAATTAATTGACCATCACGATTCTGAAATTGGAAAACTACTTAACGTGCACTATAATGATTCATCTGCTGTTGAAATGGAAGGTTATGGATTTGTCAAAGCAGCAAGCAGGCAGGGAAGTGAAACAAAAAATATTATCGTTGGAGTTGTTAGAGGTATATCAGATATAATTGAATTACCAGCAGACAAAGAATCAGAAGTCAGTATTGACAGAAGACCCGACAATGCAAAACTATTTGCCTCTGATACTGCTGCTGCATTTGCATTTTGGTTGATTTTAAAAACATACGAGTAAGAACTGATAATGGCAATAGACTCTTTACAAACTTTAGATGTGATTGAAGCAATGGAAAATTTCATTGCAAGAAAAAGACCACCTAAACAAATCAGACGTAAATTGGATTTAGGATATAAAATTGCAGAACAAAGTATCATTGTGTTTGAGATAAGACCACAGTGGGACAAGCCAGAATTAATCAGAGAACATCCTCTTGCCAAGACAACTTTCGTGAAAGCAAAAAATCAGTGGAAAATATTTTGGTTAACAGCGGATTTAAATAGGCACAGTTATTCACCAAAGCCGACAGTCACAACAATAGAGGAATTCAATAAACTTGTTGAAGAAGATAAACATCATTGCTTCTGGGGATAAAAGGAATCCAACACACCAAGGCACAGGCAACACTCTAAGGTTGGACACAGACCCACATTATAGATAAACGAGGAGAAGGGCGAACGTACAACATGGGGTTTGCCAAAATACGGGCTGACGGAAGTTATCTTCAGCTTTTTGTAATTCTATTGTGCTTCATATCCAGCTTGTCGTAATTCTATTTAGCTTTTGTTTGTTATCTTCATCATCAGTTTTTCAATCGGCTTTAGTTGCCGGGCGGACACAGCAACAATTCCAGCCCTGCAGCAATACCTGCCCATTTGCAGTAATTTTTTTAAACTCTCAACTTTAAAGCTAAATATAATTTTAATAACACAAAAAACGACAACTGCTATGAACAAAAAATTAATTATCTCTACCCTTAGAAAAAATGGTTATAAAGTTGGTGCAATAAAACGAGCAATTGGAAGATTACATTCACCCAAATAATAATCGTTCAGACATAATTTGTGTTTATGGCAATTGGTATTACTAATAATACTCAAATTAGAACACCGAGGGAAATTTTAAAACTAAATAATAATGATTAACAATAAAACAATACCAGCACCAATAGTGGGTTTTAATGCCGTTGAAGCAATGCGTGAAGCAAGAGAAAAATTAAGCGAAAAATATTGGCAGCACACGGATGTATTAAAAAAAGACATGCTAGAAGTTAGAAAAAAATACAATTTTAAACCTTCAAAAACAAATTAGTGGTGTTTTCTTTAACACATTACATCTCATTTTATGGCAGCTACTACAGCAATCGTCCTGCAATCACAGCAGCAGCAATACATACATTCAACGATATTTATACGGCACCTTCGGAATTCCTCAGCATTTGCCGGTTCAAACCTTGCAGGCGCAGTTAGAGATGTTGCAATTCAAGCAGTTATTCTCGGTGACAGCGTTGTGGATGATACACTTTTTGCTTCTAGTTTTTATATTTACTTGCCTAAACTTTACTGTATGAATAACACACGAATATTTAAGTTGGCTTTTGCAAGTGTGTACCCTCACTATGTACAAAAAGCAGAGAAAAAAGGGCGTACAAAAGCCGAGGTAGATACCATTATTTGCTGGCTTACAGGCTACACGCAACAAGGGCTGCAACAGCAAATAAACCAAAGAACTAACTTTGAAACGTTTTTTGCTCAAGCACCACAAATAAACAACAACGTTAATAAAATTACTGGTGTTATTTGTGGGTACAGAGTAGAAGATATTGAAGACAAATTAATGCAGCAAATACGCTACATGGATAAACTAATAGATGAATTGGCTAAAGGCAAAGCCATGAACAAAATATTGAGAAGTTGAATGTTGCAATGTTTTTATTTGGCTTAGTAAGTGGTTGTTTTTATAATCTTGTAGTAATAACCCACCACTTGTTGTACAATATTGGCATTACTTTGTAAAACTTGACAACTTTAAAATAACACTATGCTAAACAATGCAACTTCTATAAGGCCATTTATTGGGTCAAAAAACTTTGTAGAGTCAAGTAATTTTTATAAAGATTTGGGCTTTCAAGAAGTGGTTTTATCGCACAACATGAGTTTATTTAAAACCAATAGTATTGCCTTTTATCTGCAAGATGCTTATGTGAAAGATTGGGTAGGTAATACCATGATTTTTGTAGAAGTAGCCGATGTAGAAGCCTTTTGGCAACAATTAGTATCGCTTAACCTAACAAGTAAATATCCCAAAGCCAAGCTAGTACCTGTTAAATATTTAGATTGGGGCAGCGAATGTTTTGTACACGACCCTGCCGGAAACTTGTGGCATTTTGGTATGTTTAAGTAATAGCCACAAAGGCACTAATTAAATAAGTATCACTAACAAATACCTTGGGCAACTTTGTGTATTTCAGCTTTTTTGGCTCTTAATTGTTTATTTTCTAACGAATGTTAATTTAAAGTGACCAAAATTCCAGTAATTTTCAATTACTTTGGAGCGTTAACCAAAACGATTATAGTATGCGTAAAACAAAACAACTGTTGCTAACAGCAGTAATCATCCTCTCTAGTATCTGTGAATTACTAGCACAATCTAAAATTAGTGGTAAGGTTACCGATAGTAAAGGTGCACCTATTGAAAACGCCACTGTTAAGTCTTTAACTACAAAGGCAAAAGCCATCACCAATAAAGATGGCACTTTTACAATTGCGGTAGCCGAGAACCAATCTATTGAAATTAGTTCTGTAGGCTATAAAACCAAAACTGTTTTGGTGAAAGGTGTTACTGTAAATGTAAGTTTAGAAACTGCTGTAGACAATCTTGACGAAGTGGTATTGGTAGGTAGTAGAAAAGGTGGGCGTGTAAAAACAGAGTCGCCTGTACCTGTTGATGTTATTAATATAAACCAAATAAGTGCGCCTACGGCAAAAGCCGATTTAACATCGGTTTTAAACTATGCAGCGCCTTCATTTAACTACAACAAACAAAGTGGTTCTGATGGTGCTGACCATATAGACCTAGGTACTTTGCGTGGTTTAGGTCCCGACCAAACTTTGGTATTAATTAATGGCAAGCGCCGCCACCAAACTGCTTTTGCGGCCTTATTTGGTACAAGAGGTAGAGGTAATTCGGGTGTAGATTTAAACGCTTTTCCACAAGCTTCGGTTGATAGAATTGAAATATTGCGTGATGGTGCATCTGCACAATACGGTTCTGATGCGATGGCCGGTGTTATCAACTTAATTCTTAAGAAAAATATTAACCAATTAAGCGTAAATGCTGGCTGGAGCGGCTATTACGATACCAAGTTTAATGCATTAAACTTCAACGAAACCAATCAATATTACACAGGTAACAAAATTGATGGCGGTACTTTTAGTTTTTCAGCCAATAATGGTGCTGCTATTGGTAAGCATGGTGGTTTTATTAACGTATCAGTATCGTTTACAAATCAAGGTAAAACCTTTAGACAAGTAGGCAACGAGAATTGGCAAACCAATGCGAATGCATTACCATTTGCCAATAGTGGTCGTAGAGCATTTGGTGATGGTTCTATTACCACTACGGGTGCTATGTACAATATGGAAATACCAACAAGTGCAAGCGGCAAAACCACTTTCTATTCATTTGGAGGTGTTAATTACAAAGCCTCAGATGCCTATGCTTACACAAGAAACTGGAGTAAGAAACCAGAGCGTTTTCCAGTAAACATAACAGGTTCAGATGGTCAGGGCAATTCAGTTGGTAGTCCTATATATGTACCATCTATTATGCGCAAAACAACCGATGGCGAAACTTATTACAATCCACATATTCAAACACATATCAGCGATCTTTCTTTTGCCGCTGGTATTAAAGGCGATGCGGGTAAAGAATGGCAATGGGATTTAAGTGATGTTATTGGCAGAAACGATTTTCATTATTTTGGAGATCAAACATTTAACACATCAAATATTGGCAATATTACCCAAACTCGTTTTGATGATGGCGGATTTAACTTTTTGCAAAATACCCTTAACCTAGATTTAAGTAAAACGTTTAAGCATGTTGCCGAAGGTTTAAATATTGCTTTTGGTATAGAACATCGTTACGAAAAATACACCATTTACGCAGGCGAAGAAGCGTCGTATAAAAATTATAGTACTAAACCTTTCCATTGGGCAAAGTTTGACAACAACGGTAACAAAGATTCGGTACGTTTTCAAGCCGCAGGCGCTCAAGGTTTCCCTGGTTTTAGTCCTTCAGATGTTGTTGCTGCCAATAGAAACAACGTTGGTTTCTATGCCGATGCAGAATTGAATGTAACTAAAAAATGGCTAGTAGATGGTGCTGTACGTTTTGAAAACTATTCAGATTTTGGTGCGGTAGCTACTTTCAAGTTGGCTTCTCGTTATAAACTTACTAGTAATTTTAACTTGCGAGGTTCTGTAAGTACAGGTTATCGGGCACCTTCATTACAGCAAATTTATTTCAGCAATACCTTAACCTCTTTCAGCGGTGGTAAGCTAGTGCAATCTCGTATTGCAAGCAATAAAGATGCCGTTACAAGAACTGCTGGTATACCAGATTTGAAACAAGAAACATCTGTAAATACTAGTGTTGGTTTTAGCTGGAAAGCTGCTAAAAACCTAACCTTTACGGTAGATGGTTATATGGTAAAATTAAAAGACAGAGTGGTGTTATCGGGCTTGTTTAGTGCAGGTGACCCAACTTTACCAACTGCATTTACCAATGCTTTAAATGCTATTGATGTATCTACTGCTCAGTTTTTTGCAAATGCCGTAAACACTACCAATTATGGTGTTGATATTGTTGCAGATTATACCAAGAAATGGGGTAACAAAAGCCTGAAAGTATTATTGGCTGGCAACATGCAAAACATGACTATTGACGAAATACACGTGCCAACTGCCTTAAACAGTACGCCCTTAAACAGAAAAACATTCTTTAGCGATAGAGAAGAAGCTTTCTTAATTGCATCTGCACCAAAAGCTAAGTTTACTTTAAACATAGATTATACAGCGGGTAAATTAGGCTTAGGAACACATATTACCTCGTTTGGTAAAATACGATTAATGGGCTTTGGCGACGCTGCTAGCCCTGCTGGCGACAACCCTAACTATTCGGGCATTAACCCAATGGTACCTACCGATGCTAACCCCAATGTGTATGTGCCAGAAGTGTTTAATTACAATGCTAAGTTTGTAACAGATGTATATGCTTCATACAAAATTTGTAAAAAAGCAACGCTATTCTTAGGTGCTGATAACTTGTTTAATGTACATCCCGATTTAGGTGTCAATCAACAAGCAAAATATTGGGCTGGCGACAACGAATCGGGCGGACCTTGGGATTCTGTACAAATGGGCTTTAATGGCCTACGTTTGTTTACTAAGTTGGTGATTAATTTTTAATAGCAACCAAATTAAAGTATTTAGCTGGAGATTTTTCTCCAGCTTTTTATTATCAAATAGTATTGTATGAAGCAATTAGTAGCAATTTTAAGTGTTGTATTATTACTGGTAAATGGTGTAGCTGCCCAAAACAAAACCGTGGTATTTCAATCAGATTTTGGATTGAAAGATGGTGCTGTATCGGCTATGAAAGGTGTAGCAATGGGTGTAAATAAAGACTTAAAACTCTATGATTTAACCCACGAAATTCCAGCTTACAATATTTGGGAAGCAGCCTATCGATTAGAACAAACCGTACCTTACTGGCCTGTAGGTACCGTATTTGTTTCGGTGGTAGATCCTGGTGTTGGTAGCAGCCGAAAGTCGGTAGTAGTAAAAACTAAAACAGGACATTTTATTGTAACACCAGATAATGGTACCTTAACGTTAATAGCCGAAAGCCTTGGTATTGTTGAGCGCAGAGAAATTGATGAAGCCGTTAATCGTAGAAATGGCTCGCAGCAATCTTATACTTTTCATGGCCGAGATGTATATGCTTTTACTGCTGCAAAATTGGCTGCAGGTATTATTACAATTGCCCAAGTAGGCAAGTTATTACCAACTAATGAAGTAGTAAAAATTTCGTACCAAAAAGCCGCTTTTGAAGGTGATAAATTAAAAGGCAATATTTCAATTTTAGATGTACAGTATGGCAATGTTTGGACCAATATTACTGCTGATTTATTCAAGAAAATGAATGTTAGCTATGGTACAAAACTTTGGGTAAAAATTTATCACAACGGCATCATTGTATTCTCGCAACATGCACCATACGAAGCTACTTTTAGTGCTGTGCCTGTGGGTAAACCATTATTGTATTTTAATAGCTTAATGCAAGTATCAGTAGCACTTAATCAAGAAAGTTTGGCAGGTAATTATCATATAGGTAGTGGCAGCGAATGGAGTATTGAAATTTTGAAAATGTAGCAATAAGGCTAAAATATTTTTCTTTGTTTGAAAGCAGCTATCTTTTGAAAGCTGCTTTTTTGTTAAGTAAAACTTATTTTGTGCATAAACAGATACTTTATTTAACATAGTACCATTGTAAATATTATATTTGTAGCAATAAAAATCGCCAACCACCCATTTTTATGCGCAAATTCTTATTATTCCTATCAAAAACCGATACTTCTGTAATTGAAAAATGTAGCGAAGCCACCAAAAATATTCAAGCATCTTTAGGCTTTTTTGTATTGCTAACAGGTGTTTTGGCTTTTATTTCGGGAAGTTTGGCCGTATCTAATATGTTTATTAATGCCAATGCAATAACTGGCAAGCCACAAATGGCATTTGTTGGTTGGCTGTTTTCTAGCATCATAGGTTTGGTGTATGCAACCTTAATAATGGCTATTGATAGAGAAATTGTAGCAGCTTCAACTAAGTGGGCTGTTGTACTGAGAATTCCTTTGGCTATCATCATCAGTTTGGTAATTTCAGTACCAATAGAATTACAATTGTTTGATGCAAGAATTACTAAGCGATTGGTAGAAAATATGCGTATTGAAAACCAGCAATTAGCCGAGAAAGTACACCAAAAAATGGTGCCTTTTGAAAGCCGTAGAGATACTTTACAGAAAATAAAAAATGCTGCATTAAGAGATCGTACCAATTGGAGCAACATTATGGATATAGAAGTAGTGGGCACATTACGTGATGGTAAACAACGCCCTGCTGGTAAAGGCAATGCCTATAATTCTGCCAAAAATAATAAGGATGAAGCCAACATTTTAATCAATAGAACCGATAGTGAATTGGTAAAAGTTCAGCAGCAAATTTGGGGGCTACAATCACAAACAGATTCTACTGTAAAGGTGGATAGAATTGACCAATCGTACGATTTACTATCTAAATATACAGCCTTGCAGGAAGTAAAAGCGACCGATAAAACAGGGGCTGCCGGCACAATGAGTTTGGGTATAACATTGTTGTTTTTATTGTTTGAACTCATTCCTTCCATCATGAAATTATTACTGCCAAAAACTGAATATGATATCTTAATAGACATCAGACGAAACCTAAACATTAACACGGCCAATAAAATATTTACCCAAGCCAATACAGAATACAATGGTTTAAATATTGATGCCATTACTGCAAGAAATCCAGTAATTATTAGCAAAGTGTTTCAATCGCAAGGCGATGTGATTTTAGAAGATTTGGCAAAAGAAAATAAAGCAACAACAGTGTAGTATTCTTTATTTCGTGCATCATTCTGTTTAAATAATCAATCTTATCGTAAGTCTATCGTTATCATTGCATAAAATTGAGTATTTCTGCGCAGAGTTATTACCATATTGCTAGGTTGTTGTTGTGTTTGGGTAAATGTACAGGCTCAATTATCTAACATTACCACCAAAAAAATTGCCGCTAAAGGCGTGGTTAAAGTTGATAGCAAAACCATAGTGCCAAACTCGGTTAGCATCAACAATATAGATACTTCTTTTTACACTATCAACCCTGCAAAAGGTGAGTTGATTTGGCGCAAAAACTTAGCAGTTGATAGTGTAACAATTACCTACAGAACATTGTCTCTTGCTTTTAATAGTACCGCAAGCAGGTTTAACTATGATAGTGTAAAAAATAATTTTTTAGCACCACAACCTTTTGTATTTAACAGAAATAATCAGCAAAAAAATGGCAATGGATTGTTCGATTTTGGTACCATAAACTACAATGGTAGTTTTGGCCGAAGCTTAAGTTTTGGCAACAATCAAGATGCCGTTTTTAACTCACAATTAAACTTGCAAATAAGTGGTTTTATTGGCGATAGCATACAAATTTCGGCTGCTATTACCGACAATAATATTCCTATTCAGCCCGATGGTACAACGCAGCAACTGAACGAGTTTGACCGCATTTTGCTACAATTTAAAAAGCGTGATTGGGAACTAAATTTAGGCGATATTGACATTAGGCAAACCAATGCTTATTACCTTAATTTTTACAAACGATTACAAGGCGTATCATTTGCGCAAGCCAATAAAATAGGCAAGCAAGGCACCAACAAATTGCTAGTAAGTGGCGCTATTGCAAAGGGTAAATTTACACGTAATATTTTTCAAGGGCAAGAAGGCAACCAAGGGCCTTACAGGCTTACAGGTGCTAACAACGAATTGTATTTTGTGGTTTTGGCAAATACAGAACGCATATTTATTGATGGTGAATTAATGCAGCGTGGCGAAGACCAAGATTATATTATCAATTACAACACCGCTGAAATTACATTTACGCCCAAGCGAATGATTACCAAAGACAAGCGTATTCAGATAGAGTTTGAGTACGCTGATAGAAACTTTTTAAACTCGCTTGTTTATGCCAATGATGAGTTTGAATGGCATAATAAACTAAAGGTAAATATTGGTGTGTATAGCAATAGCGATGCTAAAAGTTCGCCTATAAATCAAACACTTAAAAATTCACAAAAACAGTTTTTAGCAAACCTTGGCGACAGTATTCAAAATGCGTTTTATCCCGTAGCAGATACCGATACTTTTTCTGCTTCTAAAATTTTATATGCACGCATCAAACTCAGTAATAGCAACGATTCTATCTATTATTATTCTACCAATAAAGACAGTGCTAAATACAGTTTAAACTTTGTAGAAGTTGGAGCTAATAAAGGCAATTATATACCATTGCTTAACAGTATTAATGGTAAAGTGTATCAATACATAACACCTATAAATGGCGTGCCACAAGGCAATTATGAACCAGCCACATTTTTAGTAACACCTAAAAAACAACAGTTAATCAACTTGTCTACTCAGTATCAATTTAATGATAAAACGGTTTTAAAAACCGATATGGCTTTAAGTAATTACGACGTAAATACGTACTCGCAAAAAGATAAAGCTAACAATACCGGCTATGCCACAAAGTTTCAACTTGAACGAAAAAGTTTATGGCATTTTACCAACAAAAAAGTACAGCTAAATACCAAACTTGGTTACGAATACAACGATGCGAACTTTAAACCACTTGAGCGATTAAGAGCCGTAGAATTTACCAGAGATTGGGGCTTGAATTTATTAAATAATACTACATCAGAAAGTTTGCCAACGGCTATAATAGAAATAAAAGACGATAGTAGCAATACGCTACAATACACAGCCGCAGGCTATTTTAGAGGCGATGGCTACAGCGGTTTTAGGCAATCATTATTACATCATCATAACATTAAAGGCTGGCAAATTGCTAGTAGTTTAAACTTAACTAATAGTAATGCTGCGCTAACAAAAGGCTACTTTTTAAAACCAAGTATTACAGTAAATAAGCTGTTGCCTAGGTTTAAAAATTTTGAAATAGGTGCCGGCTATGCACTAGAACATAATTTGCAAAAAAGCAGTACCGCCGACACTGTAAATACCCTGAGCTTTGCTTTTGAAACCATAACTGCATTTGTAAAAAGTAATCAACAAAAAGATAATCGTTGGACGATTTCGTACAATACTCGAAGTAACAAAATGCCCTATAATCAAATTTTATTAGCTACCGACAGAAGCCATAATTACAATTTTCTAGTAGAACTTTTACAAAATAAAAAACACCAAGTAAGAGGTAACATTACTTACAGACAATTGCAAGTAGTAAATGAAAAAATCACCAATTTGAAAGCAGATAATAGTTTGCTTGCTAGGGTAGAATATGTGATTAATGAATGGAACGGCTTAGTAACTGGTAATGCTTTATATGAAATTGGTGCTGGTCAAGAACAGAAAAAAGACTTCTCTTACATAGAAGTACAAGCCGGTAGAGGCCAATACACATGGAACGATTATAACGCAGATAGTATTCAACAATTGAATGAATTTGAACTTGCACAGTTTCAAGATCAGGCAAAGTTTATACGCATATTTACCCCAACCAATGTGTTTGTAAAAGCCAATTACACACAGTTTAATTATAGCTTATTACTTAGCCCAAGAGCTTTGGCTAATAAAATTAATAATAAGCATTTTAAAAATATCATTACGCGTTTTAGTGTTCAATCTGCCCTGCAAACTGGCAAAAAAATATTAGCGCAAGGTAATCCTGAATTTAATCCTTTTACTGGTAAAATTGCAGATACTGCTTTAATTAGTTTGTTACAAGTGATAAGTAATACCTTATCGTTTAATCGCTTTAGCAGCAGTTGGGGTGTTGATATAAGCAATGTGTCTAATTTCTCAAAAAGCCTTTTAACATACGGTTTTGAAAGCCGCCAACTAAATGAATGGTCATTTAGAGGTAGGGTAAATATTAAACGTAGCTACACATTTGAAATACTACAAAAAGTAGGTACCAATAATTTGCTAACGCCCAATTTTAACAATAGAAACTATGCATTAAATGCAGTGAGTAGCGAGCCAAAATTTACTTATATCAATGGCACTAAGTATCGTGTACAAACAAGCTATCAGTATTCGCAAAAAACGAATAGTATTTTATATGGCGGTGAAAAATCTGTTACACACTCGCTAAATATAGAAGGCAAATACAATGCTGTGCAAAACACAAGTTTTACAGCCAAATTCACCTACAGTAATATCTCATATACAGGTGCTACCAATACTACTGTTAGTTACATTATGCTTGATGGATTGCTACCGGGTAAAAATTATTTATGGAATATTGAATTTACCAAACGCCTAATAAACAACCTAGAAATAAGCTTTAGCTACGAGGGTAGAAAGCCTGGTGAAACACGTACTATCAATATTGGCCGAGCATCAATAAGAGCACTTTTATAATTATTTTTTTGGTGGTGCTTGATACTCTAAAACTACTTTAGCGTTCTTTTTACTGTCCGATGTAATATATACTTCATAACGTGTTTTACCTGCTGTAATTACCATCAATGCAGTGTTTGGTGGTGTATCACCTAAGTTTTCAGCTACTGTAATTAGCTCGTATGTTGGGTTTTGCTCGTCTAAATAAACAGTAAGCGTAAGTGGGCGTGTATCTAATCTGCCTCTATTTATAAGCACTTGGTTATTATGGTAAACCGTAATGGTATCATTGTCTACCTGACCATTATCGTAGAAATCAATTCTTACTTCTTGCTGGTCTACAATCAAGGTTTTTTGTAAATTATTCTCTCTTTCTAACAATATTTTAGGCACTTTAGCAGTAGGTGCTATTTTATTGGGTAGAGGTATTGTTGGCACCAATACTTTAGGCTTTATTACTGTATCTAATGTGGCAGGCATTGTTGGCGATGGTGCTTTTGGGGCATCATTTTTAGTAATTACAAAACCTTCGGCACCAGGTTTTATTTTAGGTAAAACACTGCTATTTGTTAATGGTTTTTGATTTGGTGTAACTGGCTTTGCAGGTGTTACAGGCTTTTTTGTAGGTATTTCAGGCACTTTTTTTTCTAAAGCCGCCCGTTCTTTTTTAGTCAATAAAAATGGTTCTTTTTCAAATTCGGTAGTGGTTACTTTTTCAAGAAATACTGTACCAGAACCGCAGTCGTTATTTTTTTCGCCTATGCTTGTAAAAGTACCTGTTAAGGTTTCTTTACCATTTATTTTTTTGAAATCAAAATAGCATGTCATTAAACAAGGGGAGGTATTGTTAGAAATTTTTAGCTCCAACATTTTTACCTCTTTTATAATGAGATTTTTTGTTTTTTCAGTGTAAATGCCTTGCATGGCAGTTTTGCCATAAAAAACGGTTGTTTTATAAGAATAAGTAACGCCTTCAATACTATTGTTAGATTTATTATCAATTTGTATCTCGTATTTATACTTATCTTCCGTGGGTTTGCCTCTGTATATATCAAAATCTTTCTGAATAAAATAACCACGCCAAATACCTGTAAGGCTTTGTGCTTTACCAAAAATAACTGACAGTAAAACAATGAATGAAGTAAACGTTAATCTCATATTATTATTTAATTGTGCAAATTACACATCGCTTATACTAAAGAAGCGTTAAAGGTTGTTGAAACACTAAAAAGTAAGGATAATTGGGAAATAATCGCACATTTTTTTTAGTTATACATGTATTTTAAACCATCAAATGGTATATTGTCTTAAAAAATCTTCTGCATTAAGTACTGGAATTTCAGAAAAGTGAAAGTCGCTTTGGTTTTGAGTAACTATGCAACCGCAGTTTGCATTTAGTGCCGCATAATATTCCAATCCATCCTCAAAGTCAAGAATTTGTTGATTATTAGATACTTTCAATACATCACTTTGCTTGTTTTCGGCAACTTGAATTTTTTCTGCCAATAATGCTAATTTCTTTTTTGCCAAAACAGCACCATTTTTTTTACAAGAAAAATAAAATGCAATGGCAAAACAAATAGGTGAGGTGTATAGCTGAAATTTTGGATTATCGGCAAGGCTTAAAACCCTAGCTGCATAGCTAAATGCAGGGTATTCTTTGTTTAAAACCGTTACTAAAATATTCGCATCAAGAAATACCTTCATCGCCTACTTTCTTGATTGATAAAATTCGTCTTTTAATTTCTTGCTGTTTTTGCGTTGTGAAACGTATTCTGCAGGCCCTTCGGCAGCAATATTTATCCAATCAGAAACTGGTAAATCTTCTAATGAAGTGTAATTGTTTTTGGTAAGCTTACTGTATAAAAACTCTGTAAGCCTCGATAGGCTTATGTTTTGGCTATCGGCAAAGCGTTTTGCTTTTGCAATTACATTTTCATCAAAGCTTAAAGTAATTTTAGCATCCATGGCATTTATTTTTATACCACAAAAGTATAAATTTTACACGTGAAAATAAAATTAAAAATTTAGTTGCCTTTTATATTTCTGAACAGCATTTTCGTAACCCATATAAAGGGCATCGCAAACTAGGGCATGGCCAATGCTTACTTCATCTAGCCAAGGTATTGTTTTTGCAAAATATTGTAAATTATGTAAGTCTAAATCATGACCAGCATTTAAACCTAAGCCTAATTCTTTGGCTTTTAATGCAGCCGCTAAGTATGGTGCTACTACCAATTGTTTATTATCTATTGTTAATTCTTGGTAGCCTTTTGCGTAGCTTTCTGTGTACAGTTCAATTCTGTCTGTACCAGTTTGCGCAGCACCTTCAACCATTTCTATAATTGGGTCTACAAAAATGGATACTCTAATACCAGCATTTTTAAAAACACTTACAATATTTATCAAATAATCTTTGTGTACAATTGTGTTCCAACCATGATTACTCGTTATTTGCCCCATTGCATCGGGTACAAGCGTTACTTGATGTGGCTTTACCGCTAGTACTAGGTCAATAAATTTTTGCTCTGTAGGGTTGCCTTCTATATTAAATTCTGTAGTAATTATTGGCATGATGTCGTAAACATCTTGGTACGTAATATGTCGTTCATCTGGCCTAGGATGTACGGTTACGCCATCGGCCCCAAATTGCTGTGCATCAATAGCAGCTTGCTTTACATTAGGATTGTTACCGCCACGGCTGTTACGTATTGTGGCAAATTTGTTGATATTTACACTCAGCTTCGTCATGTTGCAAAATTATTGGCATTAAGTTGTAATTTTGATGAAAAGAATTTTATGGAAGCGGTTTTAAATGCCATCATCAAATCGCATAAGCTACCACAATACATTAGTGAATTACAGCAAGTGCTTAAAAAAGAGAAGCAACATCGCATTCAATTTTACAATAGCATTTCAGAAGATGATAAGGCTGAATATATTAATGGCGAAATTATTTTACATTCACCAGTAATGCTAAGGCATAATCTTGCAACATCTTTTATGTCAAGAGTATTTTCTACTTATGCCGACTTAAAAGATTTAGGCATCATTGGAATTGAAAAATGCATGATAGAATTAAGCCGTAATAGTTACGAGCCAGATATTGTTTTTTGGAAAAATGATAAAGCTGAAAAGTTTACTGCACAGCAAAAAATATTTCCCGTACCAGATTTTATTATCGAAGTGTTATCAGATTCAACCGAAAAAAACGATAGGGGAATTAAATTTGAAGATTATGCCTTACATTGCGTAAAAGAATATTGGATTGTAGACCCAATAAAGGAAACAATAGAACAATACTTATTACAAAATGGAGTTTTTGAGCTTGAACTTAAAAGTAAAGAAGGGTATATTAACTGCCAGGTATTAAAAGGGTTGGCATTTTATATACCTGCGGCCTTTAATAAAAAAGATAATGTAGAACTACAGAAGTCTATTATTTAACTCAATAATTTTCTTGCTTATCAAACCAAAATTTCCTGCGCAACAAATTTATTTTCATCCGCATGAAATTATCATTTCCTGCGCAGCAAATTTTAAACCCTACTTAATAACCATTTTATAATCTACACGGTTTAGCTTTGATGCACAACCTTTTGTCTTAAAAACTGTTAATTAATATATGTCGTATTCATCTTTAGAATCTTGCTTACTCGATTTAGAAAAAAACAACCAACTCGTTCGTATTAAGGAAGAAGTTGACCCATATTTAGAAATGGCAGCTATTCATTTGCGTATGTACGAGGCAAAAGGGCCAGCTATTTTATTCGAAAACGTAAAAGGCTCAAAATTTAGAGCTGCGTCTAACATTTTTGGCACGCTTAACCGTAGCAAATTCATTTTTAAAGACACACTTAAATTGGTACAGCAGCTAATCAATTTAAAAGGCAATCCAATGGAAGCCTTAAAGCATCCGTTGCAAAATATACAAACTGGTTTAGCCGCATTAAAAGCGTTGCCTTTAAAAAATCCAATTAGCAAACCCGTCTTGTATCAGCAAATAAATATTTCCAATTTACCGCTCATTCACCATTGGCCAATGGATGGCGGCGCATTTGTAACCTTACCACAAGTATATACCGAAGATGCCGATAAACCAGGCATCATGCAATCAAATTTAGGTATGTATCGCATCCAATTAACTGGTAACAATTATCAATTAAACAAAGAAATTGGCTTGCATTACCAATTGCATCGTGGTATTGGTATTCATCAAACAAAAGCTAATAAAAAAGGCTTACCGTTGAAAGTAAGTTGTTTTGTTGGCGGCCCACCATCGCACACTTTAGCCGCAGTTATGCCTTTGCCCGAAGGTATTAGCGAAATAACTTTTGCCGGCGTTATTGGTGCAAGACGATTTAGATATACTTATGAAGACGGATTTGCGGTAAGTACCGATGCTGATTTTGTAATTACTGGCGAAGTTTATATAAATGAAAACAAGCCCGAAGGACCTTTTGGCGACCACCTTGGTTACTATTCGTTACAGCACGATTTTCCACTAATGAAAGTGCATAAAGTATATGCAAGAAAAAATGCTATTTGGCCTTTTACGGTAGTAGGTAGGCCACCACAAGAAGACACCAGTTTTGGCCAACTAATACACGAAATAACAGGCGCAGCCATACCGCAAGAAGTACCAGGCTTAAAACAAGTTAATGCCGTAGATGCAGCAGGCGTGCATCCTTTGTTGCTAGCTATTGGTAGCGAACGCTATACACCTTACACACCTACTAAACAGCCTGCCGAACTATTAACCATTGCCAATCATCTGCTTGGCACAGGGCAACTAAGTTTAGCCAAGTTTTTATTTATTACAGCAGACGATACCAACCAATTAACCACCCATAATGTGCAGCATTTTATGGAATATTTATTGGAAAGAATAGACCTTACAAGAGACGTTCATTTTTACACCAATACCACCATTGATACACTTGATTACAGCGGTACAGGCTTAAATACTGGTAGTAAAGTTGTATTTGCTGCCTACGGCGAAAAACTAAGAGACTTGTGTAAAGAAGTACCTCAACAGTTAAAAGAACTGCGTGGGTTTGTGAATCCACAATTAGCTATGCCTGGTGTAATTGCCATTGAAACCTTAACATATAAAGAGTGCGTAGACCAAGATATATATAGAATTTCCGAAGATGAAGATGAAAACAGCGAACAAAAAGAATGGTACAATGATCCACTTAGGCATGGTTTTGGGATAAGCGATTTAAGACATGCCCTAAATCCTAATGACCCTATTTACGACATAGAACTTGGTGAAAAAAGCTACCATAAAAGCTTATTTGAAATAGATTTGGAAGATGAATCTGTTGCATTCTTAAAAAATGTTGCAATAATCGTTTTGTGCGATGATGCTAATTTTGTATCGAAAACCTTAAATAATTTTTTATGGGTAACGTTTACCCGTAGCAATCCAGCTGTTGATATTGATGGCGTATTCTCATTCACTTTAAACAAACACTGGGGCTGTAGAGGGCCATTAATAATTGATGCAAGAATAAAACCGCACCACGCACCACCAGTAGAAAAACTGCCAGAAATTGAAAAGAAAATAGACCGATTGTTTGAAAAAGGCGGTAGCCTTTATGGTGTGTTGTAACTGTTAAACTTTCACTTTCAAATACTAAAATGCAGTATTCATGCGTTAGATAGTTATATTCGCTATTCTAAAAATAATATCTACACCGTTTGCCTATGGCTAAATAGTTTACCTAAAGTTTTCAAAAATATGCAGATTCAAGATTTTTTAAAATGGGGCTTACTAGCTTTTGTAATGGCGTTTACTTTTAACCGAGCAGCCATTACTTCAACCGACAACCACACAACAGTACTTGCAACTACGCCTATTAAACCCGGTTCTATCCAGTGTTTTTTGTACGATAGCTTGCAGCTAAATCTTAAAGGGCTATCTAAAGAAGCATATAACTATGCTTTACTTGGCTACAACAAACTATTACAAGCAGGTAAAATTAAAAACAACGAAACCCTTACCATTATCGATTTCAGTTTGCCATCTACCGCAAAAAGATTATTTGTTATCGATTTAAAACTTGGCGAGGTATTATTTAACACCCTAGTATCGCATGGCAAAAACTCGGGCAAAGCCATCGCATCGCAGTTTTCTAATAAAGCGCATAGCTTTAAAAGCAGCTTGGGCTTTTACATTACTAGCAACACATACATTGGCAAACATGGCTTATCGCTACGCTTAGAAGGCGAGGAAAAAGGCATTAACGACAATGCTTTAAACCGAGGTATAGTAATGCATTGCGCCGATTATGTTACACAAGATTTAATTAACTCGCAAGGTTATATTGGTAGAAGCGAAGGCTGCCCTGCAGTGCCACAGCAAGAACACAAAGCCATTATTAATACTATTAAAGATGGTAGTTGCTTATTTATTTACAGCCCAGTAAAGCAATACCTTACTAACTCAAGATTAATAGAAAGTTAGTAAGCCCAGCCAAACATATTATTGCCACAAGTACGCAAGACAAGATTTTATCTATATCTGAGCATGCTTGTGGCAATGTCTATTTTATAAGGTAAGTGTTTAGTTTAGTTTACTTCCACCCAAGTATGGTCGGCTAGTAAACGTACCGAAGCTAAAAATTGTTTGAACGGCCCATTACCGCCCCATTCTTTTGGCGATACTAGCGATAACAAATGTGTGCCATCTTGCTTCTCGTACAAATGATACACATGACCAATTTGTGGTTTAAAACGCAGCATCGCTTCGTATATCATCAAGCTTAGTTCTTTGCGCTTATTTATTTCCTGTGCTTGCCTTGCAAGTAGTTCTATTTGTTGTTTTATTTGGTCAAGCTGCATATTGGTTTGCTCTTCCATGGCACTCAAAGCTTTGTGCTTAATCACGCCTTCTTTGGTGGGTTGTATAGCCACGCTGCCAGCACTCGATGCGTAGGGCAACACACTCATTTGCTTGTGGTAAATTTCAATATTGGTAAATGGTTCGCCGTTTTCAAAGCCCTTGTGCGTTACTTTCATGTAGCCGTTGGCCAAAATCTCGTTAGTTACAGCAAGCACCAATTGGTCATCTTTAAAAAACTGCGTTTCTATGGTAGAAGCATTGGTAATATCCGCCACAATTGTATCAGCCAAATCTTGGTTGTCAAAAGGTTGCTTTTCGCCATTGGGGTTTACGCTGTATTGTGCATAAAACGCATCGTTAGTTACCGAAACCCAATTGGTACTAATGCTTAATGCCTTGCCATTATTTGCGCTATCTATTTTATAATTACCGCTTTTAGGTGCTACACCAAATTGAAAATCACATTTTTCGGGAAACAACTGCCAGGATGCCAAAAAATTATACGCTTGTACCATAATGCTTGTAATAACGCTAAACCATCTTAAATGTTGAAAACAGCCACAAAGGAACAAACATTGCCAAATAGATACGTGAGATTTTTTTGGTAACTAGCAGTAGAGCTACTATTTAGTTTTATGAAGCCTGTGCCAAGTTTACGAAGCACCTAATGCAAGTGGTAAGAGTAATATTTTTGAGGCGTTGGAGTTTTTAAATTATTTTCTAAAATATAGTTTTACTGCTGCCGATTTTTTGGGTGGAAAGGAAGCTTTGCTATCCTATTCAAAAAAGGAAATTTTACTAAAAGAAGAAATTTTAAGAGTTAATACGCCCGAACCCGACTTGTCTTTTTTTATAGGATTTGATGATAAAATTTTTATAAATCCATCAATGCACTTTAGCAGTGAAAATAATCGAATTGCGGATGTTTGGCATTTTAATTATTGCGATTCTGGCCCAGAAAGCAAGCCTTTTGACCCTTTTGGAATTAATAATTTTAATGAAAGAGAAGCGTTCAAAAAGAAATGGATAGAAGATGGATACATATATAATAATAATTACGAGATATTTTATGACAATTTCTCTAGAATATTCGTTGGAAAGCCTGACCTAAAAAAAATTAACCAATCCTCTAACAAACTATTAATTGACGCTTCAAACACCGCTCAAATTCTTGGGCAAATTTTCCAAGACGAAACAAAAAAAGAGGATTTTATAGAATGGCTGCGTATTCTAATACCTGAATTTGAAAATATTGAGGTGAAGAAAAATGAATTTGATGGCAGCTTTCACATTTTTGTAAAAGAAAAAAGTCACGACAAACATTTTCCTGCAACGCTATTATCAGACGGTACAAAAAATATATTGGCATTAATGGCTGCTGTGTACCAAAGTAACCAGCCACAGTTTTTATGTATTGAAGAGCCTGAAAATGGGTTGCATCCTCATGCTATAGAATTACTCGTTGACTTTTTTAGAGAAAAATGCGAAACAGAAGGGCATCACATTTGGCTAAATACCCATTCACCTACACTAGTGCGCTGCCTAGCTATAGATGAAGTAATTACCGTAAACAAAATAAACGGCGAAACCAAGGCAAAACAGTTTAAAAAAGAAGAAGCGGTAAACATGAAAATGGATGAAGCTTGGCTTACCAATACATTAGGAGGAGGTGTGTCATGGTCAAAGTAGGCTTTATTTGTGAAGGTAAAACTGAAAGAAAATTATTGGGATCTGCTAATTTCAAAAGTTGTCTTCAATCAATTAATCTTGAGCAAGTAGATGAGGTAATTAATGCTGAAAGTTCTGGTAACTTGTTACCGCACAATATTAAAGTCTATACCGAAGGTTTAAAAAGTAAAGGTGCAAGCTAAATCTGCTAGGTAAGCTACGCTCATTAAATTTAGATGTACGTGAAGCCGCAAAACATCTCAATTGCCCAAGTGCAGCCTATTTTGTTAATAAACTTCGGCAAATTGTCACTGTTAATTCCTAATAATGAGTTAAAAAATTCACATATATATAAGTATTTACCAATATTGGGTTCAATAGTTCATCGGCTAATAATTGATTCCTGATATTGAGTTCAAAAGTTCACAAGCAAGTTTTTTCTTCCTGATATTGAGTTCAACAGTTCACAAGCAAGTTTTTGCTTCCTGATATTGATTTCAAAAATCTACAAGCAACTATTTGCTTCCTGATATTTAGTTCAACAGTTCATAAGCAAGTTTTTGCTTCCTGATATTGGGTTCAAAAATTCATGTGCTGCTTTTTGCATTTTAAAAAATGCCAGTAATTATTTTATTGAGTTGTTTTATTGTAATACTTTAGTTCAAAAAATTAGCATGATACATTTAGATATTGCCAAAGTATGCCAAAGCAAGGGCATAGATAAACCAACCGAATACCTAGTAAATAGAGGCTTTACAACAAGTACGGCTTATAGATTAGTAACACAACCACAAGAACGTATTAGTTATCAAATGCTTGAGCAGTTATGTTTAGCTTTTTACTGCACACCTAACGAATTGCTATCGTGGCAGCCAAATAGTAATACTACAGTTGATAGCAATCATCCCATACAAAAGCTAAAACCTGTAAAACAAGACACTTCAATAGTTGGCAGACTTAGAAAATTGCCACCAGAAAAACTAGAAGAAGTACAGAAATTTTTAGAGGGCTTGGCAGGCGAAGCAACTGACAAATAATAGCAAAATCACTACGCTACAATAAAAGCTGCGCAGCAAACAGAACGCACAAGTGTAGATGCTTTGTAAACTCGGTACAGGCTATACCTAAGCTCAATAGTAAGCCTACTGCAGGTTACATAAAAACTAATTGCTCAATAGGGTAGTATAAACTTTTGTATTGGCTAGCGTTAGATGCTTCCCCCCAAAAAAAATTGGGGCAGGCTGTTCCTCTGCATAACAATTGTTGCGCCCTTGCCTTCTTTGCTAATGTGTGTGAAACAAAAACACAATGTGCATAGCCTTAAACTGGTAGCAATTATTTTCCCCTTCTCAACATTATCACTGTGGTAAATGTTATTGCTTTGCATTAATCAATATTTTTACACCGTTCTACTAGCATTATAAATACGCTTCAATGATTGAATTACCTGTTGTACCGCAACCATTTACCGCAGATACGATACTTAAAAAACCAAATTGGCTACGTGTAAAACTGCCTATTGGCGAGAGTTACAAGCACGTTCGTGGTTTGGTAGATGACCATAAATTACATACCATTTGCGAAAGCGGCAATTGCCCTAATATGGGCGAATGTTGGGGCGCTGGTACCGCTACATTTATGATACTTGGCAATGTGTGTACCCGTAGTTGTGCCTTTTGTGCAGTAGCTACTGGTAGGCCCGATGCAGTAGACTGGGACGAACCGCAACGGGTAGCAGAAGCCATTAACCTAATGAAAGTAAAACATGCAGTAATTACTAGCGTGGATAGGGACGAACTGAAAGACGGCGGCTCTATTATTTGGTACAATACTATTAAGTCGGTAAAAGTGCTAAATCCTGATACAACTTTAGAAACCTTGATACCAGATTTTAGAGGTATTCAAGAGCAAATTCAACGCATAATAGATGCAGCACCAGAAGTGGTAAGCCACAATATGGAAACGGTAGAACGTAATACTAGAAAAGTACGTATTCAAGCCAAATACAACCGTAGTTTAGAAGTGTTGCGCTTGCTAAAAGTAGGCGGTATGCGCACCAAAACAGGCATGATGCTTGGCATTGGCGAAACCAAAGAAGAAGTAGTTGAAACCATGAAACACTTAGTAGATGTGGGTTGCGATGTATTAACACTTGGTCAATACTTACAGCCAACTAAAAAGCACTTACCAGTGTTGCGCTATGTACACCCTAATGAATTTGCCGAACTAAGAGAAATAGGCTACGAGCTTGGTTTTGATTATGTAGAAAGTGGGCCATTGGTGCGTAGCTCTTACCACAGCGAAATGCACGTAGTAAAAGGGTATGGCCGTAATAAATGGCAAGAAGAAAAAGCATTATTAGCAACTGTATAGTATGCCAAATATGCCACAAAGCCACTGAAACACGCATTTTTATTGACCGTTTCAGTGGCTTTTTTATGTGTTTTAACTTTTAAGTTTCTGTGCTTCGGTGGCAAAAAATATTCTCTGCGTTTCTGTGCTTCGGTGGCAAAAAAAACTTAAAAACCAGGAAAAATTTGTAGCATTTTGCAGTTATCGTTCACATGCCACCCAAAAATGGATAAACCATTGGTAATAAACAGATAGGCAACAGGTATTGCCATATTGTAGCGAAGCACTTGCTGCAATACGCTTTCGGTTAAAGCTACATCCATGGCTTTACATTCAATCATTAGCCAAGGTTGGTGTTGCCGATTGTACACTAAAATATCAAAACGCTTTTTTAGTTCTCCTAGTTTCAATTCTTTTTCCACAGCAATCAAGCTAGTAGGGTAGTGCAGGCTTTGTAGTAAATATTGTATGGTATTTTGGCGCACCCATTCTTCAGGCGTTAGTTTTACCCACTGTTTTCTTATCTCGTCAAATATTACTTCTTTACCCACCTCGCCTTTAATTTTAAAGTTAAAAGCTGGGTACGCAATTTTTATCATCTAGTAAAAGTAAAAACTTTATTTTTACAAAAGCCCTTTTTAAAACGAGAATAAAAACATATAAATATGAAGACAAAAGAAGAAATAGTTAATAACTGGTTGCCACGTTATACAGGCGAGGTTTTAGAGAATTTTGGTGCGTACATTTTGTTAACCAACTTTAGTAATTATGTACAAATGTTTGCCGATTGGAATAATGTAGAAGTGATAGGAAGAGATAGGCCTTTTCAATGTGCAACGGCACAAGGTATTACCATTATTAACTTTGGTATGGGTAGCCCAGGAGCAGCAACTGTAATGGATTTGCTAAGTGCCATTAAGCCCAAAGCGGTATTGTTTTTGGGTAAATGTGGCGGCTTAAAAAGACGCAATAAAATAGGCGATTTAATACTACCAATTGCAGCAATAAGAGGCGAGGGTACAAGTAACGATTATTTTCCACCAGAAGTGCCAGCAATGCCAGCCTTTGCCTTGCAGAAAGCCATTTCAACAACTATACGTGATCACAATACCGATTATTGGACAGGCACAGTTTACACTACCAACCGCCGCGTATGGGAACACGATGAGCAATTTAAAGAACACTTACAACGTGTGAGGGCTTACGCAATAGACATGGAAACCGCCACCATTTTTATGGTTGGTTTTTATAACCATATACCAACTGGTGCGTTATTATTAGTAAGCGATAGCCCAATGGTACCCGAAGGTGTAAAAACAGAAGCTAGCGATAAAGCTGTAACATCAAAATTTGTTGAAAGCCATTTGAAAATTGGCATCGATTCGTTGAAACAATTAATTAATGATGGTGCAACTGTAAGGCATTTGAAATTTTAAATCGTTTGCCTTGTTTTAAACTACAATAACTATAAACAAGCAAGGCAATGACTAATTTTTTAACAGCAGAATGGCGTAAATTAATAATGGCAAATTATGCCGTAGCCCCCAATATTTTAACCCCACTGTTGCCCAAAGGCACTAAACTAGATATTTTTGAAGGTAAAGCCTACGTAAGTTTAGTAGGCTTTATGTTTTTAAATAGCCGCATTTTTGGTGTACCCATACCTTTTATGGGCAGTTTTGAAGAAGTAAATTTGCGCTTTTACGTGAAAAGATGGGTAGATAACGAATGGCGCAGAGGTGTTGTTTTTGTAAACGAAACAGTGCCTTTTAAAGCAGTGGCAGTAATTGCCAATTGGTTGTATAAGGAACATTATACAGCAATACCTACCAAACACAAATGGCTAATTAACAATACAAAGCAAGCTATTAATTACTATTGGAAAAAGAACGGCATTTGGAACGAACTGAATGTTGAAGCTAGCGCAACTAGCCAAAAAATGCAACTAGGCAGTGCCGAAGCGTTTATTTTTGAGCATTACTTTGGCTACACAAAAGTGGATGCAGCTAGCACCATTGAGTACCATATAGCTCACCCAAGTTGGGAAATTTATCCTGTTGAAAAAGTGACTGTTAGGTGTAATTTTGGTGCTATGTACGGTGCTAACTTTGCACACTTAAGCCATGTAAAACCCAATTCAATAATGCTTGCAGAAGGTTCCGATATTGCAGTAAAATGGAAACGAAATAGCTTGTAAAAGCCCTTAATTGGTGTAATTTGTGCTAAGTAGAGGTGCTATTTTGCTAGGTAACGCTTAATTTCTTTTTGGGTATCTCTTTCCTTTAAAGTTTCACGTTTATCGTGTATTTTTTTACCTCTGCCAAGGCCAATTTCTACTTTCACAAATTGGTCATCTGTAAAAAATATTTTTAAAGGAACAATTGTATAACCACGTTCCTTCATGCTTGCTTCTAGTTTCTTTAATTCTTTTTTGTGAAGTAACAGTTTGCGGTCGTGTACGGCAATATGGTTATTGGCTGTACCTAGTTTATACTCGGCAATGTACACACCACGCATCCACAATTCATGCCTATCAAACACGCAAAAAGCATCGTTAAAGCTTACTTTGCCTTCACGTATGCTTTTTACTTCGGTACCCATTAAAGCTACGCCAGCAATATATTTGGCTTCTATGGCATAGTTAAAATAAGCCTGCCTATTGTTCATTTCTTTTGCCATGCCACTAACCCCTAAATGGGGTAATTTTAAAATAAATTCGCTATTAATTCTTAAACAAAGTAATCAATTGGCTTAAACGGTCTTTTAATGTTTTTCTATCAACAATAAAATCTAAGAAGCCATGTTCTACTAAAAATTCACTGCGCTGAAAGCCAGGAGGTAAATCTTTTTTAATGGTTTCTTTAATTACACGTGGGCCAGCAAAACCAATTAATGCGCCAGGTTCTGCAATGTTCAAATCGCCAAGCATACCAAAACTTGCCGAAATGCCACCAAAAGTAGGATCGGTTAATAAAGAGAAGTAAGGTAATTTGGCATCGCTAAGTTGCGATAATTTACCACTAGTTTTTGCCAACTGCATTAGGCTAAATGCACTTTCCATCATTCTTGCACCGCCACTTTTACTAATTACCAAGTAAGGCAGTTTATGCTGTATGCAGTAGTCAACTGCTCTGCTAAATTTTTCGCCCATCACACTACCAAGGCTACCACCAATAAATTCAAAATCCATACAGGCAATTACCAATTGTTCACCGTTTACTTTACCTACTGCTACACGCATCGAGTCTTTTAAATCGGTTTTAGAATGAATATCGTCGAGGCGTTTTTGATAATTTTTTAAATCGGTAAAGTTTAAAAAATCTTTACTACGAATATTATCAAATAGTTCGGTAAATTCTAGGTTGTCAAAAATAATATCGTAGTATTCATCGCTACCAATACGGTGGTGGTAGTTACATTTTGAACACACAAACAAATTCTCTTTTAAATCTGATGTGGTAGATATAAAGTTACACTCGGGGCATTTGTTCCAAAGGCCTTCGGGTGTTTCTTTTTTATCGGCAGAAGACGTTAAAATTCCCTTTTTTCTGCGTTTAAACCAACTTCTTCTTCCTGTTTCCTCTAATTGTTTTTCCTCTTCACCTGTAAGATTTGTTTCAATATCTAATTCTAAGTCTTTTTTCATCTCTCAATAATGTTTGTTCAGTTGTTTTACTAGCTAAACAAATGTTTTTAAGTAGTTAATAAACAAATAGCTACGTTGTAAAATCCCTAATTAACGGGCGGTGAAGATAATGATAATTTGATTTTACACATCTTCTAAAAACAAATGGGTGCATAAACAATTTTCCATTTTTTGCTTGATTTTTAAATGTTTGCCAACCTTTAAAAGGTTGGCAAACATTGGCTCTCGGCAGAAAAAAATTTATGCACCCAAACAAATACAACCTAAAGGGGTTGTTATGCTTAGTATAAAGGTATAATGGCTTATGCGTTACGGTTAATGCAGTTTAAATCTTCAAAAGCTACTTCTAAGCGCTTGCTAAAGTTTTCTTCTGCTTTACGCAACCACACACGTGGATCGTAGTATTTTTTGTTAGGGCTATCTGCACCTGTTGGGTTGCCTAGTTGACCTTGTAAGTAAGCCTCATTTTTGGTGTAAAATTGTTGGATGCCTTCCCAGAAACTCCATTGTAAGTCGGTATCAATGTTCATTTTAATAGCACCATAACCAATGGCTTCTCTAATTTGGTGTTGAGGCGAGCCGCTACCACCATGGAAAACAAAGTACACTGGTTTTTCAGTAGTACCGTATTTCGCTTGAATAAAGTCTTGGCTATTTTTCAAAATTTCGGGTCTTAATTCTACATTACCGGGTTTGTACACACCATGTACATTGCCAAATGCGGCAGCAACTGTAAATAAATTACCTACTTTACCCAATTCTTCGTAAGCGTAAGCTACATCTGTAGGTTGTGTATATAATTTATCGTTTTCTACATCGCTATTATCTACACCATCTTCTTCGCCGCCGGTTACGCCAAGTTCAATTTCTATGGCCATACCAAGTGGTTTCATTCTTTTGTAAAATTCAACCGATGTACCAATGTTTTCTTCAATTGGCTCTTCGCTTAAATCTAACATGTGCGAGCTAAACAAAGGCTGACCTTTTTCTTTGTAAAATTGTTCGCCTGCATCTATTAAACCACTAATCCATGGCAACCATTTTTTAGCGGCATGGTCCGTGTGTAACACAACTGGTACACCGTATGCTTTTGCTACATTATGAATGTGCAATGCACCAGAAATGCCACCTAAAATATTAGCTTGTAGGTTATCGTTAGGCATGCCTTTGCCAGCTATAAACTGTGCGCCGCCGTTAGAAAATTGTATAATTACGGGTGAATTTACTTTTGCGGCAGTTTCTAACACGGCATTAATAGTGTTAGTGCCAATGGTATTAACTGCAGGCAATGCAAACTGATTTTCTTTTGCATCTTTTAATAATGCTTCTAACTCTTTGCCAAAAAGTACACCTGGTTGGTATTTTTTCATAATGTAAAATAGTTTTGTGATGAATGAGGTCGCAATATAACCTAAGTTTCAACTTAATGCTTGTCAAAAAGCAATAAATCAACCATTTTTTAAACAATATTCAATTGCAATCGTTTGCTTTGGGCTAGATATGCTATTCAACGCTTATCTAAGTGTATTGTTTTCTGCAAGGTTTTAAAATAGGTTGCGGCTTCTAGCAATCGGCTGCCATACCAGCTAAACATTTCGCCATCTACCAATAAAATTTTTGTATTTGGCATGGCTGCTTGTAGTTCTAAAATATGTGTTTGTTTAAAAGGGTAGGGCTCGCTCGATAAAAAAAGTAGGTTGCAATTTGCTTTGGTTAATTGCTCAATTATAATGGTTGGATAGCGTTTTTCATTTGCAAAAACATTCTCAAAACCAGCATATTGTAGCATGTTATTAATATAGGTATCGCCACCAACTGTCATGTAGGGCTTGCGCCAAATTAAGTAACAAGTTTTGAGTTTGTGGTTTGGTGTTTTTAGTTGATTGAAGCGAGTTACAACTTCTTCAATTAGCTTTTCAGTTTTTGGGGTGGTGTTGGTAATTTTTCCAACCGCTTCAATCATCGCTAAAGCATCCTCTAAATTATTTATATCGCTTACCCAAACTGGCGCAATGGCTTCTAGTGCTTCAATTTGTTCTTTTACGTTTTCTTCTTTATTGGCAATAATAATATCTGGTTGCAGTGCTTTTACTGCATCGATATTTACATTTTTAGTACCACCAATTTTTGGCTTGGTTTTAAACCATTCAGTTGGGTGTACACAAAACTTTGTAATGCCTACCACTGCTTGCTTTAAACCCAAGTAATGCAACAATTCTGTTTGCGATGGCACTAACGACACTATGCGTTTTGGTGGATTTTCAAGACGGTGTTTTCTGCCTAATTGGTCAATACTTTCAAACATTAACTAAAGATAAGCAGTGTACGTGTATGGAAAAATATTGTTGCAGCATCTAGCACAAAAATCTCAACTAAATGAAACCTTTTCTACTGCTTACAATGGTAACTTTTTGTGTGAGTTGTAAAACTGCTACACAACCCAACACATTGCTATTGCAACCTAAACAAATTGCTGAAATAGCTTTGCCTAAAGGCTTTCAGCGCATAACTACAACACCCAATACTTTTGAAAATTGGCTGCAACATTATCCTTTGCTAAAAGATAATACCGTGTATTTATACAATGGTAGCATCAAAGCCAATCAACAATTACATGCTGCGGTACTAGCTGTTTCTATTGGCACCAAAAACTTACAGCAATGTGCCGATGCGGTGGTGAGGCTAAAAGCTGAGTATCATTTTGCAAGAAAAGAATACAGCAAAATTGTGTTTAACGCTGGTAAAACCGTATTTGATTTTAACACATTTGCCAGTAAAAAAAATTGCTTTAGCCACCAATGCCTGCTTGAATTTTTAGAGCATGTGTTTAATAATTATGGCACTTACAATTTAGAAGACCAATTGCACGATATAACAAACTATACCAACTTAACCATAGGCAATGTATTTATAAAAGGTGGTGCACCCGGCCATGCGATGTTGGTGGTAGATGTTGCAATTAATGCTTCTACAGGCGAGAAAATATTTTTGCTAGCGCAAAGTTTTATGCCTGCACAAAGTGTACATGTGGTTAAAAATATCAACCATTCGCAGTTAAGTCCCTGGTATAGTTGCAATGATGTAGAAATTGCAACACCCGGCTGGACATTTAAACAAGGGCAACTAAAAAAGTGGTAAAAAATATAAAGCCGTATTTGGTAAACTATTATTTTTATTAAAAATTAATTATGAAGAAGCTATTGATTATTTGCTTGCTATTACAAGCAAAAGGTTTTGCACAATCAACGTATTGGCAACAAGATTTGCAGTACAATATTGATGTGGCGTTAAACGATGAGGACAAAGTGTTAACTGCCTCAGCAACGATTGTTTACAAAAACAATTCGCCCGAAACGCTCAGTTTTATTTGGTTTCATATTTGGCCCAATGCTTACAAAAACATGAACACAGCCTTGTTTAGGCAGTTAAGCACCGATGAAGAACGTAAGAAAAAACTTGAAAAAACAAGCTTTGGTTATATTGATGGTTTGGCTTTTACCATTAATGGCAAGCCTGCTACCACAGAAGCGCATCCTAACCCAAGTTATATCGACATTATTAAACTGGTATTACTAGAACCTTTAAAACCTAGCGAATCTATTACCATTGCTACGCCTTTTAAAGTGCAATTACCATCATATTTTTCTCGCTCAGGCTTTGCCGATAATGAAATAATGGCTTGCCAATGGTATCCTAAACCAGCCGTTTTTGATAAAGATGGCTGGCACGAATTTCCTTACCTTGACTATGGCGAATTTTACAGCGAATATGGTTCTTACAAGGTAAATATTACCGTACCGTCTGACTATATTGTAGGTGCTACAGGTGTGCTACAAACTGCTAGCGAGCTAGACCAATATAAAACCCTTGGCAAGGCTAATGCGCTTACAAGAAACAATAAACCACAACTGTACAAAGCCGATAAAACCAATGCTACTAAAACGCTCACTTATGTACAAGACAATGTGCCAGACTTTGGCTGGTTTGCCGATAAAGATTTGGTAATTCAGTACGATACCGTGCAGTTGGCTTCGGGTAAAATTGTAGATGCGTTTAGCTATTACCACAACAAAAAAAATACACTTTGGGTAAATAGTATAGACTATGTAAAAGATGGCACAAGAAAGTATAGCGAATGGATAGGCGACTACGCTTACCCAGTGGTGCAAGCCATTGAAGGGCCAAAAAACAATTCAAGTGGTGGTATGGAATACCCAACTATTACGCTAATTACAAGCCCTGATGCTAAAACAGAAACCCTTGATGGCGTGATTGCACATGAGGTAGGACACAATTGGTTTATGAGTATGCTAGGTAGCAACGAGCGCTTACACACTTGGCAAGATGAAGGCTTAAACTCGTATTTTCAGTTTAGGTACGAGGCCGAAAAATACCGTCTCAACTCAATATTTGGCAACGCATTACCAGCAAGTTTTAAAGAGAAAAACGTAGAAGACTTTTTAGCCGCTATTTACATGGGCTTATCTAGAATACCTATGGAACCAGCTATAGAAACACCCGCCGATAAATTTGCCAATAGCCAAGATTATGGTTTGGTATCGTATGTAAAAGCCGCTTTGTGGATGTATATAATTGAAGCCTCTACCTCTAGAGAAGTGGTAGACAAAGCCTTTCATATTTACTTTGATAAATGGAAATTTAAACACCCACAACCAAGCGATTTAAAAGCCGCTTTTGAAGAAGCATCGGGCAAAAAGATGAATACTTTGTTTGACTTGTTGAATAAAACAGGGGCGTTTCAGTAGGTTTGTTTCAGGAATAGCGTAAGTTATTTTAGATATTTCCTCAACCAAAATTTACTATTACAAAAAGTGTGAAAATTATTTATGTATTCAATTTCTCTTTGTTTTTGCTTTGGCTTAATGTGTCGATGTCTAATTGAAATCTGCCTAACTTCTGGTTTAATTTTCAAATCATAAACTCTGTTTAAAGTGGATATTATATATTCTGCAAAGCATTTTCCTGCGCTTAATTGTTTGGTAACATTATGTTTTCCTTTCTTTAATTCAATCAATAGTACATACAATTTATTATTTTCCTCCGAAAAAATAACATAATCGCAGAAGGCACAAACACTAGCCTCGCCTCTGTTAAAAAAAGGAAAAAGTCCTTTTGGAAAATCTTTATTCGGAAGTTGCTTATCGAAAGAGAATGATAGATATTTTTTATTATCACTTATAAATTCAACCTGCATCCCTTCTTTAATTTCTTGCAGCCTGGATATTTTATCCTCTTTAAAATAATCATCAAGAATATTTGAAATCTTAATTAAGTTATTCATCCTGTCCACTATATTTTAAGCCATAAAATAGTTCTTCGGCAATCCTATTTTGTTCATCAATTGCGTCATTAACAGATGGTATTTCGAAACCTGTTTCATCTATTTCTAAAGCCTCAATTGTAACTTGTTTATTTTGTTTATTTTTTTTTGGATAGTTAAAGTAATAAACACCAATATCATTTCTATCAATTAACTCTTCATCCTTATATTGAAATTGTGATTTGAGCTTTTTTACTTCTGGTTTATTAGAAGAAAGCATAATTAGATTATTTATTTCTCTAACAATATAATCACTATGAGTACTAATGAGAAGTTTGAAACCTTTATTTATTAATCTAGCAAATAATTTAGTAAGAAGAATTTGATTATCTGGATGTAGGTTTATTTCGGGTTCATCAATTATTATTAAATCATGCTTTATTGCGATGTGCTTTAGGTAAACAACAAGGCTTGATAATGATTTAATAATTGAAGCTGTCATGTGTATTGGGAGTAATTTTTTAGGCGATTTTTCAGATTTGAATGTTATCTCACCGTTGCTAGTTATTTGTACTTTACCATGTAATAATTCGTTCTCTAATTCAACTGCAAAATCATAAAAATCACTATTTTTTTTCTTTATTTCAGTTAGGTCATCAGCAATTAGAAGTCCATCTTTAATAGGTAATGGATAGCGAGTGGTAGTTTTGAACAATAAATCAAATTTATCAACCTTTGTTTCTTTATTAGCCATAGCATGAAGATGATCTACAGCTTCTTGTTTTCGAATAGATAATTCTTTGCTAAATGTAAAAATTGAATTTCTCTCTACAGGTAATATATAAGTTGAACTTATAGGATAAGTTGCACAAAGTGATAACAAAGCCGAATATAAGAAGAAGCTAAAGTATTCAATATCTCTACTGGATATTACTTTATCACCTAGTGCTAAATTCAAATAACTTGTATTCTTTTTTTTAGATACAAGTACGGTAATGTTGTTGATTATGATATTTTTTTCAAAACTAGCCTCGTGAAACTGTGCATGTAATTCTTCCTCAGTTTCCCCAAATTCAACAACTGTATTTTCAAAATATTCACTTGCTAACTCTTGTCCAATTCCAAAAATACTATCATACTCTGTTTTCAAATTATTTTGTAAATCACTTCTATACTTGTAGAGTATCGAATAGTTAATTTCAAAAACTGTTTCTTTTTTATCTATCAATTCTGTTGCCATTTTTTCATTACTACCAACATGAATACTTGATTTCATTAAAGCATAAATGATATATGCCATGTAGGTTTTTCCTGTACCATTTGGCCCACAGAAAACATTTATTTTCTTGGAAAGATCAATTGTACCCTCTTTTATTGCGCCTAATTCCTTAACATGAATTTTCATTTTACTTAACTTTTTTATTGTGTCACATTTAGTTCTACTTTTTTTAATTTATTTACTCACCTTACGCACAATGCAGAAACAGTTACTGCCGTTAAAATTGTAGAAATCATAGTTGTTATTTTGTATTTAGTTTTTGCAATTTATTTTGCTAAAATATGGTTCTATTGTATGCTATCAAAGTATTTTCTTTCATCTATACCTGTACTATTGTCTACTACTTAAAAGTGTCATTTTTGCCAATGGCAAAATCAAAGGAGGTTTTAGTAAAAACCAAAGGAGGTTTTACCTAAAACCAAAGGAGGTTTTACCTAAAACCAAAGGAGGTTTTGGTAGCTGCCAAAGGAGGCTTTATTTGGCTCGCTGATTTCGCTGATGGTTTTGAGAGTAATGGTTAAGTATATTAAACACTATCATTGATAACTTCTGCGTTATCAGTGCCATCTGCGAGGCATCCCAACCACTTACTTCGCCAAGCTATGTATCACATCGTACTTAGTAACAATGTGGTAGTTGCCGCTATCGTCTTTGGCTAATACTGCACCGTTTTCTTTGGTAATTAAACTGCCAAGTTTTTCTACGGGCGTTAAAAAATCAACTATGGTAGGTGCTGCTTCCATTACGCTTGCTACAGTTGCAAATTTAATGTCGGGGTTACTAAATATTTTTTGAAACAAACCGCCTTCGCTAAGGCTGCCTACAAGATTGTTGTTGTGCAATACTGGTATTTGTTCAATGCCGTATTTCTTCATTAGTTCTACTGCTTCGGCTACGGTATTGGTAGGTTCTACAGTAATTAGTTTTTTGCCAGCACGGCTACTAACTATGTCTTTAAAGGTTTTAACTTCCAAAAAGCCTCTTTCCATCATCCATTGGTCGTTGTATATTTTACCTACATAGCGGCTGCCATGGTCGTGAAAAATGCAAACTACTACATCGTCTTTGGTAAGGCTAGCTTTCAACTGCATCAAGCCTTGTATGCAGCTACCGGCACTATAACCGCAAAACAAACCTTCTTCTTTGGCTATTTTTCTAGCCATTACCGCACCGTCTTTATCAGTAACTTGTACAAACTCGTCTATCACGCTCATATCGTAGTTCTGCGGCACAAAATCTTCTCCAAAACCTTCAGAAATATAAGGGTGTACAAAGCCCATATCTATATTGCCTGTTTTAAAATAATTGGTAAGCAACGAGCCATACACATCTACCGCCCATATTTTAATGTTGCAATTTTTTTCTTTTAAATACATGGCTGTACCAGTAATAGTACCGCCGGTACCAGCAGTGCAAACAAGGTGTGTAATTTTTCCTTCGGTTTGTGCCCATATTTCGGGGCCGGTGCTTTCGTAATGTGCTTTACGGTTAGCCAAATTATCGTACTGATTCATGTACATACTGTTAGGCACTTCTTTACCCAAACGCTTTGCCACACTGTAATAGCTTCGAGGATCTTCGGGCAAAACATTGGTAGGGCACACAATTACTTCGGCACCTACGGCTTTTAATATGTCTACTTTCTCTTTGCTCTGTTTATCGGTAGTTACAAAAATACATTTGTAGCCTTTTACGCAAGCTGCAAGCGCCAAACCCATACCAGTATTGCCACTTGTGCCTTCTATAATAGTGCCGCCAGGTTTCAATTTGCCTTCTTTCTCTGCTACTTCTACCATTTTTAAAGCCATACGGTCTTTAATAGAATTACCTGGGTTGAAATAGTCAACCTTAGCCAAAACGGTAGCAGGAATATCTTTGGTAATTTTATTTAACTTAATTAAAGGCGTATTGCCTATTGTTTCTAGCACATTGTTTAACCACATAAACTAACATTTGTTTGTTGCAAATGTAGTGGTTTGGCTATGCCAATAGTAAGGCCTCATCATATTTATTGTGCAGCAAAACTTAATTTCATGGTAAGGCAACTAAATGTTACTTTCAGCCATTGTGCAATACCCGATGTAATTAAATGTTGGGATAAAATGGGTTAATAAAAAAAGGATTATGACATTTAAAGTGTTTAGCGAATTGAGTTACCAAGTGTACATGCCAACTACCTTTTTGTTTAATATTGAAGCTGCGCAAACCAATTGGCAAACCATTATTAAAGAGCAACTAACCACCAATATTGCTTGCCCATTAGAAGCTTTGGTATCGCCATTGGGTACAAGATTTATACGTACCACTATTAATGAGCCTACAGATTTTATTATAACATATAGTGCCACAGTAACTACGCACCATCAATTAATATACGAGCAACTGGCTGATACTTTTACTGCATTAAGCAATATTCAGCCCGATGTTTTGCCTTATTTATTTTCGAGTAGGTATTGCCAAAGCGATAAGTTGCAACGGTTTGCTAGCCAAATGTTTGGCAATTTAGTAGGTGATTATGCAAAAGTTGCAGCTATTTGCGACTGGATATATAGCAATATTGAGTACTTGTTAGGTAGTAGTAAATCGTACACATCTGCGGTAGATACCATGAGCGAAAGGGCAGGGGTTTGTAGAGATTTTGCCCATTTAGGCATTGCATTATGCCGTGCAAGTGGCATACCTGCCAAATATTTTACTGGTTATGCCTATCAATTACAGCCAGCCGATTTTCATGCTTGTTTTGAAGCGTATATAAATGGTGTGTGGCTGTTTTTTGATGCTACTAGAATGATACCTACTAATGGGTTGGTAAAAATTGCCAATGGTTTAGATGCTGCTGATACCGCCGTAACCAATATTTTTGGTAGTACTTTTTGCAATTACATCACTGTAAGTTGCAACTTGGTTGAAGATGCAATATTTAAGCCGTTTAATGCTTGGGAAAATAAAGAGGTTGCTTTGAGTTATGGGTAAATAAGAGGGCTTATTTATCAACTTTGCACTGTTTCAAACAAGGCTTTCATCTTGCCGCAAAGGTCTGTTTCAATCATTTTTTCTGCTAAGTCAATCATATTTTTAAAAGCTAGTGCAGAGCTAATACCATGACCTATAATTACAGGCTTTGCTACACCAAGTACAGGCGAGCCACCATAGTTTTCGTAATGAAAGCGGTTAAAATAGTCATCTTTACCAAACCCTCTGCTTTCGGCCACTTCATACAAGGTTTCAGCCATTTTAAGAACAATATTGCCAGTGAAGCCATCACAAACCATTACATCGGCTTTATCGTTAAAGAAGTCTCTACCTTCAACGTTACCAATAAAATTAATGGCGGCATTGTGTTTTAAAAGTGGGTAAGTTGCTTGAGATACAATATTGCCTTTGCCTTCTTCTTCACCCACATTCATTAAGCCAACTTTTGGGTTGCTTACATTTAAAATGTGCTGTGCGTAAAGGCTACCTAAAATAGCAAACTGGTTCAATTGTTCGGGTTTGCAATCTGCATTTAACCCCACATCAAGCAATAAACCTGTTTTACCACTTAGCTTAGGTACAATTGTAGATACTGTAGGACGTAACACACCGGGCAAAGCTTTAATGCTATACATAGCACCTACCAGCATGGCACCTGTATTTCCTGCGCTAATGAAGGCATCAATTTTGCCAGTAGCAAGCATGTAAAAGCCAATAGAGATAGAGCTTTTGGGTTTTTCTTTTAGTGCTTTGGTAGGATGTTCGTGATAGCCAATTACTTCTGGTGCATGAACTACATGCAAATAAGGCGATGAAACAAGTTGCTCCTCTATGAGAGGTTTCACAATTGCTTCATCACCTATACAAAATATAGTAGCTTCAATTAATTTAGACTGCAAGTACAGTTGGATGCCTTTTACCACTTCAAGAGGGGCTAAATCGCCACCCATCATGTCTAATCCTATATTCATGCGCCGAAGCTAAGAAATTTATACTAAAGGTTACGCTTTTAAAGGTGCTTTTTCAGCTACTAATTTGCCTTTGTAAAATAATTTGCCTTCGCTTACATGTGCACGGTGACGTACATGTAGTTCACCAGTTGTGGTGTCTTTGCTTAAAGTAACTTCTTGGGCAACATAGTGTGTTCTTCTTTTTGCACTGCGTTGTTGCGAATGTCTACGCTTTGGATTTGGCATAACGTCAAATTTATAAAATCAAAAAATATTTATTCTAAACCTTTAATATTATCTAAACCTTTCCACAATGGGTTAGCTTGTTTTGCAATATCGTCTTCCATTTTTTTCAGCATGGCAAGCACTTCATTATTACAGTGTGGGCCACCCATTTCTTTTGCGTCACACATTTTCTGCATTGGTATTGATAAGTTGATAAACTCATAAATCCAATCGGAAATGTACAAGTGACTTTCTGTTTTGCTGATGTAATAAATGTCAGAATCTTCTTCAGAAGCATTTGCAGCTTCTGGGTCGTCTACCATTTTTACAATAATGTTAAATTCATCCCACAATTGTTTTTTCAAACCATTACCACATCTATCACAATCAACAGATGCAACACCATCTATATCAAACTTTAGCTGCAAGAAGCCATTTTTCTTGTCTAACGTCAACTTTATGTTGGCACTTAAATTTGTAAAATCTTGCTCGCCAAAAGGTACAAAGAACTTATCTTCAATCTTGTATTCAAATTCATGAACCCCAGTTCGTAAACCAACAAACGCTATTTCAAATTCTCTCCGGTTGTTCATCTCGGTTTTTTTGGGTTGGCGAAAGTAAGGTATCTAGGCGTAACAGCAAAAATTACATGAGTTATTGTTAAAAAGTTGATTCTTTGTAAAACTTATGAAAGTTACACACACACCAACGCTGCTAAGATACAAGTCAATTTTAGCTTTGATAATTCCTGTTGTTTTAGCTGTAGTAGTATTTGTATTTTCTTATTTTCCTGCTTTTATAGAAAAATATTACAGTAGCAAAGTTTATATTTTAATATCTGAATTACAGCGTATTGTAACGTCTGTTGTATCTTTTAGCCTTGGCGATATTTGCTATGCCGTGTTAATTGTGTATATTATTTTCTATGTTGTAAAATTTGTAATGCTTGTTATTAAGCGGCAATTTTCGTTGCAAATTGTTGGTAAAAGCTTATTTAAGGGTATTAAGTTTTTACTATGGGTGTATATTGTTTTTAATCTTTCTTGGGGGTTAAATTATGCACGTTTAGGTATTGCCTATCAATTGCAACTGTCAAATAGTACATATACTTCACAAGAATTGCAGGATATTACTTGTGAAATTCTTGATAAATTAAACAATTCAAGGTTAGCATTAGGCGATAGTAACTATCAATATCCTAGTAATAATATTATTTATCATCAAGCTTTTGAGGCTTATCAAACCACCAAAAACAGTTTTCAATTTTTAAATTACAAACATTTTTCAGTAAAGCCATCTTTGCTTAGCACTATGATAAGTTATGCGGGCTACTCTGGTTATTACAATCCTTTTAGTGGTGAGGCGCAATTAAATACCGATTTGCCAAAATTTATCACTCCTTTTGTAAGCTGCCACGAAATGGCGCATCAATTAGGCTATGCAAGCGAAAGCGAAGCTAGCTTTGTTGGTTTTTTGGCAGCTACACACAGCAATAATCCATTGTTTGTCTATTCAGCCTATTTCGATATGTTTATGAGTGCCAATGGCGAATTGTTTGAGCAAGATTTTTACAGTGCCTATTTAAACCTTAAGCAGTTAAATAGTTTTACCAAGCGTGACCGAAAGGCTTATCGTGATTATGTTTTAGGTAAGCAAAACAATATGCAGCCTGTAATGTCTAAAATTTACGACCAATATTTAAAAGCCAATCAACAAAAAAGCGGCATTAAAAGTTATAATGAAGTTATTGGCTGGTTAATTGCTTATAAAAAGAAATATGGAACGTTCTAATGTTATAAAAGCGATTAGTTCAATTGGATTAACTGTTGGGCTTGGCACTGCTTCGGGCTACCTTACTGTTAGCGAAATACCTACTTGGTATGCTGGCGTTACTAAGCCTAGCTTCAATCCGCCTAATTATCTCTTTGGCCCAGTTTGGACTATTTTATACATTTTAATGGGCATTAGTTTTTTTATTATTTGGAAACAACCGCCAAGCCCTCAACGTAAAAAAGCCATTAATTTTTATCTACTACAGTATGCCCTTAATTTGGCTTGGAGTTTTATTTTCTTTAACCAACACCAAATATTTCTGGCTTTAATAGATATTATTGCCATGTGGTTTTTAATTCAATTTACAATGATTGCTTTTGGAAAAATAAATAAAATTGCCGCTTGGCTGCTGCTACCTTATTTGCTTTGGGTAAGTTTTGCAACAATGCTTAATGCAGCCATTTGGCTATTGAATAAATAACTAAAACTTGTTTTTCCACATCATACTTTCTACAGGGCGGTTTGGCTGGCCACTGTATTTCGCATTTTTCTTTTGATTGTATTTTACTTCAATCTCACCATCTACAGGAAAATAAATAAGCTGACCAATAGGCATACCTGCATACACACGCACTGGTTGCTTGCACGAAATTTCAAGCGTCCAATTGCCACAAAAGCCCACATCGCCTTTACCAGCAGTTGCATGAATATCAATACCCAAGCGACCTGTAGACGATTTGCCTTCTAAAAATGGTACATGTGCATGTGTCTCGGTATATTCTTCAGTTACACCTAGGTACAGCATGTTTGGCTGTAGTACAAAACCTTCTTCTGGTATTTCAAAATGGGTAATTTGGTTATGTTTTTTAGCATCCAAAACAGTGTTTACATAAGTTGCCAAATGCTTACCTAAATGCACATCGTAGCTATTACTGCCTAGGCAATCACGTAGGTAAGGCTCAATTTTAATGCTGCCTGCGGCAATTTCTTCTAAAATACGTTTGTCAGATAAAATCATTGTTATTGTATTTGTGTAACCAGTTTTTGTAATGCTATTTAGTGCCTATTGTGTTGCTTGCCTACTTTTTTGTTGGCATCTCAATATTACAATTGAATTGCAACTTGTACGTTCATAACTTTATTTAACTTATAGTATGGTAGCTTTAAGAAACACTAGATACATTATTATATCTGTATCATTAGTATTTCTAGTTGCTAGTTGCACAAATAAAATTCTTTTTTCTTAATAATCAACCAAATTTGCTTTATGCCTTTGTTTTTTCAAAATATTATTAGCCCAAATACCAAGCTAGCCATTTGGCAAATTGAGGAAGACGAGTCGTTTTTTCTGGAAAAAGTTACTTTGCAAAGAAACATTACACACCCACACAAACGCCTGCAACACCTTGCTGGCCGCTATTTATTGCGCTATTTATTTGCCGATTTTCCTAACGAAGAAATTGAAATAGCGTTTACACGCAAGCCATTTTTGCCCGATGAACAATACCATTTTTCTATTTCGCATTGCGGCAATTTTGCAGCAGCTATTGTAAGTAAAAACGAAAGGGTAGGCATCGATATAGAATTAATAACCGATAAAGTAGCTAAAATAGCCCACAAGTTTTTAAATGATGATGAGAAGATTTTAGTGAATGTGGTTTTACCGTGGATTGTGGACCGACAACCGCTTACCATCAACCAAAGACTAACCTTATTTTGGTGTGCCAAAGAAACCGTGTACAAATGGTGGGGCAAAGGCGAGGTTGATTTTAAGCAACATATTCAATTGCATGCCATTAATGTTGCTGAGCCTACATTTAAAGCAGCATTTACCAAGTTGCCAGAACTTCAATTGTTAACTATTCACTACCAAATGTTCTATAATTTGTGTGTAACATTTACCCACAATTACTTTACAAGCAAGTAAAAGCAAATGCAAAGCAAAATGGCTACTACAAAAGCACCTGCTAGTTTATAGGTATGCCAATAATATAGTTGTTTTTGTGTGCTGCGCTGTTGATTAAGCGCAGCAATTAAGTTTGCATTATTGCTAGATAAGCCTAACAAAATAGGGTAAACATTTTGGGCTAATGGAAAATGTAAATGCCAAATGCAAGCCTGTAAATTCTTAATTATTTGCTGTTGCAAGTGGCTATTAGCCTTTTCTATCAACCGTTGATTAGAGCTATTAAGCAATTGTATTACAAGTTTATAAAGTAGGTGATAATCAATACGATAAGGATCTAAAACGGCTATAAATGCTGCTAGCTGCTGCGCTTGCTGGGCAATATATTCTGCCGTAACAAGGGCTTCTTGTTCTACTTGTTTGTAAAATTTTTTGTAGTGATAGGCTTGACGCATCTTAGTATTGCTAAGTACATTGTAAGCCTCTTTAATTTCTAAAAATAAATGTAGTTGGTTGTTATTATTTTCTGCCGTGTCAGGATGGTATTGCAAAGCCAATTTTCTATAGGCTTTCTTTATATCATCTAAAGTAGCATTTGGCGGCACTTGTAGTATGTTGTAATAATCTTTCAATACCATATAGCATCGAAATTATGGTTGTTATTAGTATTGGTAGTTGTAAATACTGTTGGTAGCTAAAAATAATGGGTGCATAAAAGTTTTTCCTTTATGCTGCTTTTTTGTAAGTTGTTTTGCAAAGA
>JASGCX010000083.1 GCA_030053925.1 Flavobacterium sp.
CGTTATCTGCGGGCAATAAACCTTCCTAACATTCGGTTAGTTGCTTCCCCGAAAAAATCGGGGCGGGATCTTCGTCAGCATGACAAAGCCCTTTGACCGTTAACCTTCAGTGTTTCTGTGCTTCTGTGGCAAAAATAAATAATCTTTTGTTATAACTTAATTATCACAGTTTTATGATAAAATTTTAGGTACAACTTAGTTTATAACAAAATGCTCGCATGTTTTGCAAAAATTTTCTACAAACCCACTTATTAGCTTATACAGCAATTAACAATCCATTTGCGAAATACATTTCGCCATGCAAACGTGTGCGATATTTTTTTTGATGTAGTATTGATGTAGTATAAAAGCCTGAAAATCATCTATTTTAAAGCACTTGATGTAGTATTGAAGGATGCGTTTTTTAGTGTGTTGTAGTAGCCCTTTATAGTTTTGCGGCATTATTTTTTTCTTCATTTAAAACGGTTGCATTATGAAATTGAAATTTGCATTGCTATGCGTGGCTATTATTTTGGCTGGCTTTGTCCAACAAATTATGGCACAAACTTTACCAATTACAGGTAAAGTACTCAACAAATCCACTGGCGAGTTGCTTGTAGGTGCTACAATAATTGTAGAAGGTACTACAAAGTCTGTTTTAACCGACGCAAACGGTGTTTTTAAAATCACAGTAAATAAAGGCGCAACACTTGTAGTAAGTTATGTTGGCTTAACAACTGTTAAACAAAAGGTTGAGTCTGCCACACAGTACACTATTGTTTTAGAAGCAAGTGCTGCTTCAAAGCTAGATGATGTAGTAGTAGTAGGTTATGGTACGCAAAAAGCAACCAAGGTTTCTGGTGCAATAGCTACTATAAAAAGTGCAGACATTGAAAAATTAAAACCAGTAAGAATTGAAGAAGCATTGCAAGGTTCGGCTTCGGGTGTTACTGTTATTCAAAGTGGTTCACCAGGTTCGTCACCTACCATTACTATTCGTGGTATTCCTTCAAGTTTTGGTAATGGACCTTTGGTAATAGTTGATGGGGTACAACAATCACAAGCTGATTTAAACTCTATTAATCCTGCCGATATTGAAAACATAAGTGTATTAAAAGATGCTGCTACTGCTGCTATTTATGGCGTAAGTGGCGGTAATGGTGTAATTTTAGTCACTACAAAAACTGGCAGAAAAAATCAAAAAACTGAAATCAACCTAAATAGTACTTATGGTGTACAAAGGGTAATGAACACCATACCTGTATTAAACGCATCTGAATATGGTGCTATTATAAATGAAGGTAGTGTGGCATCGGGCGGCAATTTAATATTTACCGATTTATCTAAACTAGGTGTAGGTACAGACTGGCAAAAGCAGATTTTTAAAGATGCCAATATGCAAACGCATAATATTTCTGCTAAAGGTGGTAGCGATAAAATGTCTTATTTCTTAGCAGGTGGTTATTTAAGTCAGGGTGGTATAGTAGGCGGTAACGATAAATCTCGTTTCGATCGTATTAACGTAACTGCTAACTTATCTTTCGATTTAACGCCTAAATTAAAATTCATCATTAATACCACATATTTAAATCTTAATTCTGTTGGTATTCAAGAAAACGCATTTAACAGTGTTATTGGTAGTGCTTTAAACTACGATCCTACGGTGCCAGTTTACAACAATGTACCTAATACTGTTGGTAAGTATGGGTTTAGCAATCTGCTGTTATCAGAAGTGTTTAACCCTCTTACCAAACTTGATAATACCTATAATAAAAACATAGGTAACAAGTTTTACGGCAAGTTTGAGTTTCAATACCAAGTATTGAAAAACTTGAAATTAACTACTCGTTTTGGCTATACTAAATATGATGGTAATGCTAAAACATTTACGCCATTGGTATTTTGGGGGGTAAATAATGTAGATAATTCTATGAATGCTGATGGTTCGGCCGTAGTAGGCAAGCACAATAGTGTATCGCACGATAAAGCCAACTACAATTCATTTAACTACGAGTTGTTTGGTAACTACAACTTTAAACTTAAAGGTGGTCACAATTTTGAAACTGTATTAGGAATGGCCGTTGCTAAATCTAGCGGTAATACGGCTGGTGCTAGTAGACAAGATGTTCCTTTTAACTCTTGGGATTTTGCAGACTTTAACGCCGCTGTAGGCAATAATTCATCTACAAATACAGAAGCTATTAAAGGTTATTACTACGAATACTTGAAAAGAAACTTATCTTATTTTGGTAGAATTAACTACGATTACCTAGATAGATACTTAGCATCTTTCACATTGCGTAGAGATGGTTCTACAACATTTGGTAAAGACAATAAGTTTGCTAATTTCATGTCTGGTTCATTGGGTTGGATTGTGAGCAAAGAGAAATTTTTTAAAGCAGACTTTATCAATTTCTTAAAAATTCGTGGTAGTTATGGCACAGTTGGTAACGATAATGCTTCGCCACAATATTATAGAATTCAAACCGATTACCTAGCATCTTTATACGGTACTGGCAATAGTATCGGCTATGCCTTCAACGGAAATTTTGTTTCTGGTTCATCGTTAGGCTCACTTGCAAATGATAAATTGGGGTGGGAAGAGCAAAAGCAAGGTAATGTTGGTTTTGAAATGACTTTCTTTAAAAACAAATTTAATATTACTGCCGATTATTATCAAAAAAATACCAAAGGTTTGTTGTTTCAACCATCAATGTCTTTATATGTAGGTGCTGTGCCTGCGCCAATTGCAAATATTGGTACCACGGAAAATAGTGGTTTAGATATTACATTAGGCTACACTGAACAAATAAAAAGAGATTTCCGTGTTTCTACCTCAGTGACATTTACAACTGTTAAAAGTTTGGTTACAGCAACAAATGAAGATGGAAGTGCATGGTATTATGGTGGTGGCTATTTTAATGGTCAATCTCAAAACGTAACCATTTTTGCAAAAGGTTATGCACCAGCTACCTACTATGGTTACAAAACAGATGGTTTATTTCAAACACAAAGCGAAATTGCTAAAAGCCCTACACAATCAGGTGCACAACCAGGCGATATTAAGTTTGTAGATGTAAATAACGATGGCGTTATTGATGCCAATGACAGAACAGTTATTGGAAATCCTTTTCCTAAATTCACTGTTGGTTGGAATTTAAGCATCGACTACAAAAGCTTCGATTTATCTGTATTTACTTACGCTTCTTCGGGCAATAGCGTGTATAGAGCTTACGAAAGAAATGCTAACTACACCAATAAGTTTCAAGATGTACTAAGCAGATGGACGGGCCCCAACAGTACCAACGATGCACATAATCCACGTTATTCATTTACAGATGCCAATAACAATAGCCGTGTAAGTGACAGATATGTTGAAGATGGTTCTTTTATCAAAATCAAAAACATCTTATTGGGTTATACACTACAAACTAAAGCTATTAAAAAAGCTTTCAGAAGCATCCGTGTATTTGCACAAGTTAAAAATGCATTCATATTTACCAAATACTCTGGTTACGACCCTGAAGTACCTGGTTATGGTTTGCTAGATACAGGTGTTGACCGTGGTTCTTATCCTCAAGCAAGAACTTACTCATTTGGTCTTGATATTAAATTCTAAAAAAACTGTCAACTTAAAACATTTAACAATGAAGATTCCTTATATCAAATTATTTAGCATCGTAGTACTAGTAGCTACGTTGGCTTCATGCAAAAAATGGGTAGATTATAATCCTAGAGAAGATTATAAAATTACCGACCTAGAATACTTAAAATCTGAAAGCGATTATAGAGCTTTAGGCATTGGTGCTTACTCACCTTTACAGTGGTTAAACCAATTAGTGCCTATTGGCGATATTGCTTCTGACAATTCTGTAAGCGGTGGCGAAAGTGCTAGTGATACAAAATCGTTACAAGACGTTGATGATTTTACCACTTATTCAATCAACTCTACTTTGTCAGATTTATGGCAATCGTCTTACGAAGGCATTAACCGTGTAAACTACATGCAACAGTATAAAGCGGCTAATCCAGTGGGTACAGCTATCAACTTTGCAGGTAAAGATGCTTTATATGGCGAAATGTATTTTTTAAGAGCATATTACTACTTCACTTTGGTAAAACTATTTGGTGATGTGCCTTTGTTTACTGATAAACGCTTAACATTTACAGACTCTAAAACCTTATCAAGAAGCCCTAAAGCAGATGTGTACAAGCAAATAGAAGCTGATTTAACTGCTGCAATAAGTGTATTACCTACTGTACAAGTTGAAAAGGGTAGAGCTACTAAATACGGTGCTCAAGCATTATTAGGTAAAGTGTATTTGTATCAAAATAAGTACGATGCTGCTGCTGCCATGCTAGACAATGTAATTAATAGCAATGCCTTCACGCTAGTGTCAGATTTTGCTTCTATCTTTTTGCCTAGTGGCGAAAATGGTGTAGAGTCAGTATTTGAAATACAATATACCAATGCTTCTGCTACTTACGATTGGGGGCATCCTACACGTGGCCAAGGTAATTTATCTGTTCAGCAATGTGGTATTAGAAACCTAAGCGGTTCTGCCGCTATGCCTTATGCCAATGGTTGGAGTTTTAACTTACCTACAAAAAATTTACAAGCTGCTTATGCCGCAGGCGATAAAAGAAAAGACGCAACTTGCCTAGATATTGAAGCGTATATTTTAGCAAATCCATCTTTTGGTATTACCTACCAAGTGGCACCTTACAGAAGCACAGGTTTATACAATCAAAAGTATCAACCACGTAAAGGCGAAACTTCTGGTCAGGTAGAATTAAACTATTCTAACAATTTTAGAACCATTCGTTTTGCAGATGTATTGTTAATGGCTGCCGAAGCATTTAATAAAGCAAGTGCACCAAACGATACCAAAGCACAAAGCTATTTAAACCGTGTACGTCGTAGAGCTTTTGGCGATTTATTGCACGATGTAACCACAACTGGTGCTACTTTGTACGATGCCATTTTAACCGAACGTAGACTTGAATTGGCTATGGAAGGCGAACGTTATTTTGATCTTGTTCGTACTGGTAAAGCAGCAACTACTTTAGGTACATTAGGCTTTAAAACTGGTAAACACGAATTGTTTCCAATACCTCAATCGGAAATTGAAGTATCTGGTTTAACGCAAAATCCTGGTTATTAATACCGTTTGTTTCAAGTAAAAAATTATAACAATGAATATACTAAAAAATATACTGTGCGGCTTGCTAGCAATAAGTGCTATGGCAAGTTGTACAAAAGTTACTAACGATGATATATCGTTTGTAAAAACAGGTACTGCACCTACAAATTTGGCTGTAGATATTGAGGTGTCTAAGGCTGGTATTGCAACCATTACACCTACTGCCATTGGGGTAGCATCTTTTGAAGTGTACTTTGGCGATAATACCACTAATGCAACAGTAACACCAGGCAAAAACACAACACATACTTACGCAGAAGGTACTTACAGCGTAAAAGTGGTAGCTAAAAACTTATCTGGCGATAGCACCATGTTAACTAAATCTATCACTGTTGTTACCTCACAATTATTGGTAGATTTTGATACACCTGCCAATACCTATGGCGCAACAGTATTTGGCGGTACTGCATTTGCCAAAGTGGCTAACCCATCGGCAACGGGCATTAATACAAGTGCCAATGTTGGTAAAATAACCAAAGGTAGCAGCGGTGCATTATCAGAAACTTGGGCTGGTATTACTATCAACACAAGCGCAGCTTTCACATTTGCTAGTAAGGGTATTGTTAAAATGAAAGTATATTCTAACCATGTTGGTGCCATATACAAGTTTAAGTTAGAAGCGCCATCTTCTGGTACAACGGTTGAAACCGATGTAATTGGTACTGTAGCCAATGGTTGGGAAGAATTAACTTTTGTAATGGATCCTTCTGTAAAAGACCGTTCGTTTGGTGGCTTTAGTATTTTCTACGAGTTTGGCTTACAAGGCAACGGCTCTGCCAACTTCATCGGTTATTTCGACGATATAAAAATATTCCCATAATTAGTTTTAAAAACGAATGATATGTCTAAAAATATAAAATGTATTTCGGGAATTGTATTTTCCCTGCTGCTTACCTTAAGTAGTTGTACAAAACAAGATAAAACTTTTGGCGATTTAACTGCACCGTCAGCACCCGTTATTGATGTGCAAGTGGTAGGTAAAACTACCGCTGCGCCTTATGGTGATAGTTCTGGTAAAGTAATTATTACCATTACATCTACCAACGCTATTAACTACAAAGTAAGCTTTGGTGATGGCACAGATACTTTAGGTACTAAAAATCAATTTAGCTACGGCTACTCACATATTGGTTTAAAAACCTTAAACGTAACTGTAACCACTACTGGTAAAGGTGGTATTGCTAGCACCACAACTTCCGCTGCTTTTACCCTGTTTAGAAAATTTACACCTAACGCAGAGTTAGTAACCATGCTAACTAATAATGGTAGCAAAACTTGGAAAGTAGACTCGGCTTCCCCTGGTAATATTGGTGTTGGGCCTATTAATACTTTTACATCAGATTGGTACAATGCTGCACCAAACGAAAAAGCTGGTGTGGGTATGTATGATGATGAATTTATTTTTACAAAAAATACAAGTACTTTTACACACAAAACCAATAATAGCTTGTTTGGCCATAAAGAAAATCTTAAAGACTTTGATGGAACGCTTACTGGTACAGGCGACTATACCTTATTAGGTAGTACGGCTGCAACTTACAGCGAAACATTTTCGTACGATGGTACAGGTACTACAGAGTACATAGTTTTTGGTGCAAAAGGTCACATGGGCTTGTATGTAGGTGGGCATAAATACCAAATACTTAGCCGTACTGCTACGCAAATGTATTTGCGTTGTGTAGGTACCGATGGTAATGCTTGGTATGTGAGAATAAAAGCAATCTAAAATTATAGATATGAAGATAATTCAAAGAATTCCTAAGTTGTTGTGGGTATTGGCAGTATCCGTATATGCTTGTAGCAAAGGCAATAGTGGCACAACGGTTAATAACGAACCACCATCTAACCTTATTGTAAAAGCGGTAGTAAATACCGATAATAGCGGCAATGTAGCGTTTACAGCTACTGCTACAAACGCAGTTACTTTCGATTTCGATTATGGTAATGGTGTATTTGCAACAGTACCTTCTGGGTCTGTAACCTATAAGTATCCATCATCTGGTACTTATACAATAAATGTAATTGCAAAAAGCAGTGGCGGAAAAACCATTTCTCAATCTGTTACCCTTACCGTAACTGTTACCCTGGCACTTATTTTTTCTGATGAATTTGAAACAACTGGTACCCCAGATGCTAGCAAATGGGGCTACGATATAGGCATTGGCCCTGGTAACGACGGCTGGGGCAATAATGAGTTACAGTATTATACCAGTAGCTCTACTAATGCATCGGTATCTAATGGCACACTTAAAATTACCGCTGTTAAAGAAAGCTATAGTGGTAGAGCTTATACTTCTGCAAGATTATTGTCACAAAACAAGTTCTCGTTTAAGTATGGTAAAGTAGAAGTGCGTGCTAAATTACCTGCTGGTGTGGGTACTTGGCCCGCTATATGGATGCTTGGTAATAATATTTCTTCAGTAAGCTGGCCAGCCTGCGGCGAGATTGATATTATGGAACATAAGGGTAGTGAGTTAAATAAAATCCACGGCACATTTCATTATCCAGGACGCTCTGGCGGCAATGCCGATGGCAATACAGTAACTATTGCCAATGCCTCTACCGAGTTTCATATTTACTCGGCCGAATGGTCTGCATCTTCAATAAAATTGTTTGTTGATGGGCAGTTGATACACACACTTAACAATTCTTCATCTTTACCATTCAATCAAAACTTCTTTATAATTTTGAACCTGGCAATGGGCGGCAATTTTGGCGGCACTGTAGATGCTGCCTTTAGTAGTGCCACAATGGAAATTGATTATGTAAGAGTATATCAGTAAGCTTATAGAGCCTGTTTAAAATAATTTTAGTGGTTGATAACTGCAGATTTTGGGTTGCAACTTTATACGATTATCAATTAATTATAATTGTACAGTCGGTATTGTAAAGCCATAAATCATGTAGCATTTCTACCATCAAATAATTTTAAATAGGCTCTTTTTTATTTTAACAAAATATTAATTACCGTATAAAATGAGTAATAATCGTTTTTTAATTGCGTACACCTTAATAGTTTTTACTATTGCATTTATTGGTTGTAAGCAAAAAGCAGAGTTAGAAGCTACCAATAAGTACAGCAATACATCAGTTAAAAATATTGATGAACGTGTTGATTCGGTACTAAAGCTAATGACACTAACTGAGAAAGTGGGTCAAATGAATCAATACAATGGCTTTTGGGAAATAACGGGCCCAATACCTAAAGAAGGTAATGCCAAAATGAAATACGAACATTTAAAAATGGGGCTTGTAGGTTCTGTGTTAAATGTACAAGGCAGTGTTAATGTGCGCAAATTGCAAGAAATAGTTGTAAAAGAATCTCGTCTTGGCATCCCTTTAATTTTTGGTTTCGATGTCATTCATGGCCACAAAACGCTATCACCAATTCCTTTGGCCGAAGCGGCAAGTTGGGATTTAAAAGCCATCGAAAAATCTGCAAGAGTTGCTGCTATCGAAGCCTCTGCAGTAGGTATCAATTGGACATTTGCACCTATGGTTGACATTTCACGTGATGCTCGTTGGGGCCGTGTAATGGAAGGCGCAGGTGAAGATGTGTATTTGGGTTCTAAAATTGGTGCTGCTCGTGTAAAAGGTTTTCAAGGCGATGATTTGGCGGCAAACAATACCATTGCAGCCTGTGCCAAACACTTTGCAGGCTACGCATTTGCCGAAGGCGGTAGAGATTACAACACCGTTGATGTAGGCACTTCTACTTTATACAATGTTATTTTTCCCCCATTTCAGGCTACAATAGATGCTGGTGTACGCACTTTTATGAACTCATTTAATGTGGTAAATGGTATTCCTGCAACGGCTAATAAATTTTTGCAAAGAGATATTTTAAAAGACAAATGGCAATTTAATGGCTTTGTGGTAAGCGATTGGGGCTCTGGTGGCGAAATGATAGATCATGGCTTCGCAAAAGATTTAAAGCAAGTAGCCGAATTAGCCGCCAACGCAGGTAGCGATATGGATATGGAATCTTACGCCTACGTGGCACATTTACAAAAACTGGTTGAAGAAGGTAAAGTAACTATGGCTGTTATTGATGATGCCGTAAAGCGCATTTTACGTGTAAAGTTTGAACTCGGTTTATTTGATGACCCGTATAAATATTGTAGTGCCGAACGTGAAAAAACGCTTATCTACAATGCCAAGCATCAAGCGGCAGTTTTAGATATGGCTAAGAAATCTATCGTTTTATTGAAAAATAACAAAAGCATTTTGCCATTAAGTAAAACGCAAAAAAATATTGCAGTAATTGGTGCTTTGGCAAATGATAAAAATAGCCCTCTTGGTAGCTGGCGCATTGGTAGCGATGATAGCACTGCCGTATCGGTAATAGAAGGATTAAAACAATACACCACCAACTTTAAATATGCCAAAGGTGCCAATTTGATAACTGGCAAAGCCTCATTTATTGAAGAATTGAAAATTAATGAAACAGATAAAACTGGCTTTGCTGAAGCCGTAGAATTAGCCAAAAAATCTTCTGTGGTGGTAATGGTTTTAGGTGAACATGGTTTTCAAAGTGGAGAGGGTAGAAGCAGAAGTAAGCTGGATTTGCCGGGTGTACAACAGCAACTTCTTGAGGCAGTTTACAAAGTAAATAAGAATATTGTTTTGGTATTAATGAATGGTCGTCCATTGGCAATTACTTGGGCCAATGAACACATACCCGCAATAGTTGAAGCATGGCAATTGGGGTCGCAAACTGGTAATGCTGTTGCACAAGTGTTGTTTGGCGATTATAATCCTTCGGGTAAATTGCCTATAACTTTTCCAAGAAGTGTAGGGCAGGTGCCATTGTATTACAGCCATTACAGTACTGGCCGCCCTGGGCCAAAGGATTTGGTGTTTTGGTCGCATTATATGGATGAAAGCTACAAGCCATTGTACCCATTTGGTTACGGTTTAAGCTATGCAAAATTTGCCTATAGTAATCTTACCGTTAACGATGCTGATAAAGCCAATATTAAAGTGAGCGTTACTATTACCAACACTAGTAAAATTGCTGGTGAAGAAGTGGCACAATTGTATATTCACGATAAAATAGCTAGCGTAGTAAGGCCCGTAAAAGAACTAAAAGGTTTTGAAAAAATAATGTTGAAAGCTGGTGAATCAAGAACCATCACCTTTACCTTAACCAATAAAGAACTTGGCTTTTACAATAACGATGGTGTTTTTATAGTAGAACCAGGCGAATTTGAAGTAATGATAGGCACAAGTTGCAACGAAGGCTTATCTGCAATTTTTAAGTTGTAAGCAGATACGCAAATAAATATTTTTTGAAGAGAACAATTTTGATATGAAATTGTAAAATGATTTTTCCAATTTGCTAATGGATGTTCAAGCAATGCTATCTTAATTATCGAAATTTGTAAAAATAATCTAAACAAGCATAGTTATAACATTAGTTAGTTTATTTTGCAGTAGAATAGTAAAACAAAAAATTAAACAAATCAATTTATGAAAAAAGTTTTTTTAGCCGTTGCTTTAGTAGCTAGCACAGTAGGCATCTACTCATTTACTACTAAAGTTGCGGACACATTTGCTGTAAACACAACTACAAGTAAAGTAGACTTTACTGGTTCAAAAAAATCAGGTTACCACCAAGGTCATTTCTCATTAAAAAGTGGTTCTGTAACTGTAGATGCTGGTAAAATTACTGGCGGTAGCTTTGTAATAGATTTAGCATCTGTAAAAATTACAGACGATGCTGCTCCAAAACTTGAAGGCCACTTAAAAGCGCCAGATTTCTTTGATTTTAGTATTAAAGGTACAGAAGCTACTTACACTATTGCTAGTGTAAAGTATACAAGTGCCGATAAAGCTGAAATTGATGGTAGCTTAACATTAAAAGGTATAACTGCACCAGTAACATTTGTTGCTAGTATTCGTGGTATCGATGCTACTAAATTATTTGCTGAAGCAACTTTTAGTTTAGATAGAACAGTATTTGGTATTAACTACGGTATAGGTTCGGTAGCAAACGATGTACAAGTAACGGTGCATTTATTTGCTAGTAAATAATATTACAATAATACCCCCCAAAAAAGCTTTACCACATTTGTTGGTAAGGCTTTTTTGTTGCTTGCTACACCTATTTTTGCTGCATGAATAGGCAAGCCTTAGTACAAGCAATAGCAGATAAACAATCGTATTTATGTGTAGGGTTAGATACCGATATTACCAAACTACCTAAGCACTTACAGCAACACCCAAATGCCGTTTTTGAGTTTAACAAAGCCATTATTAACGCTACAAAAGACTACTGTGTAAGCTATAAAATTAATACCGCTTTTTACGAAGCAATGGGTTTAAAAGGGTGGGCTGCTATGGAAGATACCCTGCATTATATACCTAACACACATTTTAAAATTGCCGATGCAAAACGTGGCGATATTGGCAATACTTCTAGCCAATACGCAAAAACCTTTTTTGAAATTTTGCCTTTTGATGCCGTTACTGTAGCACCTTATATGGGCGAAGACAGTGTTAGGCCTTTTCTTGAGTATGAAGATAAATTTACCATAGTATTGGGCTTAACATCTAACAAAGGGGCAAACGATTTTCAAAAACTGATGGTAAGTAATACCGCAAAAGATACCAATCTTATACCTAATTTTTTACAAGGCAATACAGAAGAATACTTGTATAAAAAAGTACTCAATACCATTGCTCAATGGGGTACAAAAAATAATTTAATGTTTGTAGTTGGTGCTACGCAAGCAAGCGATTTAGCTTCTATTAGAGATATTGTACCAGATAATTTCTTGCTAATACCTGGTGTAGGTACACAAGGCGGCAGCTTACAAAACGTAAGCAAGTTTGGGCTAAATAAAGATTGTGGTTTATTGGTAAATGCTAGCCGAGCTATTATTTACGCTAGCAGCAAAAATGATTTTGCAACCGAAGCTGCCGAAATAGCCAAACAGTACCAAGTAGAAATGGGTAATTATTTAAAATAATAGTTGCTGGCAAATTTCGCAAGTTACCGTCAACTGCTAGGCGTAGTGAAGCATCACGCAAAGCAATTTGCATTGTTTAATTCAACTCTACGGCAAACTTGAGAAATCTGTAAGAACCGCCTTTGGCATAAAAAAACATTTTGTTCGTTATTATTTAATCACATATTTTAGCGCATACAAAAATTATAACTTATGCCACAAGCAACTACTACACACAGTTACAGCGCCAAAAATGCCGTAATGCTTACCGCCCTTTCTGTAATTCTTAAAAATGCAGAAGATAATATTACCGAGCTAATAGAAGAAAACGAAAATTGGAGTCCCACTTTAGTAAGTGCACTTAAAGCCAGAGTAGATAAAGATTTTAGAGACATTTTAGGTATTGACCCAAAAAAAGATCAACGTAAAGCAACTGCTACAGTAAAAGCTATACAGGCAGCAGTTTTGCCACTATTATCTACCGTGAGTTTACGCTTAAACGTAGCTGTTAAAGATGCTACAAAACGCAGCGAATTATTAACTCGGCTTGGCTTTACCGCCTTTGCAAAAAAAGCACAAGCAAAAGACCAAATAGCCTTAATAGAACTATTGGCACAATTTAAAACCAACCTTACAGCCGAAGTTAAAGCCGAAATAACGGCTAGTAAAGATATTAAAGCCACTGTAATAGATAGTATTATAGGCTATGCCAATACATTTAGTAACGAGAATATTACCCAAGAAACCTACAAAACCAATAGTAAAGAGATAACTGCCGAAGGCGTAGCAGAACTTAATGCCGTGTACACGGCTGTAGTTACAGATTTCTCTAAACTAGTGCTAGACTTTTATAAAAAGAAGAAATCGGCTAAGAAAGATTTGTTTAGCTACACAGCCATAGTAAAAACGGTAAGCAATACTGCTAAAGCCACCACCCCAACGCCAGCCACACCAAATTAGTAGTACCAATATAAAACCGTGTAGAAACGCTAGCGGCTATATAGCAAAGCAATTTTACCGTGTAGAAATACTAGCAACTATGTAGAAATGAATTTTTTTTATGTAGAAACTTTGGCAACTGCATAGAAATTGATTTTGACAGTGTAGAAAGCTTGGCAGATGTATAGCGAAGCATTTTAACCGTGTAGATGGCCTAGCGAGTGTGTAGAAGATAAAAACAATGCTTTAGAAATATTAGCAAGCTTTTAGAAACTTTATAACGAATATTGTTGGTGAAAGCAACAAAGGCGGAGAACAAAGGCGGAAAAAGAAATTGAAAAATATGGAACAGAAGAATAAAAAAATAGATAAGAAATTTGACGCTATAAAAGTTATGAGAGAAATTCGGGACAAAATAAGTTCTGAAATTATGAATATGACTTACGAACAAGAAAGAGCATATTTAGACAAACTTTTAGCTCAAGGACAGAAGACTAAATAAATGCACTACTGCCAACAAGCGTTTTTAAATAGTAGTACCAATATAAACCCGTGTAGAAACGCTAGCGGCTATATAGCAAAGCAATTTTACCGTGTAGAAACACTAGCAACTATGTAGAAATGAATTTTTTTTATGTAGAAACTTTGGCAACTGCATAGAAATTGATTTTGACAGTGTAGAAAGCTTGGCAGATGTATAGCGAAGCATTTTAACCGTGTAGATGGCCTAGCGAGTGTGTAGAAGATAAAAACAATGCTTTAGAAATATTAGCAAGCATTTAGAAACTTTATAACGAATATTGTTGGTGAAAGCAACACCAACAAAGGCGGAAAAAGACAGAAAAAGGGTTTGTCTCATGGATGGAACCCGTTATAGATAAGGCGTATAAATCAAACAACAAAAATAAATATGGAAATTATTAAATTAGGTTCTCAGCCATCCATCAAAGGCCCTGAAGATTGGTTCACTGGATCAGTTCGCATTAATTATTTGTTTCAACCAAATGGACATAGACGTGCTAGTGCAGCAGAAGTAACATTTGAACCAGGTGCGAGAACTGCATGGCACTCACATCCTCTTGGTCAAACGTTAATTGTATTGTCGGGAATAGGATTAGTGCAACGAGATGGAGGTGCTATTGAAGAAATTAGGCCAGGTGATATTGTGTGGTTTGCGCCGGGGGAAAAAAATTGGCATGGAGCATCGTCCAAAATGGCAATGACGCATATTGCAACACATGAGGAACTGGATGGAAAAGTTGTGGATTGGATGGAGAAAGTAAGTGACGAGCAATATCAAAATGACAAGTAAAAGACCGACTCTAACCCTATCAGAGGATGAAAAGTAGGGCTACGAATGAGGTGGAGTAGAACCTACTACAGCCAACTTGGGTATTGCTGCAATAGAAGAAAACGAAAATTGGAACCCCACTGCTCTACCAAACCTGTAGTTTTGTAGTAGCATTGTATTGCCTTTGGCAATGTAGTTTGTTGCTAAAAGCAACAGAATAGCCCTCTGCGAAACTGCAATGCTAGAATGACCCATATATTAATAATTCAATTAAAATAATAGAAGTATGGAAGACAAGAGAACCTCAATAGAAATAATTGATGCAGTTAAGCAATTTTTAGAACAACTGCCAAGCTTATCATATGGAAATAATGCTTTACAATACTTTAACATACCTGATTATGGAAGTGGTGTTGCAGGATATAATATTTTAAAAGAAGAACTAAATGAATTGGACTTGTCTAAATCAGCAGAATTTCTTGATTTGGACAAAAAAGTAAAGCGACTTAAAAAAGAAATAACTGAATTAGAAAATAAGCATACAAATTTAACTTTCTTACTTGGCGAGAATACGAATGGTGCAGAAGGTTCTTTAGCAAATCAAATACTAACTAGTCTCAAAAATGAAATTAATCAACTCATTGCGAAAAGAAATGAACTACTTGAATACATTGAAGAGCAAGAAGACATAGAAAACAAAAGGGCTGAAAAACAAATCGAAAAGGAAAATTCTCAAAATGAACTCTTTGCTAAAAAAACTAGAGCTTTAGAAGAAGAATATCAAAAAAAAATAGATGCATTAAAAAAGCAGTTTGAGAATGACAAAACTGAAAATGAGAATAAAATAATATCAGAGACCGATGCAGCTAATAAAAAAATTGATGAGGCTATAAGTAATGCTCGACTTAGGGTGAAACTTATTAATCAATTTAAAGACTTTTTAGAAGAAACCAATAAAAATATGAGCCTTTACTCGTATGCAATTATTGGTATCCTCATTGCTGCAATTATTGCAATTTTTATAAGTATTCCTGACCTATTGAAAATATTTAATAGCTATGATTTGTTTGTTAAAAGTCAAGGTACTAAAATAACAAACCTGCAGCTAATTAATTATGCTTTAGGACTTCTTATTGTAAAATTACCTTGGGCATTGTGTCTAAGTGCTATACTTACAGGAATGTACAGTTTATTAAAAGGACTAATTTCTACTTATGAAAAAATCAATCAAGACAAAAGAAATATGTCTGCCATTTATGCAATATCTGGCAATGTTGCTAACGCACTTAATGAATATGGAATTCATTTGGCAGAAGATGTAATTCAAGAAGACGAAGAAGGTAAAAATGAAGTAGTCATAAAAGTTTCAACCAAAGACTTAGCACAGAAAAAAGAAACAATAAGATGGAATCAAATTATGAGATACTTTGAGAAAATGCAACAAACAAAAGAAGAAGTAGTTGAACAAGACGACCCTTCAAAACTAAAAATCGTTACAGGTTTATTGAACAAATTGATTGACAAAATGCCTAAAAACTAATCAAGGTAGACTCAAACATAGAAGAAGGGAGGGCTACAGCCAACATTAGGTTTGGCATTATTGGGGCTTGACGAATATTGCCTCAATATTTGTTCTTTATTGTGCTTCAGTTCGGGCTATACGTTATATATTTGGCTTATGAATTGTTGGTGAAAGCAACACCAACAAAGGCAAAAAAGGCAAAAAACACACACACATATAAAAGTGTATTTGTATGTCAAAAGCCGTGTGAAGGGAGACTTTCAAGCACGGTTCTGTGAGAGCCAAAGCTGAAATGCTTGGGGCTACTTGACCCCAAAAACGTTATAGGGCATTTTAAAGACAGAGAACATTGACAGACTTTAAGACATATTACAAACAGCATTTTCAACTTGACCTACTAAATTTCGTTGGACAAATACCTATTAACGGCAACAAACATTACGACAAAAACGAGTTTAGTATCCAATACTTTTTCTTGACGCCACAATACAAGTATTTAGACGTAATACCGCAAGACAGACAGGGAATTTTTGCTGTTTCACTTTTTTGGACTGTTTTGGTTGACCAAACATTTTATTCAAATTACCGACACTCATATCAGACTTTTCAACGAAAGACATTGTATCCAAAATTTATTGGCAACTGCACAGCACCTTCATTAATGAGTTCAGAATGTGGACACAACCAACACCCTAGAAAAATATTTCAAGCAATTAATGACACTGTTGACAAAGGAAACAGGTTTGACTTTGAACGTCTAATATTTAAAAAAGACGAGTGTGAAACATTGAGAAAACAAATTGACTATTACGCATTTCTTGAACAAGCACGACAGGTAATGAAAGACGAAATAAAAGACTAT
>JASGCX010000084.1 GCA_030053925.1 Flavobacterium sp.
TTCCTAATGACCGTCATTGGGAGTTAAGGCTCTAATGAACTTTTTGGGATAAACTTGTTCTAACGAACTATCTAAAAAAATTACTAATTAACAGAAACCAAATAATAAAAGAGTTTGCCGAGACAAAAAAATGGAAAGAAGTGCTGAATGGAGATTAATATTTACAATCCCGAATATGTAAAAGGACTTTTCCATTTCAACTCAAAACATTTAACGAAGAACAATTACAAATTTTAGCAAAGGAAACTAAACGTATTTTAAAAAATGATGAACAATTATCATTTATAGAAGTTTTAAATCCAAACAAATATTTAACCAAAAAATGGTCAACCTATTTCTCAGGGTATATAACAGCACAACCTACAGACCTTTACAGACTTAAAATACCTCAACAATTTTTCGTAAATTTGTAGTCTAATTAAAGTGACAGTGGACAACTCGTATATAGCTTTTGACGAACTCAAAAACACGAAACTGTGATAGCAGGCTTTGCTAATTAGATATTGCAAGCTACTTAAATTAACCTCTTTAAATGCAGCATATAATAGCCTAAAACACAAATAGCAAGCACAACGCAGATAGATATTATTAGCCACTGATTATCGGCAAGTTTACGTTTAGCTTTACGTTGCTTTTTAATAGCAATAGCTTTTTGTAACTGATAGTTTAGTTGCTCTACATAAGTACTTAACTGTGCTTTGTTAGATAAATTTTCTAAACCTTCTACGGCATCATTGGTAAAATTATCCTCAAGCATTTGCAACTCTATTGCATGGCGTTCCTCATCAGCTAAATTACCTTCTAAATAATTCATCAGTTGTTCGTCATTCAACTCCTCATCGTGCAATATGTTGGTTACATCTGCCATTGTTTGTGGTTACATTTTCTTTTCTACCAAGTTTTTTAAATTACGCTTACCATTTTGAATGTGGCTTTTTACCTGCATCATGGTAAAGCCTGTTTGTTCTACTATTTGCACGTAACTTTTCTTTTGCAAATAAAATAAAGTTACACAGGTTTTTTGGTCAGGCTGCAAGTATTGTAAACATTCTTCTATCAATAATAGCGTTTTTTCTTTTTGCTGTAAAGCATGTATGTCAAATTCTTCATTTGCTATAGGTTGTACATTATCTACATCTACAAACACATGTTTGTCTCTCAACTTCATTAGGCAATAATTTTTTGCCACCATGTATAGCCAACTTTTAAAGTAGTCTACCTTGTATTTTTGAAGTTCAGTAATAGCTTTTAAAAATATTTGTTGTACAGCATCTTTAGCCGCTTCTTCATTTTTTAAATACTTCATGCACACACCAAATAGCAACAAGGTGTAGCGTTGTAGCAAAATGCCAAGCCAAAAATTATTACCATCTTCGGTAAATTTTTGCAGCAATTCAGTTTCGGTGATATGTTGATATTTGTCTGTGCTCACAAGTAATAAATCACAATGATAACGCTTTAGATGCATCAAAGTATAATTTCCATAACTTGTTTGTAAAATAATGAAAGCATGCGTTTTGTAGCAAGCATTGTGGCTGTTTCTCCTATTCGTAAAGAACCCAACCATAGAAGTGAAATGACTAGCCAACTATTACTTGGTGAATATGCTGAGGTATTAGATGCACAAAAAGAATTTGTGCAAATTAAATGCTTGTACGATGGATATATTGGTTGGTGTCAGCGGGTACAATTGGCTTTTACCAATGAGGTTGTTACAACTAATCAGTTTGTGGTAAACGAATTTGCTAAGGTGCATATTAATCAACTGCCTTGCCGTGTAAGCTTTGCTACGCCTGTATTTTGGCAGCCTTTAGTTTTTAATCATTTCGAAATTAATTATGCTAATATTGCTACACTTGAAGCTACAAACACTAAGTTTTTGCCCCAAAATATTACCCAATATGCAAGCGTATTTTTAAACACGCCTTACTTGTGGGGCGGCAGAACTTTGTTTGGTATTGATTGCAGTGGTTTTGCCCAGCAAGTGTATAAATTGTTTAACAAACAACTACCACGTGATGCCTACCAACAAGCCGAACAAGGTGCAGCTTTAGGCTTTTTAGAAGAGGCTGTTTGCGGCGATCTTGCTTTCTTTGATAATGAAGCTGGCTTTATTACCCATGTTGGTATTATGCTTAACAATCACCAAATTATTCATGCGAGTGGTAGGGTTAGAATTGACACCATTGATAGTGCTGGTATTATTAGTAGCGATACTGGTTTGCGAACGCATAGGTTGAGAGTGGTAAAACGATACTGATGTTTTAAAACTCAGCTATCAATTTTACACAAATATTTCTACCCATGTTGTAAATGCCCATACTGCCATTGGTCGATTGGCTGTAGTATTCGAAGTACTTTAATCTACTCAAATGACTTTGATATGCTTTGTCAAATAGGTTATTGATTTGTGCTTGTATTTGCAAGTTGCCATACTTGCCATATTTGCTATTAGTACTGGCTGAAATGTTTACCAATAAATAATTTGGGGTAAATGATTCTGTGTTAAACAACGCTAAATATCGGTTCTGTGCAGCCACATATTCTGTCTCAATATTTAGGTTTATGCTTGGTATAGCCAATGATTTTGTTTGTAAACTTTGCTCTATGCTACTCAACCATTTTGTTGGTGGTATTAAGGGTAAATATTCACCATTAATGCCTTTATTTTTATAAGCAGGATTTTGGTTAAAACCATACACTATAGCAGCACTGTTTTTTATGCTTAACCCTTGCCAGAGTTTTGGATAAAAGTCAAAAGTGGCTTCTATACCATATAATCTTGCTGCCGATTGCTGGTACTGAAATGTTCTGTTGCCTTGTGCATCTGTAATCGCATTGCCATTTGTATCGGCTAATTGATTGAGGTAAATATAGTTGTTGACATGATTGTTAAATACACTAATGGAAGCATTGAAATTCTTAAAATTTCCTGCAACACTTAAGTCTTGTTGAAAGCTAAATTCTGGTTTAAAATTTCTGTTGCCAAGGTAAATAATATGCGCACCTGGGTCTAAGCCATTTGATGCTAATTCTGTAATGCTTGGGCTTCTATAACCCTTGGCTACATTGAGTTTTAAGTAAATGTTACTGGCTATTTGATAAGAAGCACCGATACTTAATGAAGTGCCAATAAAGTGTTTGTCTAGCTTAGGAAACTGTAATGTTGCACCTGCTGTATCTGGCAAAACACATTGTCTATCAAAGCCTGTATTGGCATCTATGCCTACGTAAAAATCATCTGCTTTTATATATCTTGTGTCTAGTCTAAAACCGCCACTTACGGTAAGCTTTTTATGTTTCCATTTGCCATAAATAAAGCCACCAATATCGGTTAAGTGATAGTTTGGTATAGGAAAATCGGTAGCATCTTTACTAGTATTTATTTGGTGCATACCATTTGTGCCTAGTGTTATTTCAAAGTTGTTAAATGTTGGCAGCGTGTACTTAATACCATAGTTAATGGTTTGTAGTTGTACATATAAACCTGCTTGTTTTGGCAGGGTAGGGTGGGTGTATTCAATGCGTGTATTTTGTTGAAAGCCAAGTGAGGCTTCTATTGAACTATTACCAATATTATAATGGTTGTTGGTGTATAATCTTATATGTTGTATATGTTGATGCAAAGGACTTAGCGAGTAACTGTTTAATTCTTGATCCGAAACAATAGGCCTATTGGCAATATCATCCATTGTGCCTTCATACACTTGTTTGGTAAATTGTCTACCGATAGAATCTCTACTGCCATCTGGTATGCCTTGTAAGTTGTTGTAAAATGTGGTGCTAATTCTGCTATAGTTTTCACCTTTATGATAGCCAATTAAACCCGCTAAGTTTGTTTCTCTAAAACCTGTATTGTATACGCTCTGGTCAATTGCATTACGATAGTTTTTAGCTATTTTGTACGAACCATTTAGCTGCCACAGCCAATGTGTATTGTATTTTCCAATTCTAATAGCATTACCTAGGCCATTGTTGTGTTGATATTCTGTAACATATTTTACACGTAGCCTACTATTTTTTTCATTGGGTAAATAAGGCAACATGCTTACTACGCCTGCCAAAGCATCTGAACCATACAATAAACTAGCTGGGCCTTTTATCACTTCTACTTTTTGCATATTGTAGCCATCTACTTCTATACCATGTTCATCACCCCATTGTTGACCTTCTTGTCGCATACCATCATACAAAGTCAATACTCTGTTGTAACCTAAACCTCGTATAAATGGCTTAGAAATATTGGGGCCAGTTTTCACAACGCTTAAACCTGGTACGTGTTTCACTAGTGCATCTATGATATTTGTTTCTACCGTTTTATCCATCATTTTGCTAGAAACATTGGTAATGTTCACTGGGTTTTCCTTTAGCAACGTTTGGTTGGCTGTACCTGTTATTACTACTTCTTCAAGTAATTCGTTGTTAGCTTCTAGTACAATGGCAATGCTATTTTGCTTTTTTACAGAAAGGTAAATGATGCCGATATATCTCTTAAAGCTGGTGTGCTTAATTACTAATTGCTTTTTACCAAAAGATAATTGCGTTAGCTGAAATAAGCCATTGCTATCACTAATAGCTGTATGGTTATCACACAGTATTGTTGCACCTGCAATTGGCTTCTGTTGTGCATCTGTAATGTTACCTGTTAAGTTGGTGCTTTGAGCCGTTATTTGGGTAAATAGTATTTGTAATGAGAAAAATAGAAGGCCAATTTTTAAGTGCATATTTCGGTATTCTAATTTTAAATTTAGACAAATCTAAAAATTAAATTAGAATAATGTAATTAAATCTTTTGGACTTACATAGTGTCACTATTGTAAGCTAATAAAAAAGCCACTCTTTTGCTAGAGCGGCTTTTTAAAGTTGTGAAAAATTATGTAATTAAGCAGGCGTGTTTTCGTCTATTAAATTCATGGCTTTTACAAAATAAGTAAATGCGCCAGGTAATGCTAGCCAAAAGAATTTACGAGTAAAGCCATTGATGTCGTATAGCATCACAATTAAAATTACTAGCCATACAAAAAAGAGAACCCAGTATTTTGCAGTTGATGGTTTTGCTTGCATATTGTTGTATTTTTTTGCAAATATAGGGTTGGTAATTAAGGTACGCAACCGCTTATTTTTTTTCTGTAGAGATTATTGTTTCTGTTTTTTTGGGATGCGGCTCGTTGGGCTTATCCCTATCTATAAACAGCATTTTAATAGCAGTGAGTACCAACATTATTGCAAATATTTTTTTTAATGTTTGCTCTGGTAGCACCACTGCTAATTTGCTACCAAAATAGCCACCTATTAAAAAGCCCGATGACACCATTAATACCACTTTTACATCTATATAACCTTGCTTATAATACGCTTTTACAGCTAATATACCTACTGGCAATAGCAATATACCAAGCGATGTACCTTGTGCCGACTTTTGCGAGAAGGCCAAGAAATACACCAATGCTGGCACTATTATAATACCGCCACCTACACCTACCATACCGCTTAACATACCTGCTACAAGCCCTATAATTAATAGGATAATAATAGTTGAAATGGTCATTTTTTTCAAGTTGATATTATTTTACAAAAGTTTCTTTATAGTAGTCAATGGCTTCGCTTACAATACTAATGGCTTTTGCCTTGTCGCCAAATTCTTCTACTTTAACAGCTTTGTTTTCTAGTGCTTTGTACTCTTCAAAAAAGTGTCGTAGTTCGCTAAAAAAGTGCCGAGGTAATTCTTCAATATTGTTGTGATGGTTTACACTAGGGTCATTGGCAGCAACAGCAATTATTTTATCATCAGCCTCACCACCATCTATCATTTGCATTACACCTATCACTTTTGCTTCTACTAAAGTAAGGGGTACTAATGGTAATGATGTAATCACTAAAATATCAAGTGGATCTTTATCGCCACCATAGGTTTGAGGTATAAAACCATAATTAACAGGGTAGTGGAACGATGAGTATATAATTCTATCTAGTTTCAATAAGCCGCTAGCTTTATCAATTTCATATTTGCAACGGCTACCTTGTGGTATCTCAATAATTGCATTTACTACTCTTGGTGCGTTTTCGCCGTAAGATACACCGTGCCAGGGATGAAGTACGCTTGTTGTTGTTGTCATAGTCATTGTTTTTATTTCGATTGCCCAAAACTTCTTGTTGCTTATAAATTAGGATTAAAAGTGTATTTAAAGTCTACCACCCATTTATTATTTTGGTACACCACTTTTATTTTTCTGCCTATTTTGTCGTAAGAATTGCTGTAGTTAATAATGGTTTCTTTATCGGTAATATCGGCAATATCACCAATATTAATAGATGCTTGCCTAAATTGTTCTCTACCGTCTCTATCTTTTTGGCGATAATCGGTTTCTATTTTATCTAAAAGCTGTTTGTTTTCAGCGTCTTGCAGCATGTAGAAATAAGCTTTTGCAAAATCGCCTTTTAGTGAAGCATCTATAAATTCTCTGCCTGCGTCTAGTGCATTACTTGCATTTTGGTAGCTACTGCGGCTTTTGCAGGCTACACAAAAAAGTATTGCTATCGTCAATAAATATTTCATGCTAAAAATTGTCAACGCATTTGGGCGAAGATAAGTACCTGTAAGCAAATGATTGCATCAAATTACAAGCTAGTTATTTGTTAATCCTATTTGCTATTTGTTAAAACATACAGGATGCTTTTTGGAAAAATAAACCCAAAACTTTACTGCTTCCGTATCTAACGCCAACTGCCCAAATATAAAAGTTGCACACATGCTTTATTGTATTTGTGGCATTAAAAACAAAGCTTGTACTTACCTAGTATTTAGCAGTATTAAAGCAATTGTATAATGCCGTTAATCCATAAAGGATGCCATTATTATAGCAACGATGAAACAAAATATAGTAACCCTGAAAGGGTGGCATAACTATCCGTCATTCTTATAATAATGTCAGCCCATTGGGCTTAGGCTAAAAGGCTGAAAGATTGTAGATAGTAGTGTTAGTATTTATAAAAAAATGTTATATCATCACTAAAAAATGGTGGCTCACCACTTTAAAATGGTGGCTCTGTACTTTAAAATGGTGGCTCACCACTTAAAAATGGTGGCTCAGTACTTTAAAATGGTAGGGCAATACTGAAATGTGATATATGACTACTAAAAAATGGTAGGGCAATACTGAAATGTGATATATGACTACTAAAAAATGATAGGGCAATACAGAAATATGATATATCACCAGTAAAATGGTGGCTCAATAGTGAGTAGACAGTCAAGAAAGGGGAAAGTGGGGCAGGCAATTCTTAGCATACGGTTAGATGCTTCCCCGAAAATCGGGGCGGGCTCTGCCCTGTGTTTTTTTTCTTTTCTGCGTATTCACCGATTTCTGCGGGTGATAAAATATTGCCCGCAGTTAACGCAGATTTACGCTGATTACATGTTTGGTATAAAACACAGAGCAAGGAAGCAAAGAAGATTTACAAGCATATCCTCCGTTGCTTCTCCGAAAATCGGGGTGGGATCTTCGTCAGCATGACAAAGCATTCCTCAGCATGACAATGCACCATTACAAGCATATCCTCCGTTGCTTCCTTGCCCTGTGTTTTTTTTCTTTTCTGCGTATTCACCGATTTCTGCGAGCGATAAAACTCTTAAAACTAATCCTTCAAGAATTTTGGTGACGGTTAAAATATACAAGAAGCATCGTGTTTACTCTATGGCTCCAGAGCCAATGATACCTGCACCAAAACTGCTGTACTTTTTATAATCCATTCTATTTTGATTGGCTGATAATAGTTAATAAGTTTAGCTACTTGTATCGTTTCATAACGCTTTTTTTTTTGGTAAAAATTTTATGCACCCAAAATTTTTACCACTTAAAACCAAGCGTTAAAACAATATTGCTAGTGCTGCCTGTTTGTACTGCATAAGTATTGGCTACATCATTTAATCTGTATGGAAAGTTTACATCTTTCATAAAAGTGTGTGCATAGCCAAGGTCAATAAAAATGCCGTTGTTGCGGTAGCCAATACCACCTGTTACAAGTGTTTTATTTGCTTCTAGTTTATCATCTGCATAGGGGCTACCAAAGTATGCACCGCCAAGTCTAAGCGCAAAAACATTAAACTTCAGCTCGCCACCAACCTTAAAATTAAAGTTGCCTTTGTAGTAATTTTTTACACCATCGTTTACTTGGTCTAAGTAAGTAGTACGGTTGTAATCTTCTGCGTTTTGTACTCTAAATCTTGCCCCACGATAATTTACAAATTCAACATCGGCACTAATAAAACCACGTTGTTTTTTTACATCAGCACTTTCTTTAAACACATAGCTTACACTACCAATCATTCTGTAAGGTGTTGCCACTTTATACTTTCTTTCACCAGGCCTACCGTTATTTAGGTTATCGCTTGTTTCTGTAATTATACCAGCATAACGCTCTGTATTGGTAGTCATTTGGCTACTAATTCTATCGGTAAATGAAATGGATTGTGGTGTGTGAAAAGCAAAGCCAAGTCGCCATGAATTTAGTGGTTTGTAAATAATACCAAGTTTAGCACCAATACCTACACCATTCGATTGAAATTGCTCGCTGTAAGTAAAGTCTGCAAATTGATTATTAGGATTGTTAGTAGCATCTGTTTCTTTATAAAAAAGGTCTCTTCTGTAACTCACAATAGGAATAATCAAACTACCGCCAACGTACAATTTGTCTTCTATATTACCTGCCAAGCCTAGTGCAATTTCGTGATAACCACCTTTGGTAGCGGCATCATAATATTGGTTGATGCCAGAGGCAATAGGTACTAAACTTTGATAGCCTGCCACACTACCATTTGCTGCTCTTAATGTATCAATTAAGTAGGTTCTAAAGGCTAGCGAGGAGCCAAAAATATAATTGCTTAATGCTGCATTGGTATCTGCTTGGTCACGTACAAGTTCTTCTAAATATTGCTCAGAAAATGAGCTGTAATTGTTGAAGCCTTTGTATTGTGTGCGGTTGTTGTAGCTAGCTACTTGGTTTACAGAAATAGAGAAGGCACTGCTAGTCCATGCGCTAGAGCGATGCTTACTAGGTTTGCCAAATATAAAGCCAATAGGGCCGTAACTAAAATTGCCTTTTGTGTTGTTTGTATCGTTGCCTCGGTAGTTCAATTTATTATTAAACACAAAAGCCCCTGGGCTTAACACAAATTCATTTGTTTTATACAAACCCAAACCGGCAGGATTAATATTGGCAGATGTAATATCGCCACCAAGGCTGCCCATAACGCCACCAATTGCTATGTTTCTGGCAGTACCATTACCAGTGTACCACGATAATTTTAATGCATCGTCTGGTGCTTGTGCATAGCTGGCTATGCTGGTTAAAAATGCGATGATGAGGAAATATTTTTTCATGGTAAATAGTATAAGAATACAGGTAGCAAGATGCAAGTATCAAGCTATCAATAAATGATAAAATTATTTTTAATCGGGCTAAATTTTATGAAGGGTAATCGTAAAATCGTTTTCATCCCATAAATCATGGTTCAAATACATTAACCCCTTGGCTTTCGAGGTGTGCTGCTGCTGCTACCTGTGCTACCAAAGCCACCGCTAGAACCACCTGTGTTTGATGTTGGTGTGGTTGAAGGTGTAAAGGTTCTTGCAGGTCTATCAACAGTAGTTGATGGTGTGCCTGAAGGGCTACCGGTTGGTGGTGCAATTACTCTACGCACCAAGCCACCAAAAGAACTATTCTTGTTGTTACGAGTTGGTGTACTGCCTACTGGTGTGTTAGTATTGTTGTAGTTGCTATTTCTGTAAGTAGCAATGTTGCTACCGCTTGTATATCTGCGAGGGCCATAGTTGTTGTGAGTAACATTGTTGCCCCAAAAATAAGGGTTGTAATAGCCGCCATAATAGCTGTAGTAAGGATTGTAGTAGCTTGTGTAACCAAAATAATATGGGTTGTAACCGTTGCCACAAAAATTAGAGAAACCCCAATTGTAGCTTGGATAAAATGCCCAATTGTTCCAGTAATTATAGCCGTTGTAGCCATAGCCGTAGTAATTGTTGAAGTTGCCATAGCCATAGTAATCAAAGCGGCTGTCGTTCCAATAGCTATAATCGTCTAAAGCTTCCCAACGGTTTCTGTTGGTTACTTTCATGCGCAAATATCTGTCATCGCTGCTGCTAATGTACTCTTCGTAACGGTTGTTATTATCGGTATTTTTAGCAACTTCTTTCACCTCTGGCTCTTCTTTCGCTGGCGAAAAATATAAATCGTCTGGTGTTTGTTGTGTTTGATAAATAGAGGCACAGCTAGTTAATAATACTACTGATGCAAAAGAGAGAAGTAAAAATGCACTTTTCATAATGGGCAGTTTTTAGCTTTTAGATAATGTGAAGTTACTACTTTTACGGCGGCAACCTATTTTTAGAAATATTTTTTGACAAATATTTTGCCATACAACGTTTGTTTTAAAATAATTTAGTTAAGAAAAACACAAAGAATTAATGAGCAAAGAAATTACGTCGAGGGCACAGGATTATTCTCAATGGTATAACGACTTAGTGATAAAAGGTGGCCTTGCCGATTATAGTGCTGTACGTGGTTGTATGGTTATAAAGCCTTATGGTTTTGGTCTTTGGGAAAATATGCGAGATGTTTTAGACAAAATGTTTAAAGATACGGGCCATCAGAACGCTTATTTTCCATTGTTTGTGCCAAAAAGTTTGTTTGAAGCCGAAGAAAAAAATGCTGAGGGTTTTGCAAAAGAATGTGCTGTAGTAACGCATTATCGCTTAAAGGCAGATCCTAATAATAAAGGTAAATTGATTGTAGACCCAGAAGCGAAACTTGAGGAAGAATTAGTTATTCGCCCTACAAGTGAAGCCATTATTTGGAGTACTTATAAAGGCTGGATTCAATCGTACAGAGATTTGCCGATACTTGTAAATCAATGGGCTAATGTGGTAAGATGGGAAATGCGTACACGTTTGTTTTTACGTACCGCAGAGTTTTTATGGCAAGAAGGCCACACCGCCCATGCTACTAAAGATGAGGCAATGGTAGAGGCAGAAAAAATGCTACATGTATATGCCGATTTTGCAGAAAACTATATGGCTTTACCTGTAATTAAAGGTATAAAATCGCCAAACGAACGCTTTGCGGGTGCAGAAGAAACCTTTTGTATAGAAGCTCTAATGCAAGATGGTAAAGCATTACAAGCAGGTACATCGCACTTTTTAGGCCAAAATTTTGCCAAAGCATTTGATGTAAAGTTTAGCGATAAAGAAAATAAACTAGACTATGTATGGGGCACTAGTTGGGGCGTAAGTACACGTTTAATTGGTGGCTTGGTAATGGCTCATAGCGACGATGATGGCTTGGTATTGCCACCACGTATTGCACCGTTGCAAGTTGTAATAGTGCCTATTTATAAAGGCGATGAACAAAAAGCTATGATAGACCAAAAAGTGCACGCAATTATGCAGCAAATAAAAGATCTAGACATTCGTGTAAAATACGATGATAGTGACAATAACAGACCAGGTTGGAAATTTGCACAATACGAAATGCAAGGTGTGCCTGTACGTTTAGCAATTGGTGTTAGAGATTTGGAAAATAACGTAGTAGAACTTGCTAGACGAGATACTAAAACTAAGATGACAGTTGCCATTGATGGCATTTCGGGTTACATAAAAACCTTGCTCAATGAAATACAAGTACACATGTTTAATAAGGCTTTAGCTTACAGAAACGAGCACATTACACTAGCCAACACTTGGGATGAATTTGTAGAACTGCTAGATACTAAAACAGGCTTTATTTCTGCGCATTGGGATGGTACAGCAGAAACTGAAGAGAAGATTAAAGCGTTAACAAAGGCAACTATTCGTTGTATTCCTTTAGAAAATACTTTAGAAGATGGTAATTGTATTCTTACAGGCAATGCATCTACACAACGCGTATTATTTGCAAGGGCTTATTAATAATAGCCTTGGTTAAATAAATTAAAAGGCCACTAATTCAACGTTAGTGGCCTTTTCATTTTGCATATTTTAAACTGTTACCTAGTTAGTTTCATGCGCTACAACTTTCTTTTTACGGCGGTATTTTTTTTGGTAGTACCAAATTAATCCTACAATTACCATTACTTGTAAAATGGTGCAAATAATAGAACCTTCAAAGCCAAAATTGCCACCGCTTACCATGTTGTAACCTTGTGCAATTTGCTTAATAAAACTTTTGCCCATAAACATGCCACTTACTCTATAACCAAAAATTGGACCCTGAAAAAAGTTCCAGCTAAAGTGCAGCAATATGCTAAACCAAAGGTTTTTGGTGTACACATAATTAATGCCTAATAAAATACCCGCTATAAAAATATTTACAAAGGCTATAATGGTAATATCGGCATTACCAAGATGAAGTAACGCAAATACCAACGATGATAATGTTAAAGCCACCCATTTGTTCATGCTTTGCATAAGGTTTTTTAAAACATAGCCTCTCATAGAAATTTCTTCAATAAAAGCAATTACTACGCAAAGTAGGGTGGCATAAAAAATATCCGAATCTTCTGTACCAATATCTATGAAGTAAATGTTTTTAGTAAATAGTAAAACCACTGTGCCAATACTGATAATAAAGAAACCTACAAGAAAACCCGCAAAGGCACTGCTGCTATGGCCTGCCCACTTAAAACCAAGATGGCGAATCAACTCTCTATTTACCAAAACCATAAAAACAAAAGCAACGAGTACCAAACCTATGTAGATAACGAAATACGATTTTAAAACAGCTACAATTGTTTGTGAATTGTTTACCTCGTTGTAAGTAGCTACATCTGCACTTGGTGCGTACATAAATTGCACCATACCACATAACGCAAAACCTGTAATTAAATATAGTACGGCTCTAAGAGTGCCGCTTTCTATTGTTGGTTGATTGCTTAGAGGTGTTTCCATTATAGAGTTATAAATTGCGCTTAAAAATACAATTATGTTACAACAATACAACTTTACAGTTGCAGACAGATTTATTAAGTACGCAAAAATTGATACGCAAAGTAATCCCGATAGCAACACACATCCTACAACCGAGAAACAAAAAAATTTATCGCAACTTTTAGTAGATGAATTATTGGCTATGGGCATAAAAAATGCACATAGCGATGAATATGGCTACGTATATGCAACAATACCTACTAACACTACAAAAAAAGTACCCATTATCTGTTTTTGTAGCCATGTAGATACTGCACCAGATTGTAGCGGTACCAATGTAAAACCCATTCTGCACCAAAACTATCAAGGTGAAGATATTGTACTGCCCGATGACACTACGCAAATTATAAGCCCTGCTAAATACAACTATTTAAACCAGCATATTGGCCACGATATTATTACTGCAAGTGGCCTTACCTTACTTGGTAGCGACGATAAAGCAGGCGTTGCAGAAATTATGGATTTGTGCAACTACCTAATGTTACACCCTAAAGTAAAGCATGGTACAATTAAAATTTTATTTACGCCCGATGAAGAAGTAGGGCAGGGAACAGCAAAACTAGATATGCAAAAGCTAGGTGCAGATTTTGGTTACACTTTAGATGGTGGCCAATTAGGTACACTTGAAGATGAAACCTTTAGTGCTGATGGCGTAACCATTACTGTAAATGGTGTGATTGCCCACCCCGGCTATGCTAAAAATAACTTGGTAAATGCTTTAAAAATTGTAAGCGAAATAGTGGCTGCACTACCTACCACAGAATGGTGCCCCGAAACCACTTCGCACAGGCAAGGTTTTGTGCATCCGGTGGCCATTAATGGCTTGGCAGAAAAAGCAACTGTACAGTTTATTATTCGTGATTTTGAAACTGCCAATCTTAAACTGTATGAAGACAAATTGAAAGCGATTGCTGAAACAGTAATGGCAAAACATAACAAAGCAACCATGCAATTTGATGTGCAAGCGCAATACCGCAATATGAAAGAAGTGCTTGACCAATATCCACATGTAATTGCTAATGCAGAAGCAGCTTATAAACGCATTGGTTTAACGCCTGTAAAAGAGCCAATACGTGGCGGTACCGATGGCAGCAGATTGAGTTTTATGGGCCTACCTTGCCCTAATTTATTTACAGGCATGCAAGCCATACATAGCAAACACGAATGGATTGGTGTAAGAGATATGCAACTAGCAGTAACCATGTTGGTAGAACTAGTAAAAGTGTGGGAAGAAGCTACTACTGATGAGGAATGATTAAAATGGTGGAATGATTATCATAAAATAGCCGCCTCAAAAATTGAAGCGGCTATTTCATTATCTTTTGAACTTAATGTTAGGATTTCTCTTGCCATGAAATATGTAGGAAATAAAAACGATTTTTTCTTTCTTCAGTACTTCATAAATTATGATGTAAGGAAACACTTCAATACCTACTTCTCTAAAGTTGCCCATCTTCTTTGGATACCTTTCAGGCACTTCAGATAGTTCAACTATTTTTTTGTTAAGGTAGCTAACAAAGCGTTTGCCTAAGCCTTCTGAACGTTCTTCATACCAAGCCTAAGCATCTTGTAATTCTTCAATTGCTTTAGGATGAAGTTCAATTTTATACTTCATCTTATTTTTTTGTTGAAGTAAGCAATTCCATTTTCACTTCTTCCCAAGCAGTACCTTTTATTTTGCCCTGTTGATAATCTTCTGATCTTTTGGTTAGTTCATCTACAAACGCTTTGTCATTCCAATGGTCAAAGTTTTCTTCTACCTCAGCTTCTAGCATGGTATAAATTGCTTTTACTTTTTTATCATTTGCAACACGGATATAATCGTAAAGTTTTTGTCTTATAATCGCTGTTGTCATAAGTATTCTATTTTGTACAAATTTACTAATCACATTTAAAAATAGCCGCTTCAAAAATTGAGGCGGCTATTTTTTCTTTAAGATATAATCAAAATCATTCTATCATTCCTAATCACAAATCCTTATTTCTTCAGCTTCGCATAATCAAACACTATTTGGCAAAATGCTTTTACACCTACATCTAGCATACTATCATCAATATAAAAATCTGGTGTGTGGTGTGGTGCTGCTTTTTTAGGATCGGCACCTTTAGGCATACCACCTAAGAAGAAGAAAAATGCAGGGGCTTTTTCGCCATAATAACTAAAATCTTCTGCACCGGTTGTCCATTCGCTTTCTACCACTTTGCTTTTACCAGCAGCGGCTTCAAGGCTTGGCAACATCATTTTTACCAAGGCAGGTGTATTGTAAGTTACCAATGTTTTGGTGTCGATAGTTATTTCTGCGGTAGCGCCACTTGCTTCTGCTATTTTGGTAGCCGTTAGTTTCATGCGTTCGTGTACGTCTTTTTGCATTTTACTATCCAATGTTCTGATGGTGCCTTGCATTACCAATTCTTCAGGAATAATATTGCTTCTAACACCTGCATTTATTACGCCAACAGAAATTACAACAGGTGCTTTTGTTAGTTCGCTTTGTCTGCTTACAATGGTTTGAAAGCCATTAATAATTTGCGTAGCCACCACTATTGGGTCTATACCGCTCCACGGCTGCGAGCCATGTGTTTGCTTGCCTTTTACTTTTACGGTAAACCAATCGCTTGAAGCCATGGTTGCGCCAGAAGTATATTTAATGGTACCTATTTCTGTTTGCGAGTTAATGTGTAAGCCAAATACTGCATCTACTTTTGGGTTGTCCATTACACCTTCTTTTATCATCAAAGGTGCGCCACCTTCTTCTGTGCCTGGTGAGCCTTCTTCTGCTGGCTGAAACATAAATATCACCGTACCAGCCACCTCTTTTTGCATTTGTTGTAATACCGTTGCTGCGCCCATTAAAATAGACGTGTGCGAGTCGTGACCGCAAGCATGCATCACGCCTACTTTTTTGCCATCGTATTCGCCATTAACTTTCGATGCAAATAGAACGCTCACACGTTCTACCACTGGCAAGGCATCAATATCTGCACGTAACGCTACCACAGGGCCTGGTTTGCCACCTTTTAATATGGCTACCACACCTGTTTTGGCCACAGGATATTTAACTTCTAAACCAAGCTTAGTAAGGTAGGCAGCTATATAAGCACCCGTATTGTATTCTCTGTTAGATAGTTCGGGAAATTGGTGAAAATGCCTGCGCCAAGCAATTACCGAATCGTTTACCGCAGCCACAGATTTGTCAAATTGTTGCGCTTGTGCAAGTGCAGGTACTAAAGCCACAAGGGCTATCCATAATTTTCTCATGCTCATAAATTTTTGTATCGAGGGTCAATATACAAAGGTTTTGCTAGCAGCCAATATTTGGGCTGTTCTGTTTTTCGCTTTGTTTAACAATTGTATTAATGGGAACTATTTAAAAATGCAAAAACCTCAAAAAAGTTTTTTGAAGCTTATGCCAAAGTGGAAAATGCCCAAAAAAGTTTTTTGGAGGTTTTGCCAAAGTGGAAAATGCCCAAAAAAGTTTTTTGGAGGTTTTGCCAAAGTGGAAAATGCTCAAAAAAGTTTTTTGAAGCTTATGCCAAAGTGGAAAATGCC
>JASGCX010000133.1 GCA_030053925.1 Flavobacterium sp.
GGCAAAAGTGTTTCACTTTGTGTAGCTAGGTCTAAAATAATGAGAGGTGTATTTTGTCCGCCACGATAAGCTCTCCACTCAACATCCCAACGATCCATTTTATCAATTACTAATTTACTGCCATCAGGACTATAACTACCATCATTACCCCATTGCTTAGACAATAATTTACTAGGCCCGCCGGTAACGGGAACAGACCATAAACGCATATGTGCTGTAGGTGCTGTTTCTCTTTCGCAGGAATAGAGAATGTTTTTTCCATCAACCGACCAGCCTCTTGAGATAGAGCTGGCTGGATGCCAGGTTAAGCGGGTAGGTTCGCCACCTTTAGCAGAAACCAGGTACACCGCATTATTACCGCTACGATCACTAGTAAATGTAACCCATTGCCCATCGGGAGAAAAATGCGGTTCACTTTCTACGGCAGGGGTACTGGTTAAACGCAATATATTTTGGCCGTTTAAATCTGCTATCCATAAATCTGCGCCGTACACAAATACTACCTGTGTAGCACTCATATCAGGTTGCCTTAATAGCCGGGTACCCTGTGCCTCACTATTAAGCACAAAGAATGAACAGCTAATACATAAATAAAATGCTCGTAAAAAATGCTTGGCTTCTTGCCTTATAAATTGTTTCATAAAAAAAGGATGATGATGAATAGGCAAACAAAATAGTAAAAAGCTGCCATAATCCTAGCCTTTGTTTAAATAATACATGTGCGGTAGGTTTATTGTATAGGCGCTGTTTTAGAAGGGGGAGAAGTAGTAATGGTGTGTGTCTAAAAGAAAAACAAAAGGCTAGCACTTATAGCTCAAGATAGTAAACTTTTAAAACAAGTGTTTAGTATGGTAAGAAACGATTGTATGTTCGACAGGAATTATTATAAAAAACAGCTTGGTTTATTTGTTTTATGCACAACTTGTCCCGTCTTTAGCGGGAGTTCGTGTTGCAGTTGTTCATCCTAAGATGCCAATTCATTTAATAAATCTTCTGCTTGTTGGATTGTTTTGTTATACTTTTTAAATGCCCACTTTGAAAAGGATAGCAAAATAATATAACCAAAGCCAAATGAAATTATAAAGAAATAACTGTTGTTTGTAACATCGTTTCTACCAAACAACCTTGTAGATATAAGTATCACTGTTGCCAATAGCAAATAACTCAAAGTAAAGTTTAGTTTTTGTAACCTGCAAAATTTTATTTTTTGAACTGCAAAGTCTTTTATTGTGTCAGCATAAGATTTATTAATGTCTGTTAACTTGTACAACTGTTGAATGCTCCATAAGCTAATTGCCGGAAGAAATATAAAAAGTAGTATTGCTATTGCTCCTGCAATTTTAAAAGATGCTGTATCTAGTTTGTCAAAATTAAATATCGTAAAAATTGCAAAACCGAAACAAATGATACTACCCAATAATTCGGGCAGTAATATTCTTTTTAAGTTTGAGTGAAATCTTGTTCTGCTCATTTTGTCAAATATTTTAAGATTTAAATTTTGGTTTGCTTTTACCTGGTTACCCAATTCATCCCAGGTGGTTTTGAAATCATCAAGTTCCATAGTTAGTAACGTTTAAGAATTTGTTGCTTTAATTTTTCTTTTATCCGTGAAAGTTTTGTACCCACATTGCTTGTAGAAATACCTATTATCTGGGCAATTTCTTCGTGGCTTTTACTTTCTAGATAAAGAATTACAATCCCTTTGTCAAGTAAATTTAGATTGCCTATTTGCCGTTTAAGTGTTTGCCATTTCTCTTCAAAATTGCTATTGTCAACTTCATGAAAATCTAAAAATTGTTCGTCTAATGGTACTGTCAAAACTTTCCTTTTGGCAATTTTGAGTTGATAGATGCCAACATTCATGGCAACCCTATATATCCAAGTGCTTAAACTTGATTTTTGGGTAAAAGTGTCAAACGATTTCCAAAGTTGATAAATAATTTCTTGTACCAAATCTTTTCTATCCTCGGCATCCTTTGTGTAAATTGACGCTATTTTATAAATAAGACTTTGATTTTCTTTTATTGCCGTTATGAAAGCACCTTGTTTGTCCATTAATAAATTTAAAAATTTCTCTTGCTATATTAGTGTATGTTATTTACAAAAAATCACAATTCAGCTAACTTATTTTAGCAGAGATGGTGGTCGCTGAGTCAATTGCAAGAAACGTTTGCAGCTTGGCGAAGTGGCGGCATTTGAAAACTATCAGTTCAAATATTGAATAAACGCTGATAGAAGCACATCTGTTGATAAACATCCGTCAGCCCCCATTTTAGCAATACCTTGTTGAACTAAACCTACGGTAGCCTTTCCTCATTATCGTAACTTTAAGAAAACAATTTATTATGACAACGAAAAAAAACAACCTGAGGAACTAAGGTATAATAAGTTTCTCAATCGAGCTTGCCGCGAAGTAGATGGATTTGAATTATTGTTACAACGCTTCGAGCGTAATATCAGTATTCTTGGTCGCAGCCCTCGCACCTTTGACAATTACAGCAGGCATATTGCCGCCATGGCATTACACTTCCAATGCCTGCCTACTGAACTGGATGAAGATCAGATAAAAGATTATTTGTACACTCTGCAACAGCGCAGTAAAACACCCTCACAAACCTATTTCAAACATACCGTGTATGGTCTTCGTTTTTTATTAAAAGGCGAAGGGCTTCCCTACAGCCATCTTCATCTACCTACTTAAAAAAAGTAAAGATATTACCCGCCGTTTTAAGCAAACAGGAAGTATGGAAAATGCTAAATCAATGTCATTTACTTAAACACAAAATGCTGATTGGGTTGTTATATGGATGTGGTTTACGATGTATGGAAGTTAGAAGTATTCGTTTGCCGGATATAGACTTCGACAGAAAAATATTACATATCAAACAAAGCAAAGGTCGTAAGGATAGGATGGTTCCACTCAGTGAACATCTCATTCGTGGATTAAAGAAATACTTAGCAGCAGAACATCCACGAGAATGGTTCTTTAATGGTAACCCCAATGGCAGAGCCGGTGGAGATTTCGACAGTCGATACAGCCAGCGGGGTGTGCAGTGGGCTGTGAGCCGCATTGCAAAAGATGCGGGTATTAAAAAACAAGTAAGTGTGCATACCCTTCGGCATAGCTATACTTGTCATTTGCTCGAAGACGGAATGAATATTGTAACGCTTAAAGAATTGCTAGGTCATGCCAATATAGAAACCACTATGGAGTACCTGCATCTTTGCCAATTGGATGATAGAAAAATGTTTAGTCCGCTTGACACACTTTTTGCTCAATGCGCCCCGCATACGAAGTAGCAGAGGTACTGCAACATATAGGTAAGAGCATAGAAAGCATTGGGCTAAACGCACATCAGCTGCGTACCTTACTTGCTATTAAATGTTGCCGCACCCCTGCACTAGGTGGACATATAGATGTATGCAATGATTGTGGTGTAATTAAAATCAGCTACAACAGTTGCCGCAACAGACACTGCCCTAAATGCCAAGGACATAAACGGGAAGAGTGGATACAAAAGCGTAGTGCCGACTTACTGCCTGTGCCATATTTCCATGTTGTGTTCACATTACCCGATACACTTAATCTTCTAGCCCTACACCGGCCCGATGTGGTATACAACGCATTATGTAAAGCTGCTTGGCAAACCATCCATCAATTTGCTGCAGGCAAAGGATTGCAGGCGGGAATGATCTGTATTTTGCATACTTGGGGGCAAACACTTAGCCTGCATCCCCACCTACATTGCATTGTACCGGGTGCAGGTGTAGATGCAAATGGACTATTTAAAACCATCACGCCCAATGGTAAATATTTGTTCCCCGCTAAAGCGTTG
>JASGCX010000085.1 GCA_030053925.1 Flavobacterium sp.
TTAACTAGGCTTAACGTGTTGTGGTTATACCAACCTTTTCGTTATAAAATATTGGAGGCTGAGTTGTTGAGCAAGTTCTATTTACCCCAAAAAAAATAATAACCCCTACCCATTAAAACTTCGGTATGTTTAGTGCCTAAAGCAATATATTATGGCATTACCAGTAAACGATAAAGGCAATTTAAAATTTGGCAATCAACCCAAAAAAGGCGCAAGCAATGGCTCAAAATTTTTAGCTAAACCTACTGGCAAAGTTGTAAGTGGTGGAAAAAAGCCCGTGAAAACTGGCGGTATGAGAGGCAGTTAAAATACTCCATTATTTTACCGCAGCACCTTTATAAATAATGGCTTTAGGGCTTATGGTTTCAAGTGTGTACCTACCTTCCATTGGGTAAGTTGGTACTTGGTATTTGTGCATTTACCAATGCCATGCGTTTTGTTTTGCACTAGCAATTGGCAAGTATCATTTTGTTTGATAAATCACTCAACTATTAAATCATCCCATTCAGAAACTGATTATAACAAAATTACTTTCGGCAAGAGATTGTAAATTTGAACTAATAAATTATTATTTATGGATAGCCATGTAATTAATGTTGATTCAGAAATTTTAGGTGGTACACCTGTATTTGCTGGCACAAGCGTACCAATAAAAAACCTATTTGATTATTTAGAAACAGGCGATACTATAGAAATATTTTTAGCTGATTTTGAAAGTGTTAGTAAACATCAGGTACTTAAAGTACTAGAGATGTCGCATAAGCTAATTGAAACTTCCTCAAACATATTTCATGAAAATTTTGCTTGATGAAAGCGTTACTAAGCACTTGAAAAAACTTTTATTGACGATTGATAAAAACTTGATGTTTCAACAAAACCTAGATAGATATTCTGTTACAATTGCCGTTCTCAATTGCACAACAAGTAAAATAGATGAACTACTTACATTTTTGCCTTCATTCTTTTCTCAAGTAAATGAATTTGCTAAGCATAAGGCACACTTAATTAGTAAATGCTTTAGTTTCGCCTGATGGGCGTGTTTTAACAGAAGCTGCTTACCAAGAATTCATCAAAGCAAGTAATGTTACCACGTTATCATTTGATGAAGAAGTAGTTTATCTAGCTAGAAAATTTGAAACATATTTTGGTATTACTAAAGATGGGAAAGAATTAGTACCAAAAAAACAATTTATTCAACAACTACTCTACAATCACTTCTTCCTTAATCACTGCTTTCTTCATCAGCATTAAAAAGCGTAGCATTTCTTCCATACCACGTATATCATTTACCACTAGCAAAAAGTTTTTAGCTACTTGTTTTAAATGTGCTTTGTTAGTACCAGTTTGTAAATAAGCCAAAATATTTTTAAACAAATCAGACTCAAAATAAGTCGAGTCGTTTTTGTTAATAAAGTAGCAACGCATGGTGTTATCCTTTAGCGTCATCTTCTCAAACCCAAGATTTACGCCAGTTCTGCGGCAACGCACCGTGGTAAACAAATCTTCTACTTGGCTTGGTATTGGTCCAAAACGGTCTACCATTTCTGCATGAAAAGTTGTCAATTCATCTTCATTTTCGCAGTTGTCTAATCGTGTGTACAACGATAGCCTTTCGGTAATACTTTCTACATAACTATCTGGCAATAAAATTTCCAAATCGGTATCAATAGTACAATCGCTTACATAATCATCTTGCTTTGCAATCTCGTCTTTAAACAAGTCTTTAAACGAGGTGCGTTTTAGTTCTCTTACGGCTTCTTCCAATATTTTTTGGTACATCTCAAAACCAATTTCGGCCATAAAACCACTTTGCTCGCCACCTAGTAAATTACCTGCACCACGTATATCTAAGTCACGCATGGCAATTTGAAAGCCACTACCAAGGTCGCTAAATTGTTCTAGTGTTTGTAAGCGTTTACGGCTATCAGTAGGCAAGCTACTCATGGGCGGTGCCAATAAATAACAGAAGGCTTTTTTATTACTTCTACCCACACGGCCACGCAATTGGTGTAAATCGCTTAGGCCAAAATGATGTGCATTGTTAATGATGATGGTATTTACATTGGAAATATCTACACCACTTTCTACAATATTGGTGCAAACAAGTACGTCGTATTTCTTGTCAATAAAATCTAAAATACGCTCTTCTAATTCGTGGCCTTCTAGCTGGCCATGTGCAAAGCCAATACTTAAATCGGGGCATTGTGCCTGAATAAGTGCAGCCATTTCGCCCAAGCCAATTACTCGGTTATGAATAAAGAAAACTTGACCACCACGGTTGGTTTCGTAATAAATGGCATCACGAATAAAGTCGGCATTAAACACCTGAATTTCGGTGTGTATTGGCTGCCGATTTGGTGGCGGTGTATTGATAATGCTTAAATCTCTTGCACCCATCAAACTAAAGTGTAGTGTACGTGGTATGGGTGTTGCAGTAAGCGTTAAGCAGTCAACATTGGTTTTTAAAGTCTTCAGTTTTTCTTTGTGCGCCACACCAAATTTTTGCTCTTCATCAATAATCATGATGCCTAGTTCTTTAAACTTTACCTCTTTGCCTAGCAAGCCATGTGTACCAATAATGATGTCTATTTTGCCGGCGGCTAATTTCTCTAATGTTTCTTTTTTTTCTTTAGATGATTTAAATCGGTTGATATAATCTACCGTTACAGGAAAATCTTTCAAGCGCTCACTAAAGGTTTTAAAATGCTGAAAAGCCAAGATAGTTGTAGGCACTAAAACCGCAGCCTGCTTACCATCTACCACACTTTTAAATGCCGCACGTATAGCCACTTCTGTTTTACCAAAACCAACATCACCACACACCAATCTATCCATAGGGCTTGGTGCTTCCATATCTACCTTTACATCGGCCACAGCCTTGGCTTGGTCAGGTGTATCTTCATACATAAAACTCGCTTCAAGTTCTGTTTGCATGTACGTATCTGGTGCATGTGCAAAGCCTTGCTGGCTTTTGCGTTGTGCGTATAGTTTTATCAAGTCGAAGGCAATTTCTTTCACCTTCGCTTTGGTCTTTTCTTTTAGTTTGTTCCAAACATCGCTACCTAGTTTATTTATCTTTGGTACTGTACCTTCTTTACCTGTGTACTTAGATATTTTGTGTAGCGAGTTGATGTTCACGTAGAGTATATCTGTGTCTTTGTAAATGATACGCACCGCCTCTTGCAGCTTACCATTTATCTCAAGTTTTTGCAAGCCACTATAAGTACCCACACCATGATCTATATGCGTTACATAATCGCCAGGTTGCAGGTCTCGCAAGGTTTTCAGCGTAATGGCTTTGTTTTTATTATAAGCCTGTTTTACCCTGTATTTATGGTAGCGCTGAAATATTTGATGGTCGGTATAGCACACCACTTTTATGTCTTCATCTATAAAACCTTCGTGAATAGAAGTAGCTACAGGAACAAAATTTATTTCAGTATTTAAGTCTTTAAAAATGCTGTGCAAGCGTTCAAGTTGCTTAGCTTGTTCGGCAAAAATGTAGATGCTATAATTATCAGCTTCGTGGGCTTTTAGATTCTTAATTAATAAATCAAACTGACGGTTGAAAGAAGGTTGGGGCTTTGTTTTGAAGTCGATGGTTAATGGTCCATTGTTGATAGTGGAACCTAAGTGTGTGAACTGTTGACTGTTTACCATAAACTGTAGCCTACCAAACTCAACAATATGTTTTTGCTGCATTTGCCTTTCTAAAGTAGCAACAGGGGTAAAATCTTGTAAAGAAACTTCTTTTAAAATCTTAGTATCGTCTTCATCAGTTTCTTCAGTTGGCCGTTGGCTGTTAGCCGTTGACCGTTCTAAAAACAAACCAAGATCTTCTTCTTCCTGTTCAATTTTGCCTTTAATTATGTCCCAATCTTTCAGCCAAATAATGGTATTTTCTGGCAAAAATTCTAGTAACGAAACTTTATCACCGGTTTCAAATTGCGTTTCTACATTGGGTATAATGCTTACCTGCAACAACTTTCGCTCACTCAATTGCGTTTCTGGATCAAAGATTCTAATACTGTCTACATCATTACCAAACAACTCTACACGATATGGCTTTTCGTTACCAAAAGAATAAATATCTAGGATGCCACCACGCAAAGCAAACTGACCTGGTTCGTACACAAAATCGGTACGTACAAAACCGTACATTACAAATAATTCCATCAATCCATTAAGGTTAATGGTATCGTTGGTTTTTAGTTGAATGATATTGCCACAAAGGGTTTTAGGCAATACTACTTTTTCAAAAATGGCTTCAGCATAGGTAATGATTATTTTTTTATTGCCACCTGCTGCAAGCTTGGTTAAAGCCTCGGTACGCAACATCACATGCGATGAGTTGAGTAACCGATAATTTTTTCGTGTTTTAAAAGAAGATGGAAAATAAAATAGGTCTAAAGCACTTGTTAAGTTTTCTAGGGTGTTGTGAAAATAAGCTGCTTCTTCTGCATCGTTTAGTACAATCAAGTGGTTTAAGCCCTGCGTTTTGGGATGCAAAAACACTGCACCAACAATAAACTCTGCACTGCTGCCTTGTAAGTTTTTTAAAAATAATTTTTGCGTATCGGCACAAAGAAGTCTATCCGCCAATTGTAAAAGGCGGGGGGAATTTTGGTAATTCTCTAGCAACACATTCAAATTCATAACTGCAATTCCTATCGTAAAAAAAGAGTTGCAAATATAGCCGTAAGATTGGTAAGTGTGCCCTTGAAAGCTAGTAATAACACCGCTATTAGTAAACTGCTTTGTGGCTAATACGAATGGTAGTTGTGGCAATTGTACCGCTGTGTACCGAAACAGCGTGAATATCGTTAAATTGATTAAACAAATTGGCGTAATAACTGTTGCCCATTTTTACAAAAAGTGAATAGGTACCTACAGGCAATGCTACAGAAAACTTTCCTGTACTATCGCTTACAACAGTTGCTATTTTTTGAGTTGTAATTTTTGTAAAAAAGCCAGTTTTAGCATCTTTTACCGTTTGATTAATATTCGTTTTTTCGTACACTAAAATCTCTGCTTTAATACCTTTGGGCTTAGGTGGTTCTTCGCCCTGCATAGGCATTTGGTTACCTGTAAACTCAAATACAACACCTGTAATACCTTGTGTTATTATTTCTTTTTTTGCATTTTTTGTTGAAGCGCAAGCGCAAATAGTTGCCACTATTACACCTAAACCAAAAAGATTTTTTAGCATATTGTACTTTTAATAGTAAAATTATCTATTTTAGTACACTTAATACTGCAATTTTAGATTTAAAGCCAAAAATTAATTTATGACGAAACGTTTTTTGATGCTTGCGCTAGGCTTAATTAGCATGGAATTATCTGCAACAGCCCAGGTAACTACCAATTCAAAAGTACTTACAGAAAAAGCCACTGAGCTAAAATTGGCTGAGGATGTAAATTACCAAAAGACCATGAAACTTGCAAAAGAGAAAGGGTGGGATTTGGTATTAACTGATAGTAAAGGTGCAAAAGCATATTTAGTGGGCACATTTGAAGATGGTTCGCCTAAATATTACACAGTGTATAACAACACTATTGCTGCTGCTACCACACGTGCCAATCAACTTTGGGCTGGCGGTGCTTCAGGTTTAAATTTAAGTGGTTCATCTGCCAATATGAAAAACAAATTGGCAATTTGGGATGGCGGTAAAGTACTGTCTACACACGTTGAACTTACTGGTAGAATTACACAAGTAGATGGTGTTACTTCGCTAAGTGACCATGCTACACACGTAACTGGTACCATGATGGCAAGTGGTGTAAACCCAATTGCAAAAGGTATGGCTTATGGATTGCAAGGTATTTTAGCCTACGACTATAATAATGATGGCTCTGAAATAACAGCTGCCGCCGCAAACCTTGTTTTATCAAACCATTCGTATGGCATTATTTCTGGCTGGTATTACAATACTTCACCAAGTGGTGGTGGTGCAGCAAGATGGGAGTTTCGCGGTAGATTTGGTGATACAGAAGACTATAAATTTGGGTATTATGATGCCGGTGCAAAGGAATTTGATGATATTGCCTATAATGCACCTTACTACTTAATTGTAAAATCGGCTGGTAATAATAGAAGTGTTAATGGGCCTGCTGTAGGTGCTGCATACTACCGTTATGATGCAAGTGGCACTATGGCTGCTGCCGGCACAAGACCTGCCAACATAAGTTATAATGATGGTTACGATATTTTACCAATGGATGCAAATGCAAAAAACATTTTAACTGTAGGTGCAGTGAACGGTATTACTTTTGGTTACAGTAAACCAACTGATGTGATTATGAGTAGTTTTAGCAGTTGGGGGCCTACAGATGATGGCAGAATTAAACCAGATATTGTAGCAGATGGCGTAAATGTAATTTCTAGTATTGCCTCTGGTAATAGCGATTATGAAGCAGAAAGCGGCACATCAATGTCTGCACCAAATACAACAGGTTCTTTATTATTATTACAAGAATATTTTTCTCAGTTAAAATCTGGCACTTTTATGCGTTCTGCAACGCTTAGAGGCCTAGCAATACACACAGCCGAAGAAGCAGGTGATGCAGTAGGACCAGATTACCGCTTTGGCTGGGGCTTGTTAAATGTAGAAAAGGGCGCAGCAGTAATTAAAGCAGCAGTGCCATCGAATAATGCAGCTACAAGCGAACATTTATTGTATGAAAATACACTTGCAAATGGTGCTACATTTACTAAAACAGTTGTGGCATCTGGTAAAGGGCAATTATCTGCTACTATTTGCTGGACAGATGTAAGCGGCACTGTAACACCAAGTGCAAGTGCTTTAAACGATAGAACCATTAAATTGGTAAATGACCTTGACTTAAAAATTACCAAAGGTACCTCAACTTATATGCCTTGGATATTGGATCCAAGTTTTCCGCAGGGCAATGCAACAAGGGGCAATAATATAAGAGATAACGTTGAACGTGTAGACATTGACAGTGTTGTTCCTGGCCAAACCTATACTATTACTGTAAGTCATAAAGGCACTTTATCATCAGGTTCTCAGGCATATTCACTTTTAGTGAGTGGTGTAGGCGGTAATGCCTATTGTACCTCGGTACCTACAAGTACTGCCGGTACAAGAATAGATAGTGTTGGTTTCTCAAACATTCAAAACAAAACAGCTACAGGCTGTACAAGCTATAAGGACTTTACCAACATAACGGGTGATATTCAGCCAAATAAAGCCACTACATTATCTGTAAAAGTGAATAGTTGCGATGGTACTAATGCCAACAAAATGGTGAAAGTATTTATTGATTACAACAACAACGGTGTATTTACCGATGCTGGCGAATTAGTTGCAACTAGTGGTGTACTTACAAATGGTAGCATTTACACAACAACTATTACTACACCTTTAACTATTACCAAAAACAACTACGCAGTAATGCGTGTAATAGCACAAGAAACATCTACAGCTAGCGACATTAACCCTTGTGGTACTGGTACTTACGTAAATGGCGAAACGCAAGACTATCGTTTACGTGTAGTAAAGGGAGCAAATGATGGAGAAGTAACTGCTGTATTAGCACCTTCAATTGGTTCTAAATTCAATCCATCGCAACTTTTATCTATCATGGTAAGTAATAAAGGAACTGCTAATATTTCAAACATTTCATTATCAGCCACAGTTAAAACAGGTAATACAACTGTAGCAACGTTAAGCGGTAATTACCCAGCTACTATATTAGCTGGCGATAATATTATTTACACATTTCAAACTCCTTTTGCAACTACTGGCGGTACTGCTTATACTTTTAACGTAACTGCCAATGTGCCAAATGATCAAGATAATACCAATAATACCTTAGTAACCAGTATTACAACTACTCAAAAGGCGGCTACACCAACTGGAAAAGCCATTCAGTGTACTCCATCTTCTACAAGTTTAAGTGTAACAAATCCATCAAATAGTAATAAATATTTTTGGTACGATACACCCGCAGCAACAACACCACTTGCTAATACAAATGCTACCTCAACATCGGTAGTTACATCAAATAACACCTATTATTTACAAACTGGCGTAAGAGCAACAGTAGGGCCACTAACAAATACCGCACTCGGTTCTGGTAGCTATGGCAGTACCTTTTCAGGTACATACACAACAGATACCGCCGCAATACCTTTAATTATTGAAACTGCCAAAATATATTGCAATGTTGCTGGTAAAGTTGGTATAGCATTTAGGCCCGCCTTTAAAAACGGCACAGGTTATTCTTATTATCCAACTTTAGGCGATTCTATTACCGTTGATGTATTTCCTAATTTGGATGCCAATGGGATAGACACTGGTGCTAATTATTACTTAAATTTAAAGCTAGACAACAGTATCAGAAGCGCTTATTTAATGACTATAAATTGCTTAAACGGAGCATCAATTTATAGAAATAATGGTGTTACAAGCAACCCTTATCCTGTAGGTATACCGGGTGTATTTCAAATACTTACAAATGCGGCAGCAACTCCAGCAAGTTATTATTATTTCTTGTACAATATAAAAATTGCAACACTTTCTGATTCGTTGAGCGATAGAGCCGCAATAGTTGCCACCACCCCCACACCGCCTACCATCACATTGGTTGGTGCAGTTTCAGATAGCTTACAAACAAATGCTGTAAGTGCCATTCAATGGTACTTAAACGGCAATACTATTTCAGGCGCTAATACTACTAGAATTAAACCTATTTACTCGGGTAGTTACTCTGTTAGCGGTTCAGATGCAAATGGTTGTAATGCAACTTCAGCTGCATTAATTTACACCGCAACCACAGGTGTTATTAATGTAAGCAATACCGAAATTGGTTTAAGTACCACACCAAACCCTAACAACGGTGTGTTTAAAGTAAACTTTAAAGTAAGTAATAAAGATGACTTGCAAATTGCGTTGTTAGATATATCTGGCAAAACAGTGTTTATAAAATCTTATGCAAATTTCGTAGGTACATTCTCTGAACAATTTACAACTAGCAATATTGCTAGCGGTAATTACATACTTAAAATTCAACACGGCAATAAAGTATATCGCAGTAAATTATTTATTGTAAAATAGACAGTTTGCGTACTGAATAATACTAAAAATGCCTCACAATTTGTGGGGCATTTTTATTGGCAATAGCTTTCGTTTATAAACAAGTATATTAGCAAAAGCGATAGCTTAAATACAACCATCAATTTCTCTTAGAAAACAATTTTGTTCTTCATTATTAACCTACAAAATGACACCTTATGTTAGAGCCATGGAGAAAAGGTATAATTACCAAAATAGAACAAGCCACACCTACCACTCGCAGATTTTTTATAACTGTGCCAGAATTGGAAATATTCGATTTTAAACCCGGGCAATTTGTAACCTTAGACTTACCCATTCACCAACAAAAAAACAAACGTTGGCGCAGCTACTCAATAGCATCAGCACCAAATGGCACCAATACTTTTGAACTGATTATTGTGCTATTGTCAGATGGGCTTGGTACTACTTACTTGTTTAAAGGTGCAGATGTGGGTACAGAAATATTGTTACGTGGGCCTGTAGGCGTATTTACAATGCCTACTGTTTTAGATAAAGATTTGTACCTCATTTGTACTGGTACAGGCATTGCACCATTTCGATCAATGATTCATTATATCCATAAACACAATATACAGCATAAAAACATCTACTTAATCTTTGGCTGTAGAACCTTGCCAGATGCTTTGTATAAAGAAGAAATGGAAATGCTAGAAGCTAATGAAGATGGCTTTTATTACCAGCCCACATTTTCGCAAATTACCGATGTACCCGATGGCTTTAATAAAGGCTATGTACACGCTGTGTATGAGAAAATGATTAAGGCAAATAACTATGCACCTGCTAACTTTTACCTATGTGGCTGGAAGCAAATGATAGATGAAGCGAGAGAGAAAATAATACAACTTGGTTACGAGAAAAAAAACATCCACTTTGAATTGTATGGCTAATACAAAGCTTATGGCTTTTTAAACGTTGCTTTAAAATACAAAAGCAAAGCTGATAAAATAAGAATAATACTATTGGCAATAATAACTGGTAGTAAATGCATATAAAAGCCATACACTAGCCAAACGATAACGCTAGTAAATACAATCCACAACATGCCCCAACTTAAATCGCCTACGCTTTTGGTTTTATAAGCGTGTAACACCTGTGGTATAAAAGTGATGGCACTTAAAAATGCACCAAACAAACCAACGTATTCTATAAAAGGCATGGAAAAAAATTTATGATTTGGAATTTATGATTTGAGACTTACAGTCAATTATAAGTCTCAAATCGTAAATTAGAAATTCTACTCAATACCAAATTTACTTAACACTTCGCTGCTTACACCTGTGGTAGAGTAACCACCATCGTGAAATAAGTTTTGCATGGTAACCATTTTGGTTAAATCGGAGAATAAAGTGATGCAGTAATTAGCACAATCTTCGGCAGTAGCATTACCCAATGGTGCAATAGCATTTGCATAATCAAAGAAATCGCCAAAGCCTTTAATACCGCTACCTGCAGTGGTTTTTGTAGGCGATTGAGATACAGTATTAATACGCACTTTTTTATCTACACCATAGTGATAACCAAAGCTACGAGCAATACTTTCTAGCATTGCTTTAATATCAGCCATATCAGTATAAAAAGGGTAAGTACGTTGTGCAGCCATATAAGTTAAAGCCACCACGCTACCCCATTCGTTAATAGCATCTAGCTTTTTAGCCACTGCTAGCATTTTATGAAAAGACAAAGCAGATACATCAATACCTTTTTGGAAAAACTCGTAGTTAGATTCGGTGTAAGGAATTTTTTTACGAATATTTACACTCATACCAATTGAGTGCAACACAAAATCTATTTTACCACCCAATATTTCTTGCGACTGTGTAAATAAGTTTTCTAAATCTTCTACACTTGTTGCATCGGCAGGAATAATTTGAGAGCCAGTAGTTTCAGCTAGTTTATTAATTTCACCCATACGCATGGCAATAGGCGCATTGGTTAACACAAATATGGCACCCTCTTCATGTGCTTTTTCAGCAACTTTCCACGCAATTGAGTTTTCGTCTAATGCACCTGAAATAATACCACGTTTACCTTTTAATAAGTTGTATGCCATAGCAATTTTTTACTTTAAAAATGAATTTCGAATTTCAAATGTAACGCCTGCAATCTCGCTAGGCAAATTTTGTATTTTTTCAGGTGCATCAAAATATTCTACAGCGTAAAATAATGGCTTAAATACATCTTTAAAGTGAATGGTTTTGCCATCAACTTCTGCATAAAAAGAGTTAACCACTCGCTTTGCAGATTCTACTAAATTTTTCATAAGAATATTTTTTAGATAAAAAGACAACATATTTATTTCCACTTCAAAATTAGTTCCTGTAATATTCATAGATTTTTCAACTGTAAAAATTGAGAGCTGAATTTGACTGCCTAAAAGTTTTAAAGAGTCTTCAATGTTTCCATGCTCAAGAATTGTTTTGAAACTTACAAAACCCTCAGTTAATAGAAGTAATAAGTTAATTTGGTGAAAAGCATTTAGAGTTTTAAAAGCAGGATCTACATCGTTAATAAACAGAAAAACATTGTTATGCATTTGAGGTATAGCTTCAACAAAAAGTGACACTACTTTCAATTTACTCTCAACCGTTAAATTATTAACTTCATATAAATACTTAATCCCTGATTTAAAATCTGATTTTCTAAACATCTTTTCAGCCGCTTCAAACAACTCTTCATCGCTTAGTTTTACCTTATTGGTCAAATATTCAACATTAGATTCTCGTAATATCATTTTTTGGCTAAATTTCAAATTACTTAAAGAAGTATAAACATTGCTAAACAAGTTCGTTTCTTCCAAGCTCATTTGTCCCTTTTCTACCTGTGTTACAAAAGCCGCAATTCGTTTGGTTATTTCATCATTATCGCACCAACTTTCTAAAAATCGTACCAGCCAAATTACCCGTTCTTTATCGTCTTTACGGCCATAACGCATTAAAAACCAAATATTCCAAAAGCGTTCTTTTAGCAAATACAAATGGTTTTTTGTATCAGTTGTTTTCTTTTCTATTATCTGATTTTTTTCTAATTGGCGTAGCTGTGCCGAGATAATTTTACTCTCAAGACGTACTTTTTCTTTTAGTTCTTTCACACTAATAGCATCCCATTTTCGTGCAACAGCATCTACAATTTTTTGCTGTTGCTTTGGCAAATCATCCATACGGTGCTTATACAAAGGCGTAACAGCATCTAAAATTTTTTCTAAATCTTTAATGCTATTGCTATGTTCATTATCAATAAAAATTCTAAATAATAATGCCATTGTACGTGGCACACCGCCTGTTAATGTACGCATTGCTTCTATGCGCTGTGGTGTTTCTTTTATAATGCGTTCAATTTTTTCCTTTTCGCTATGTATTTCGCCAAGTTTTAAAAGCAAATTCTCGGTTTCTTGTTTATTTAAACCATCCAAACGCATCACTTTAAAAAACTCAAATAAGGGTTGCTGATAATCTAAAATACTTTCTAGGTAAAAAGGCGAGCCAGCAATTACTCTAATAAACTCTTTGGTTTGCAAAATTTCTCTCAAACGCCTTATCTCAATATCATCTAGTTTTCTAAGTAAATCACCAATATTATCTATTAATAGCACCAGTTTTTTGTTTTTCTCAGCAAGCCGTTTTTCTAAAATATCTAAGCATATTTCTTCAAAGTTTTTTTTAGAGATATGCATTTCTATATCAGCGTATAAATTATCAAAACCTTGATAATCTTCTAAATATTGACAAACATTTTCCCAAAGATTAGCCAGTTCACTTACATTATATTGTTCTTCGCTAAACAATACAGGAATTACCCAGTTTTTAAGTTTAGCAGAATCTTCAATACCATATTTAATACGATTAAGCAAGGTTGTTTTACCAGCCCCACGCTGCCCTACTAGCAAGTAGTGCTGCTCGGGATGTTGCATTGTAGAAGTTTCTAAATCTTGCATAATATCATCATACACTTCAGTACGAACCACGAATTCTGCAATTAATTCACCTTTAGTTTTTCTATCAGGATTATATAAAAAAGTATTCATTTTAACTAGTTTTTACAGATAAATTTTTGCCACCACATACGCACAATTGGCGAATTAAACCGATAAATATTTGCATCACCTACATTATTGATGTAACCATCGTACAACAATATTTCTATTATCTGTCTATAACTTTGTTCTTGATTGTATTTAACAGATAAATCAAAAATTTGGGGCTTAGTTATTGCACCCTCATTTGCAAGTTTTTGTAATAATTCGTCTGCGTAGTTAAATGCATTGCCTTTAAGTTGGCTTTTTAATCGGCTGTAGTAATGTTCAAAATGGTTGTTGTTCCTAGCTTCTACCATTTTATCAAATACCAAGTCAATATGCTTAATACCAATATGTTTATCGGCATAAACTAAACCTGTAAGTTCTTGAACAGCCAATTGTATATGAAATGGAATAAGCCATTCTAGTTTTTTTAGTAATAAATTTTTGGCACTTTCTTCAATAGTTATCTGTTTATTGGTAAGTAATTCTAATAATAAAATTTCGGCTTCCGCATTTGATAGTGCGTTTATTTCTACCGAACTTAAATCATTAACAAACGCAGTAGAATTAATAGAAGCAACAGTATAATTTAAACCGATAGAACCCGTGTATATAAAATTTACACGTTCGTTAATATCTGGGTTTAATCTTAAATCTCTATTGAGTTGAAGAAATCTCTTTGCAATTATTTCATTTCCATTAGAAACTTCTACAATATTTTGAATAGTTTGTGGAAATTCATCAATAAGAATAATGAGTTTTTCAGAATTATCTAATACAATGCCCGAAAGTAGGTTAAACAAATCTTCATAATAGCTATTCTGCTCGTTATTTTCAACCACATCAAAACCATTACCCATAATTTTAATACTCTTTATCTTAGAAAAAGCTTTAACACCTTTACTAAATAAATCTTTAAGTTTTGTTGATTGATGTACCTCGGGGCATGCTACAATAGCTTTTAATAATTTTTTGAAGAAGTCGTCTGTATCGTAAATGGCTTCTGTATCAATATACACATAAGCATAGCCATTCATTTTATTATCTCTTAAGTACCATAAAATGGAGGTTTTTCCTACGCGCCTTGGGGCTGTAATTTGTAGATTATTACCATCTGCTAGCCGTAGTAATATTTTTTGAACTTCACTTTCTCGTTTAAAAAAATCATTTCCACGTGCAGGAATACCTACTTTATTTTTCATGACAATAAAATTTTAGTCAAAATTAGTGACATTTTTTTTTTTGTCAAAACATTTGGCAATATTTTTTTTGTCAAAATTTAATTCACCACCATTTCTTTGGCGTTTTCAGGTGTCTTTATTATAAAGCACTACCTTGTTTATGTAAAAAAATGAATTTATAATACAAAACGAGGGTAATAAAATTCATTAAAAAAGCACAACCCACTACAGCAGCAAAGTAGAGCAGAAGATTTAGAAAGGTACGATTCTTTAAGATATTTTTCTTTAAATAAAGATGCAAAAAGTAGACAGGTACAGCAACCAATATAAAGTAAATTACCATTAATAATTGCCAATGGGGAACACTTTTCATTTACGCATAAATTTTATAAATCAGCTACAAATCAATTATTGAACATCTAATTCATCACCATTTCTTTGGCATTTTCTAGTGCAGCCGCTGTTGGTTTTTCGCCACTAAGCATCTGAGCTATTGCTGTAATGCGTTCATCAAGTAACAATAAGCGAATGTTGGTTTTTACGGCTTCGCCTTTAATTTCTTTGTACACAAAATAGTGTGCATTGGCCTTGCCTGCAATTTGTGGTTGGTGTGTAATGCAAATTATTTGACGATTAGTAGCCAAATCCTTCATAATAGCACCTACTTGTTTGGCCGCTTCACCACTAATACCAGTATCTATTTCATCAAAAATCATGGTTGGCAAATCCATACTTTTTGCTACCAAACTTTTAATACACAACATCAACCTACTCAATTCGCCACCACTTGCTACCTTGCGTATTGGCTCAAAGCGGTTGCTTTTATTAGCATCAAACAATAATTCTATCTCGTTTTTGCCATACAAATTCAAAGCGGTGTCTTTTATCTGCACTTTTAATTTTGCATTAGGCATACCAACTTGATGCAGCAAATGGTTTACATTTATTTCTAAAGGCGTTACTTGCTGTAATCTTCTAGCAGCCAAAGTTTCAGCCGTTTTAGTGGCTTGTTCTAATAGTTGTGCTACTACTTTTTCTTTTTGCAAAATGGCATCATCTATATTTAAAACAGCTTGCAGTTTTTTTTGCAAATCGGCTTTAATGGTTAAAATTTCGGCGGTAGATTTTACACCATGCTTCTTCAATAATTTATAACCAACAGCTAGTCGCTCATTAATAAATTCAGTGCGCTTTTCATCAAAGTTGATGATGTCATTAATGCGTTCAACTTCTTCTGCAATATCTTGTAACTCTATATGTGCAGATTGTAAACGTTCAATTACACTTGGTAAATCGTGGTGGAAAGCTGTATAAGTACTTAGCAGATTAATGAGTTGTTTTAACGAAACAACAATGGGCTGTTCGTTTTCTTTTAGGTCGAAATACGTTTTAGTTAAGGCGGTTTTAATGCCTTCGCTATTGCTTAATAAATTGAGTTCTACATCTAAATCTTCCAACTCATTTTCTTGCAAGCTTACTTCTTCCAATTCATCATACAAAAACTGATGATAATCTAGCTCTTTATTAAAAGCAGCTTTCTGCGCTTGTAATTCTTGCAAGGTTTTAGTTGCCTGCAACCATTGTCTGTATTGCGTTTGATACGTTTGTAGTAAGTCGTGATTATTGGCCAAAGCATCAATTACTTCACGTTGAAAATCTTCATCACCAAGTTCTAAAGTATCAAACTGACGGTGCAAATCTACCAACAGAGATGCCAAAGCTTTTAGTTGCTGCAGTGTGGTAGGCGTATCATTTACAAAAGCTCTCGACTTGCCACTTACAGCTATCTCTCTACGCACTACCAATTCTTCCTCTATGTCAAGTTCGTTATCTTTTAAAAATTGCTCAATTGCAGGCTTACCAACTATACTAAAAAAACCTTCAATCACACATTTCTTGTCATTTACTTTTAAGGCACTAGAATCTGCACGTTCACCCAAAATAAGGCTTAACGCACCCATCAAAATACTTTTACCAGCACCTGTTTCACCGGTAATAATATTAAGCTGATTAGAGAATTGAATATCAATTTCGTCAATAATTGCGTAGTTCTGTATGTGTAATTTTTTAAGCATACCAATGTGATAATGTGATAATGTGATAATGTGATAATGTGATAATGTGATAATGTGA
>JASGCX010000086.1 GCA_030053925.1 Flavobacterium sp.
TATTTTAACAGCTAAGTAATTGATTATTAATGAAAATGACCCAAAACTCACGTTACTTAATACTTTCTAATTCCGTTTTAATATGTGATAATAAACCAAAAAACCATTTAACAATTTTAGTTTCTTCATCTAATTTATGAATATGTGTTTCGCTATTTATCCAATTGCCAATCATAGCAAAGTGTATATCATTAACATTTATAATTTTCGACTTTTCTTCATTTAATATACTCATAAATCCTTCTACTTCTTTATAATCGGTAAATATTTGTAGAGTATTTTCGAGAGCCTTATTAGCTGTAATATGCCAGTGTGGTTGTGGATGTCGATTTTGGTTGTCGTTATAATCGTCCCATTCAGCTCTAAATAACTGATGTTTACTTTCTACACTATCTTTTCCTTGAAATACAGACAAAGAAATAAAGCAATTTGTATTTATAAAGTTAATTTCGCTATAAAGCCAAAAATCTTCAAACCATTTTATTACGGTAACTTCATCTCTTTCTTCTCCACGAAAATTAATGGCTTGAGAAGTAAAGTCTCCCGAAATTTTATAGCTATTCGTTGCAACTTGGTGGAGATAAAAACTTGATTCTTCAAATAAATCCCCACAAGTCTTATTAATGCCCACAATAAGGTTTTTATGGTCAATCATAGAAGATTATTAAATATGAGGGTAGAAATACTTAATAATTAAATCGTTCAAAACTGGTTTAATATAACTATTGCCCATAGATAATTCTTTACCTTTTTCTACCAACTTTATATAACCAATTGAGTTTTTTATGTCTTCTGAATGTACGTTTGGTATTGGAATTTCTTTAGTATGTTTTTTACCCAAATCCCAACCAGAAAGCAATTGTTTTGAATAAATAGATAATAATTTATCGAAAAAAGAACTTGAAAAAAGTGCTAGATAAAAAAAGTAATCACCATCACTAAATTTATTGCGTGGCAACCAAGCATTACCTCTTTCTACAACAAACTCTCCTGTTTTATCAAAGGCAAATGAGTTAGACTTTCCAAATTCTGTTGAAACAAGCTTTGCCCCTTTTTCAAATTGCCAATTTCCTGGTCGTGTATGACCCCACCAATTTGTAAGTACTACTTTGTCTTTTCTATTTTTTAAAATAGTTTCATTAGGTTTAAGAACTTTTTTGTAAAAAGTACTTGCATTAACAGCCAATTCATCTTCGCTTTTAAATATCATTCCTGCTTTATAGTAAGGATACCATATATACTGCTTTTTAAAAAGTGTAGCATCATTAATAGCGTCATTATCAATCACCAATCTAAAATATTTTTTTTCATTTAGTGGCATTTGCTCATATTCACTTTCGTTAATTTTAAAAATATTTTTTGCTCCCTGCCTAATCCCTAAACTAACATTGAATACATCCTCAATACGAACTAACTTTTTTTCTTTTACAAATCTTTCAATTGTTTTTAACAACTCATTTTCGTTTAATGATATTGGCTTCCAACTATCTCTGATTAGTGGAAAACTAACTGGTTGATATAGACTATATTTTTTTTCATCTACTGCTAATTCATTGCTATAAGTCATTTTCCTAAAATCTCTCAATGCATTTTGTGCAACACCCTTTTCATTACTCGCCCACAGTATAGTTGGTATTATGTTGATTTTAGGTTTTTGTCCTATAAAAATAGTTACATCAGTTAAAGCATCTTCAAACACAAAATTGCCCAATTTGGCAATGAAAGCAATAGTTAATAAATCATTTGTAGCTGCTCTAAGATTTTTATAAGCATCAAGTGTAAGAATTGACGAAGGAATAACACAACCCAATACTCCCTCTTGGTTAATGTGTTGAATTGCCTTATAAAAAAAAGCACTAGCCTGATTAGGTTTGCCAATAAAGTTATTACCCAATGTTTCCCTTACGGCTGATTGGTCATCTTTGTTTTTCAATAGCTCCCACGATACAAATGGCGGGTTCATTAAAATTAAATCATAATCGTTGCTCCAATGTTGGGTTAAAGAATCGTTCACTAAGTCAATCTCAAAATTTAATCTATTGTTCCAAACAATCCTTTTTTCGTACGCTAATAAAAATTTAGACGTATTGATAGCCGTAGGTGAAGAATCCCAACCAATAATTTCAACACTACCTTCGTAATTCAATTCTTTAAGTTGCTTCAAAACCTCAATTAAAAATTCGGCGGAGCCGCAGGCTGGATCAAATATTTTTAGGGTATGTTTTGATAAATCTAATTTTCGTAAAACATTTTCAACAATTGTTCTTGCTATATAGGGTGGTGTATAATGAATGCTAGAATATAATGCTGCCGATGTGTCAATTTTGCTTGATGGATTGCCCCATAAATCTATTTGTGGGTCGAAATATAATACTTCTTTTTGAGCCTCCTGAAACAATACACCTGCCGAATGTCTTATAATCAAATCGAAATCTGGGGCAACATTTATAATCCCTTTCTTGATTCTGTCTACATAATTATCAAATCCAGAAGGAATATTTACAGCATCAATATTCCATTTTGCAAAATCAAAATTTACGTAATCTTCTTCAAGGGTTGTAAGCAAAATAAACAGCAAGTTTAAAGCTTCAACCGGACTCTTTTTTTCTAAAGTTAGATTTCTAAATCGCCTAAAAATATCTGTTATAAAAGGTACAACATCCCTTGGTGTTCTTACTGTTTTTGAAAGTAGGTACGTATAAAATTTGCTAAAATTATCGGCTACATCTTTTTGAGATATAATTTCTGGTTTATCTTTTTGCCAGTTGTATATTTTTATTTTTTCTTTATCTAATACAACAAAATTTTTGGTATTGCTTGACCAAGATTTTGAATAGTACTCAGTTTCAGTTGTATTATCTTTCACTGTTTGTAAACAAAAGTCACCATAACCACCATTCAACATCACATAACTAAAGTCATTGATTGTTGGTTTTAGGTGAATGGGTAACAAACCAAAATTTTGTTTCCAAACTAATATTTCTGAAAGATTTTTCATTGCTGCGAAATTATACTTTTCCGTTACAGATTCTGTGAGGGTTAATAAATATTGTACTTATAACGAGTATAAATTAAAATAATTAGATATTGCAATCAACCATCATTGTGTATTGAATATTGTACATTGACTATTGCATATTACAACTTAACCTTAAAATCTGCGCTTATCAATCCAAATATCCCCTTGGGGGGATTACAGGGGGCTGTCATCTGTGTTCCTATATTTTACATCCTTCACACTTCCCACTCTTTTTTTATTGGTCTATGCAGCAGCATATTCGCTTCATCGTCAGCTATAAACTTTTCTTTAGCAGGGTGCCATTGCAAACTACGTTGCAACTGGTAGGCAATATTGCCAATGTTACAAACAGTTGCTGTTCTGTGGCCTGTTTCTACATCGCAAATAGGTTGGCTTCTTTTTTTAATAGCATCAATAAAATCTTGATAATGATTGGTGCTTTTATAAACGTGCTTTTCGTTGTCGCCAATTATTTTTGTTTTTAAAGCTTCGTCGGGTGTTGTTTTTAATACGCCCCTTGCTACATACACCTCTCCTTTTGTGCCAATAAAAGTGCAAGATTGGCTGCCTTTTACTGTTTGGTGTGTCATTTTAATACCATTGGCATATTCAAACACCAAACCATCTTTTGCATTGGCAACACCTGAAGGATAAGTGAGTTTAACAGGACCGCTGCTATCCATATCCAAGCCCCATTGTGCTATATCAAACATGTGAGCACCCCAATCGGTCATACCGCCGCCGCCAAAATCTTTATAGTTGCGCCAGTTAGGCCACATCTTCGCTTCATATTCTATGGTAGGTGCTAGGTCTTTATGGTAAGGTCTTTCTACCATGTTAGGGCCCAACCATGCTTGCCAATCCAATCCATCAGGAATAGTTTCGCCAACCAAATCAAAATCTTTCGGTGGGCCGCCAACATTAATTGTCACTTCTGTAATATCGCCAATATAGCCGTTACGTACCAATTCAACGGCTTGTCTAAATTCGTTCCACGAACGTTGCATACTACCTGTTTGAAAAACACAATTGTGTTTTCTGGCAGCGTTTACCATAGCTCTTCCTTCGGTAACTGTTAGCGACAATGGTTTTTCGCAATACACATCTTTACCAGCAGCACAAGCCCTTACCGCAGCGGCTGCATGCCAATGATCGGGCAATGCAATAATCACGGCATCTACATCTTTACGTTGCAACAATTGCCTAAAATCGGTGTAAACACTTATGCTATTTCTGTCTGTATTGTTTTGCGTTTGATAAAACTTTTTTACGTTGGTAATAAAACGTTCTGTTTTTTGCTGAAATACGTCTGATGCTGCAACAAATTCTACCTGATTGGTTTTTAAGAAACTGTTTATTAAAGTAGGGCTTTGTTTGCCGCAACCGATAAAACCAAAATTGAGTTTATCGCTAGGGGCAATAAAACCTCGGCCAAGTACATGGCGTGGTACAATAAAAAAGGCAGAAGCAAAAGCACTGGTTTTTAAAAAACCTCGGCGGTTGATGTTTGATTTCATGTGGCTATGTTTAAAATGATTATATAGGTTGCGCTTTGTGATGTGCGTTTTAGGCATCTCGAAGTTAAGGTAAAACAAATGTTGCATCTGCATTACTACTTATTTTTTTTGCCGTTTTTGACTTCTTAGCCAACAAGGTACATTCAGCCTTTTCGCCCTAGTTGGTGCTGCTTTCACCAACTAAAGCATACACCTAATTACACCCTAAAAATTTGCTGCGCAGCAAATGATATTTTCCTGCGGTGCTAATTTTTTTTGCTGCGCAGCAAATTGGGATGCCTTAGTGTGGCAATTAATGATGGCTCTTTTTCAAACTTCAAAGTGTTCTGCATGTATTTCGGCTTTGTAGCAGTGTAAACAGTATTTTGCTGTTTCTGCTGGTAGAGATTTGTAATCCCGTACTAATAGCTATGTATTTAAAATGCAAATGCACGGCATAGCAAATTGCAAATTGCCACTAACGCAGCGGCTGTAAAAAAGCTAAAGTGCAGCAACTTTATTGCTATGCCGTTAAGCAAATGTGCGTGGTATGCCAGCATGGTTTTTCAAAAGAAATTATCGGCGAAAGCAACGCCACAAAAAATTTTAAAGCAAAAACGCCTCGCTAATTGCAAGGCGTTTTACTTTTAAAACAGGCAATTATTAAACCACCCATTCTACTTCACCAAATTCAAAACAGTCTTTTGCAGCGCCAGCTACTTCAAGTTGTCCATTAGCATTTACACGCTTAATGGTGCAACTAAAAACAGCCGTATCTTTTTTCAGTTTGGCAGTTTGCCCAGCCTTGTATAATTGTTGGTTATACGCATGTAACAAGGTTGTAAAATTTGTAGTTAGCAACTGCACATAGCGCTTTTGTAAGCAATTACACAGTGCTTTTGCTAGCTCTACGGCATCAAATTGTTTACCAGTTATTTGCTTTAGCGATACTGGGTTTTTAGCCATATCGCCAAACGCAGTTTGGTTAATATTCATGCCAATGCCTATTACAGCCCATTGCCACTGGTTGCCTTTTACAATATTTTCAATTAAAATACCTGCTGCCTTTCTGTCACGCCAGTAAATATCATTAGGCCATTTTATAGAAGTTTCGTTGCCAGCAAAAAGGCTAAAAAAATCGTAACAAGCAAGTGCTACCGCCACACTAAGATTAAATTGTTGGTGCATAGCAAGTGCAGTAGTATCTACAATTACCGATAAAATGATGTTGCTACCAGTTTGCGAGTGCCATTGTTTGCCACGCTGCCCCTTACCTGCCGTTTGATGATGGGCAAAGTAAGCCGTACCATGTGCAGCCAAATTAGCTTGCAAACTGTCAATGGCATAACTATTGGTGCTTTCAATTATCTCAAATTGTATAAAAGGTTGCCCTATTTTGTTTTTTGCGATGATGGGTGACAAAGAAGTATTATTTTTGATGCAAAGATACAAGTGAGAAGTTGAGAAGTTGATGCTTAGTTTTACAGCAGTTTTTAAATAAAACAACCGCTCAATCGTCATCCAAATTACATTCATTAAAATTCATTCATTGTTGTCACAGTTGTTAGTTTTAGAAACCCGTTCAAAAAGTGTAACACGCCTTACACGTAACTCAAAATTTTTCAAATCAATTATTACGTCTATTAAAGATAAAAAAGGCGAAAACATTGTTAGTCTCGACTTGCGAAAAATACCAGAAGCCGTTGCAGATTTTTTTATTATTTGCCAAGGTTCATCTACCACACAGGTAAAAGCCATTGCAGATTTTATTGAACATAACGTGAGAGAAGTATGCGGCGAAATACCTTATAAAAACGAAGGTAAGGCTTCGTCTCAATGGATTTTGGTAGATTACATCAGCATTGTAGTACATGTTATGCATCCAGAACAACGTAAGTTTTACAACTTAGAAGATATGTGGAGCGATGCCGTATTGCAAGGCCACGATGACTAAACTTTCACATAGTTTTTAAACCATTTTAATAGCAAAAGCATTATTTATTTCTTATAGCAAGTATTTATGGCAAAAGAAGATAAAAAACCACCAAAATTCCCTTTTCAACCAGCAAATGGTAACGATGAAAAGCCACAACGCAAAACACCAAAGTTTAGTTTATACTGGATTTACGCAATTGTTTTTGCAGTACTTATTGGCTTTCAGTTTAAAGGCATGAAGCCTGAAGCATTGCAAACTACTGCCGAAGAATTTTTTGAAAACATGCTAAAAAATGGCGACGTAGCTAAGCTTGATAAGGTTACTAATACCAATACCGTTAAGATTTACATTAAAGCTGATAGCATTGGCAAAAAGTTTTATGTTGATAAAGTTAATAAGCGATTTGATGCTGAAAAAGCAAAAACTGCCCCTGCTTTCTTTTTTAAAGTAACAGATTGGACTTCTTTTGAGCAGAGCTTATCTAGTTTTTACAAAGAAAATAATATTAAACCAGTACCTGCAAATGCAAACCCAGATGCCGATTGGTTTAATAGTAGTCTTGTAAACATTTTAATTAGCGTTATCATGTTTGTAGGCCTTTGGGTGTTGCTAATGCGCAAAATGGGCGGTGGCCCAGGCGGTGGCGGCGGCCCAGGTGGCATTTTTAATATTGGCAAATCGAAAGCTACTTTATTTGAAAAAGGCGGCACCAAAGTAAACATCACATTTACCGATGTAGCTGGCTTAGACGAAGCAAAAGTAGAAGTGATGGAAATTGTAGATTTTCTTAAAAATCCTAAAAAATACACTGCCCTTGGTGGTAAAATACCAAAGGGTGCCTTATTAATTGGCCCTCCTGGTACAGGTAAAACCTTATTGGCAAAAGCAATGGCGGGCGAAGCACAAGTGCCTTTCTTTAGCCTTAGCGGTAGCGACTTTGTAGAAATGTTTGTAGGTGTAGGTGCTAGTCGTGTACGTGATTTGTTTAAGCAAGCTCGTGAAAAAGCACCTTGTATCATTTTTATAGATGAGATTGATGCCATTGGTAGAGCTCGTGGTAAAAATATGATGATGAGTAACGATGAACGTGAAAACACATTGAACCAGTTGCTTGTTGAGATGGATGGTTTTGGTGGCGATACTGGTATTATTATTCTAGCCGCTACTAACAGACCCGATGTATTAGACTCGGCGTTACTTCGCCCAGGCCGTTTTGATAGACAAATAACCATAGATAAACCAGATATAAAAGGCCGTGAAGCAATATTTAAAGTACACTTACTACCAATTAAGGTGTCTGAAACTTTAGACGTATTAAAGCTAGCCGAACAAACACCCGGTTTTGCAGGTGCAGATATTGCCAACGTATGTAACGAAGCCGCTTTAATTGCGGCTCGCAAAGACAAGCAATCGGTAGAAATGATTGACTTTCAAGATGCCATTGATAGAGTAATTGGCGGCCTTGAAAAGAAAAATAAAATTATTGCACCACACGAAAAAGAAATTATTGCTTACCACGAAGCAGGCCATGCAGTGTGTGGCTGGTTTTTAGAGCACGCTTATCCTTTATTAAAAGTAACCATTGTACCAAGAGGTACAGCCGCTTTAGGCTATGCACAATACACACCTACTGAGCAATATTTGTACAATATAGACCAATTGATGGACCAAATTTGTATGACATTAGGCGGTAGAGCAAGTGAACAAATTTTCTTCGGAAAAATATCTACAGGTGCAAGTAACGACTTACAGCAAATTACACGTATGGCTTACGGTATGGTTACAGCCTATGGCATGAGCGATAAAATTGGCAATGTAAGTTTCTACGACCCAACAACAGAAAATTCATTTACCAAACCATTTAGCGAAGGCACTGGTAAAATAATAGATGAAGAGGTTAAAAACATTATTGATAAGGCTTACACACAAACCTTACAATTATTAACTGATAAAAAAGAACAAGTAGAAATACTAGCAAAAGCACTACTTTCAAAAGAAGTATTGCACAAAAGCGATGTAGAAGAGTTAATTGGTAAAAGGCCTTTTGAGCCCAAAAAAATTTTAGATGCCGAGCCCGAAATAGTAATTGCGCCGCCCGAAACTACCATTGTTACTATTGAAGGTGATAATACAATTGCATAATTTGAGATGACAAATTCGAGAGAAAACATTTTAAGTAAAATAAGGCAGGCATTGGTAAATCCAGTGCCTGTTCCTTTTGCTGGCGGCAACACAAGTGATAATGTGTTTTTACCATCGGCACAAGAATTAGAAATAGAATTTGCCGAAAATTTTACCAAACTATTAGGCAAGTTTTGTTTTTGTGCCAATATAAATGAAGTGGCTAGCAACTTACAAACACTTGCTACTACTAGAAATTGGAGTAATATTTTGTGCAAAGAAGATGTGCTAAAACAACAATTATCTGCAAGTGGTTTTACCAACTTTACAGCTACCAATTTAGCAAGCTGCGATGCATCTATTACCACCTGCGAAAGCCTTGTAGCAAGAACAGGCAGTATGGTTTTGAGTGCTGCGCAGCAAAGCGGTAGAAGCGTAAGTGTATATGCACCCGTTCACATTTGTATTGCCTACAAAAGCCAATTGGTGTACGATGTAAAAGATGGTTTACAACTCATTAAAACCAAATACGGCGCAAATTTGCCATCGCTAATAACTTTAGCTACTGGGCCTAGCCGTACTGCCGATATTGAAAAAACCTTGGTAGTAGGCGTACATGGCCCAAAAGAAGTATTTTGTTTTTTAATTGATGGATAGGAATAGTATTTTTGAGTCAATGAATAATAGTATTCTACATATTTTACAGCAACACAAGCAATTTTTATTTGACAAATACCCAATTAAAAGTTTGGCAATATTTGGCTCGCAAAGTAGAGAGGACTTTACGGAAGAAAGTGACGTAGATATACTAGTAGAACTAAACGAAGTATTGGGTTTTAAATTTTTACATCTTAATTATGAAATAGAAGATTTACTGGATAAAAAAGTGGATTTAATTTCTAAAAGAGGTCTTAAGCCAGATTTTATTGCAGCTATTGAAAATGATTTAATCTATGTCTAAAAGAAGTGAAATACTGCTGCTTAAAAACATGCATGAATCAATTTCTGTTATAGAAATTTTCTTAACCGATTATACCGAAGAAGATTTTTACAATGATAGAAAAACCAAAGATGCCGTTGTAAGAAATCTAGAAATGATTGGCGAAGCTTCTAATCAATTGAACAAAATTTTTAAAGATGTAAATAAAAATATCCCATGGCGTGAAGCAGCCGATTTAAGAAACAAAATCATTCATGACTACGCAGGTATTGACTATAAAATGTTATGGGTTATAATTCAAAATGATTTACCACCTTTAAAGCAACAACTTGAAATATTAATTGCTAATATCACCAACGCTTAATGAACCTTTTACCTGCCAAAAAAATATACTTTTTATCAGACTTTCACTTAGGCGCACCAAATGCGGCTGCAAGCCTAGTACGTGAAAAAAAAGTGGTTGCCTTTTTAGATGCAATTAAACACGATGCACAAATTATTTTCATGGTGGGCGATATGTTCGACTTTTGGTACGAGTACAAAACAGTTATTCCCAAAGGCTACTCTCGCATTTTTGGCAAGCTTGCAGAACTAACAGATAGCGGTATTCAAATAGAGTTTTTTGTGGGTAATCACGATATGTGGATGAATGGGTATTTTGAACAAGAGTTTAATATTCCTGTACACCATCATCCTAAAACCTACAACTTCAATGGTCAGTCGTTTTACATTGGTCATGGCGATGGCCTTGGTCCCGCCGACCACGGTTATAAATTTTTAAAAAAAGTATTTCGCAACCCTATTTGTAATTGGCTATTCGGTCAGTTGCACCCTACATGGGGCATAGGTTTGGCTAATTATTTCAGCCAAAAAAGCAAAGAAAGAACTGGTACAAGCGAAGCTTTTTTTATGGGTGAAAACAAAGAGTGGTTACTCATTTACTGTAAAAAAATGTTGGCTAAACAGCACTTTAATTTCTTTGTATTTGGCCACAGACATTTACCTATTGATTATAAACTATCAGAAACGAGCCGTTACATAAATATTGGTGATTGGATTACTAACTTTACCTACGCATCGTTTAATGGTACCAATGTACAACTTCACAAATGGTTAAACTAAACATACTTTTAGCAATTGCTTTTTGCGGTTATAGCTTTCAGGCGAAAGCCTTAACAGATACAACTTTGCGAGTACAATCTGTAAAAAACATAAGCGGTAGTTTTACCAATTTCTCGGTAGATAATTTGGGCAATATTTTCTTAATTACAGCCACCAATCAAATTAAAAAACTCAACAACAATTTTGATAGCACAAGTACTTTTAACGATGTAAAACGCTACGGTAACATTTACACAATAGATGTAAGCAACCCACTAAAAATATTGGTGTACTACAAAGATTTTGCAACCATAGTAATGCTTGATAAGCAGTTAAACAATAGAAACAGTATTCAACTAAGGGCACTAAATATTTTGCAAGTAAAAGCCATTGCTCAAAGCTACGACAACAATATTTGGCTGTTTGACGAGGTAGATAATAAACTTAAAAAAATAGACGAAAGCGGCAATCTACTTTTAGAAACGAGCGACTTTAGGTTGCTATTTGAAGACAATGCTACACCACAATCTATCATAGATATGAATGGTCTGTTGTACTTGTATAACAGTAAAAAAGGTTGGACAGTTTTCGATTACTATGGTGGTCTTAAAAATCAATACCCAATTACCAATTGGCACGATGTACAAGTAACCGATAATTACTTACGTGGCCACGATAGTAGCTTTTACTACACGGCCAATCCTAAACAACTGCAATACACCAATATAAAGCTGCCAGCTAGCTTTGCAAATGCTATAAAGCTGTTATTACTACAAAACAAAGCCTACGTTTTAACCAAACAAGGACTAGAAATTTATACCATTCTGTAAATTGCGCCCATGCCAAATTTTTTAAACCATACCTTTTTAGGCAATACCATTTTACTGTATTTAGAAGTACTGTTTAGCATAGTAGCAGCACTTGTTTTTAAGCGTTTTATTTCTAAGCGTTGTGCTAGTTTATTGTACAACAAATTGGTGTCTCGTAGCAATAAAAACCTACGCAAAGCAGCTTTTGTAAATTTAATTATACCGCCGCTCGATTTGTTTTTACTACTGCAAATTTCATTTATAGGGCTATACAAATTACAATACCCCGCAGTGCTAAATGTGATGGTGTACAAAATATCGCTGTTTCAAATTGTAGATGCTTTGTGCAACATGGCTTTAATTCTATCGTTCATTTGGCTATGCTTACGTGTAATAGATTTTATGGCAATGGTACTACAAGAGAAAGCACTTGAAAACGCTGATCAAACAGACAATCAATTAGTCATTTTTTTTAAAGATTTTTTTAAAGCCATTCTCATTATTATTGGCTTATTATTAATACTTCGCTTTGCTTTTAATAAAGATGTTGGCAACCTTATTACAGGCTTAAGTATTGCAGGTGCAGCTATTGCCTTAGCTACTAAAGAAAGCCTAGAAAATTTAATCGCATCATTTATTATTTTCTTCGACAAACCATTTACCGTAGGCGATAGTGTTAAAGTAAATAGCTTTAGCGGCATCATTGAAAAAATAGGCTTGCGCAGCACAAGCATTAGAACCGATGAGAAAACCTATATTTCGGTACCTAACAAGCAAATGGTAGATAGTATTGTAGATAATATTAGCCTTCGTACACAACGCAAAGGCTTTTTACAATTAGAAATTAGCCTAAATACTACCGCTAAACAATTGCAATTAATTACGCCTGGCATTAACCAAATACTTCAAAAACCTGGGGTTGAAAATGTATCAGTGTTTTTTAAAGAAACTGGTAAAAATGCGCACATCTACGAGGTTAATTATTTTACCGCCATCAATGAAACCTTGGCCCATTTTAATGCTTTACGAGAACAAATAAACCTAGAAATTATTAGTTTTTTGAGTGCTAATAATATTGCCCTAGCAGGCGAAAATGTTGGTGTTACTATTGTTAAACAAGCCTAATGCTTTACCAAAATAGTAGCAAGCATACACCTATTACAGTTCAACTTTACAGCCTAAAACTTTTATGTGGCATACTTAAAATACCAAGCAGATTACCTTTTTACGGGCACAGAAATATTAAACAACAACGCTGTATTAATTACCGACAAAAAGGGCATTGTAGAAACCATAACTACTGCATCGGAAGCTGGTGCCGATATTGAACAATTGCAAGGTTTATTAACGCCCGGTTTTATTAACTGCCATTGCCATTTAGAACTTAGCCACATGAAAGGCTTAATACCTAAACACACAGGCTTGGTAGATTTTATTTTACACATTTTACAACTTAGGCACAGTAGCGAGGCCCATATTTTAGAAGCAATAAGCAATGCCGAAGCAGCAATGAAAGCCAATGGCATTGTGGCTGTTGGCGATATTAGCAACAATGCTTTAACGCTATCGCAAAAGCTTAAAGGCAACTTACAATACCACAATTTTATTGAAGTAAGTGGCTTTTCGCCAGGCATTGCACAAGTGCGTTTTAATACTGCCTTAGCAGTGTATCGAGCCTTTAAAACACATTTTACCACTAGTACCGTTATGGTGCCACATGCGCCTTACTCGGTATCGCCACAATTATTTCAATTAATAGATGGTGTTTCCACACAGCATATTTCATCTATCCACAACCAAGAAACCAAAGATGAAAATGCGTTCTTTTTAGCAGGCGAAGGTTTGTTTAATAAACTATACCAATCCATTGGTTCAGATATTGCCAGCTTTTTTAAGCCATCAAAGCAAAATAGTTTACAAACGGTTATACCGCAAATTCAATCGCCTAAAAAGCTGTTATTGGTACACGATACATTTACTAGCCAAGCCGATATTTATTTTTTACAACAACAGACGCAAGACTATGTTTTTTGCCTTTGTGTAAATGCTAACCAATACATTGAAAACTTACTACCACCAATCAATTTATTTAGGCAAAACAATTGCAGCATTGTACTAGGTACAGATAGTTTAGCCAGCAATTGCCAATTATCTATTGTTAGCGAAATACAAACTATTGCAAAGCATTTTACAGAAATACCAATGGTAGAACTACTAAGTTGGGCTACTATTAATGGTGCTAAAGCGTTGAATATGGATAGTAAATTAGGTAGTTTTAGTAGGGGTAAACAACCAGGTATTGTGCTTATAGATAGCATTAACCATAACGGATTAATCACTTCAAATAGCAAAGCAAAAGTTATTTTACCTGCGTAAAATTAAAGCCTCAAAAAACCGTTACTATGCTAAACAGTTATCTCAACTTAGCATCTGTTTACGTTATTTTATTCATTTTTAAGGTCAATATCCAATACACTAAAAAATCGTTTGTATGAAGAAAGTATCTATAGTTGTGCTGCTTGCCACTATCGCCTTCTTTGTTGTTGCCGCTTTATCTGCCCAAATTGGCACAGATTTTTTGTTTAGACAAGACACCTACGGCTTCCCAAATAATTTTCTTACCATCACTTACGAAAAAGCAGAAATTACCAATGTGGATATTAACACAAAAAACTTGGTTTTCAATTACCTGTATTGCTTAGCCATTGTAGGTTGTGTTAGGTTGCTGTTCTTATTTATGAAGGTTAAACGCAGCCCTTAGAAACTCTAAATGCTAACGCAATATCTCTTGCAAAATAGCCAAACTTTTTAGCTCGCCAAAGTTGCTAATGTGTAGCGCTAAAAACTGCAAATAGGCATCAGACAATTGCCTGCGCACTATTTTATTCAGCTTTATATTTTCAAGGTCGTTGTAAAAATTAATATTGGCTAACTCGCTAGTAATAGCTGCTAGTTCACCTAAAATATAATATTGGTGTTCGGGTAATTTTTGGGTAAATCTACCTTCTGCAAGGTCAAGCAAAGGTGTTTCTATGCTATACGCACCGTGCAATTCAAAGCCTAGTTGGCTGGCAAGATGCAATGTAAAATACAATGGTAAATTAGCTGTAAGTGTGGCATTGCCTTTATCTAGTTGTTTCAGCGTATCTTCTATTAAGTAAAATAATTCGGGGTTTGCTTCAGGCTCTTTTAAGCTATGTTGCAGCAATTCTACTACGTATAAGGCTACCGTATTTTTTACTACATCAAACAATACTGTTTGGTACAAATAAGCCCACGAATAGTCTTTTACAAATTGTAAATGCTTTTGCTCGTTGTGGTACACCGTCATATCTAACATAGCCGCAGGCTGAAAATAACTCGCCTTGCCTTGCGATTTTTTAGACGATTGCCTTACACCTTTTACCAAATAACTCTGTACACCAAACAACTCTGTGTACACCGTTGCAATCACACTAGTGTCGCCGTATTTTACAGTGCGCAGCACTATGCCTTTTGTGTTGTGTAATTGCATAATTAACAGTACTATCTAATTAGCAAACGAGCCAGCTTTGCCATTATTCAAATGATGGGTGCATACATTTTTTTTGCTGAGAGCCAATGTTTGCAAAGGTTTTAAAGGTTGGCAACCTTTTAACAATCAAGCAAAAAATGGAAAATTGTTTATGCACCCCAAATCATTTCAACCATAAATATTGCAAGCTACATCCTTACTTTTGTTCTTCAATTTTTTTTATGAGTAAACAAGGTTACATTTTCCCTGGTCAAGGTTCTCAATTCAGTGGCATGGGTAAACATCTATTCGACACTAACCCTTTGGCCAAAAATTTATTTGAACAAGCAAACAATATTTTAGGCTTTTCTATCAGCAACATTATGTTTACAGGCACCGATGAAGCCCTCAAGCAAACCAATGTTACGCAGCCTGCTGTGTTTTTACATTCAGTAATTGCCTACAAAACTATTGAAGGTGCTACACCCGATATGGTGGCTGGTCACTCGTTAGGAGAGTTTTCTGCTTTGGTGGCAAATGGTACGCTGGCTTTTGAAGATGCCTTAAAGCTGGTAAGTATTCGTGCCAATGCAATGCAAAAAGCTTGTGAAATAAACCCTTCTACCATGGCGGCAGTATTAGCTTTAGCCGATGAAAAAGTAGAAGACATTTGCGCAGCAATACAAACAGAAACTGGCGAAATAGTAGTAGCTGCCAACTATAATTGCCCGGGCCAATTGGTAATTAGTGGCTCGTTAAAAGGTATTGAAATTGCTTGCGAACGCATGAAAGCTGCTGGTGCTAAACGTGCTTTGGTATTGCCTGTTGGTGGTGCATTTCATAGCCCATTAATGGCACCCGCAAAAGCCGAATTAGCCGCTGCCATTGAAGCCACTACCTTTTACACGCCTACTTGCCCCGTGTACCAAAACGTAGTGGCAAAAGCCGTTACCAATCCTTTAGAAATTAAGCAAAACTTGATTGATCAATTAACTGGTGCTGTACGCTGGACACAAAGTGTACAAGCTATGGTGGCCAATGGTGCTACCCACTTTATAGAAGCTGGTCCCGGCAAAGTATTACAAGGCTTGGTACAAAAAATATACAAAGAAGCAGTAGTAGCTGGTGTAAACTAGTAAATAAGCAAGTGTATTTTTAGGCTACCAACTGTGTTGCAATTATAAACAGTTATAAAATGGTTACTTGTTCAATCAAGTAGCCATTTTTGTTTAAAAAACCTAAGGTGTTACAACATGTAGGCTATTGCAAGTTTGAAACATGCAAAGTGTTACAACATGTAGGCTATTTTAAGTTTGAAACATGCAAGGTGTTACAACATGTTGCAATTATTAAAATTACTAAATAGG
>JASGCX010000087.1 GCA_030053925.1 Flavobacterium sp.
TGTCCACTCGAACTAAACAGCTATAAAAAACCTCCACAAATGTCCATTACACCTAAAAAAACATAGGTAAAACAGCAGAACAATAAAAATAACAGGCTGCCAAGTTGCAAAACCCACAACACAGTTCGTTATTTTTCTAAGAAAAGCCAGTGTGATAGCCCACAGTTTGGTTGTGGTTTGATTAGTGCCGCCAAAGGTGCTGCCAATAGGCATTTGGTCAGTAGCAATAATCATCTACTTTCATGCAACAGGTTTCCATCTTTAATAAAAATGCTAAAGCGAAATTATTGTGGCATCCCACCGCACAAAGCCCCCCAAAAAATTCTGCCATAAACACAAAACCCAACACAAGTAGCCATCATTTATTGCGTTGCTTTTTGGCGTTAATGCCACTAATGGCTAGTTGCAAAGATTTTTATTAAGGGATTTTGGATTAAAGGAACTTCAACTAAAAATACAGACAATAAAAAAGGAACACTACAAAAAGAGGCTGTCTTAAAAGGGCAGCTTTTTTTGTTTTTGGTTGTATTAGCACATGTACTAGAGAACTACTTAAAAAGCCTCAAAACAATTGTTTAGAGGCTTTTTAAAAATATGCTTTATAGAATTACATTCTCCATCTATCAGTCAACTTGGTTCTTGAAGCTGGCTTCATTTTGCGTTGAATGTTCCATAAATCCGTTGCGTTGAAAGTATTTGTTTTAATATCGTTTGCAACGGTTTCTTTTGTTTCAGTTAATAAAGCTGTTAACTGTTCGTTTTCCATCTGAATAACAGATGCATTTACTTGCTGTTTCATAATGTATCCTTTATTGTTCTTTAATTACAATTTTGTACGAGCAACAAATCAGATGGCAGCTAATAAAATAAAAATCGTTGTAGAAGTACTTCAGGTATCAATCAAACGCTTGAAGAAATTTACTTGCTCGTTTTCGAGGTGCAAATGTATATCAATACTTAAAGCAGTTTGGGTTTAAAAGCCTAAGACTTTGTTAAATGTTTAGTATGTACACTAAAATTAGCCTTTTACTTGTACTATATTTCCTGTAACAGTTACGTTATACTGCTTTAATGCGATATTAGCAGGGCCTTGCGTTACGCTACCACTATTACTAAATGTTGCACCATGATTAGGGCAATAAAATCGGTTATTGTTAGATTGATATTGCACAGAAGTACCCTCATGTGTGCAACTTGCAGAAACAGCAATAATGGCACCACTTGTAGTTTTGGCTACTATTACACCATTGCTATAAATATAACCACCATTAGTGTTTAAAGCCGCATTTGCAGATTGTGATAAGTCTAGCGTAAAATCAACATTAGGTGCGGCAACACTACCACCCTCTTTTGAACAACCGCCCATACAAGCGGCTATAGTAAGTGTACCTGCTGAAAAACCAAGCATTGATAAAAATTCTTTTCGGTTCATAATTTTGTTTTTTAAAGATGATAATTTTTAGGTTTTTTAATTTGAAATACTCTAGACAAGTTAAAGCCAAAGCTTATTTCTCCCTTGCCCCAAGCATTGGTTGTTTCTGTTATAAATGCTCTTTCGTTCATACCTGTTGCGTTAGAAACATGCAGTTGAAATACATGGCCACCAGTTTCTATATCTACACCTACTGATAAAGGGTTGTAATTGATACCTGCTTCTTTACCATTTGCCAAATAAAAATAATCGCATGTAAGTGCCATACGTTTAGATACTTTTAACCTACCACCTATACCCAAGGCGTAAACATCGTTAGGTTGAGTGCTTAAGGGCACAATGTTGTTATGCACTAATGTTGGTGAAACCTGTAAAGACAATTGCTCGCTAAATTTTCTACCAAGTATGGCTTGAAAGTAATAAGCCATGCGAGAAGAAAAATAGTTGTTAATAGTAAGGTCTGCATAAGGCAGTGTATTAATTGTAGCACCTGCTACCAGGGCAACCGTTACAGGAAAGGATTGGGTGCCAGTGGACTGACGAATAGGTGCATACTTTACATACCCATCTACTTCTTTTTTAAAAGTGCTTCTACCAATGCCTACCATTAAATTTTGCTTTAGGCCAAAATCTAAACCCATACGCATACTTGCTTGGTCTAGCCCAAAAAAGTTTTTACTACCTTGATTGAGTAAGCCAAAACGATGCAGTATTCTAAAATCCATTGTACCAGCCGATAAAAACTCCATAGAATGACCATTAATTACTCGTGTAGATTTAAAGGCATTTTTTACAATTTCTTTCTTCGGCTTTTCTTCACCTACTAGTTTTAATAAGTCATCTTCTTGGGCGCAAAGCACAGTTGTAGTGGCTGAGAATGTGGTAAACATTATCAATACAAAAAAATATTTTTTCATCTGTAAAAGATTTAGGGTGATAATATTTGTCTATTTTTTCAATACATCAAGTGTACAGTCAACAGTTAGCTTTACATTTTTTGCAATTTTATCGGCTACCAATTGGGGTATGGTTATTCCATAATTGGCCAAAGGCACAGAAAAAGTAGCTGCTAACATAATTCTACCATCTTTCACTATTAGTTTGCCGTCAGTTTCAATATTTTTTGTTTGGCCATGCATAGTTAAACTGCCTTTAACTTTCACAGAATACGTATCATTTTTTTGATAATTAATGGTAGCGTTATTGATAACATTTCCTTTAAAAATTGCCTTTGGAAATTTGTTACTTTCAACATAATTCTCGTTAAAATGCTCCATCATCAAGGCACGTTCAAATTCAAATCCTTTCATTAATGCTGATAGTTGTAAATCACCTGTTTCAGTATCTAAAACACATATAACGGTTTTATTGATACCATCAACATTTTCAGGCGACTTTGCGGCGGTTGCATCGAAGGTTATTTTACCATTTTTAGTAAAAAATTTATCTTGTGCATGAGCATTTGCGGTTATTACTATCAGCATAAATGCAAGCGTTATTTTTGTCATTTGCTATTTTTTAAGAGATTATAAATTGTTTTTGATTATTATACAACGACTTAGTATAACATCGGACCCAATACCCAAATCATCGGCATTAAAACCAGTGTAAATGCCTTTTATGGTTACTGTTTTTACATTTTTAAAATCTACAATTGTTATTTTTTGTAGGTTATCGAGGCTACAACGTATAGTTGTTGTAGATGCACTGTCACCAATAGCAATTGTATGAAAGCCTTTTTCATCTGAATCAATAGTTTTAACCGCACCAGTAACTTGTAATATTTTTGAATGGTATATACTATCAAAGTATTTTGGCTTATTGGTAAATTGTTGTATTAATTCGCTAGATGATAGCGTAAAATCAGTATTCTTCTCAACTACGTTTATAGTTTTTCTATTATACTCTTTATATACATAAGTACCTATAGCTATTGTAACAATAGCAAGTAGCAGTAGTATTATTAATCCCTTTTTATTTTTTTTCATACTTATAAATTTTAGTTATTAGGCATACCTGCATCAATCCATTTTTTTATAGTAGCAATTTGGCAATCGGTAAGTTTGTTACCACCCTTTGGCATAGCAGAGAAGCCAGATAAATAAGCAATTGAGCCATACAATTTGCCATTTTGAGCAATTACCTTATCAGTAGCATAGGTACTCATTGCAATATTGCCCGATGGAGAGTTTACACTATGGCAGCCATAGCAAGCCTGCTGTAAAATAGGTACTACTTTTTGGCTATAAGACACTGTGCCTGAGGTATCGCATACTGCACCAGTTGATGTATTTGTAGGATATAACACATCTTTTTTATCGTAGTAGCAAGCATAAAAGGTGATTACAAACACAATTGCGACTATTGCAATAATTATTTTTTTCATGATTTTTATTTTAATTGTTTGGCGAACCTGCATCAATCCATTTTTTAAACTGCGTAACTTGACAATCAGGCATTTTTGAAGTGCCTTTTGGCATAGGCGAAAAGCCAGTTGAATGAGCTATTGAACCATAAAACCTACCACTAGTTACACATGTTTTAACTAAAGCGTAAGTTGACAAATTAAAACCGCCACCTGGGCTTGCAGCACTATGACAACCTACACAGTTTGTTTGAATTAATGGTTGAATGGCTGTACTATACTTAAAATTGGTAGTATCACAAGCATTACAGGCATTATTTTTTGCCCCTTGGTTTATCCATTTTTGTACAAGCGCTATTTGGGTAGCTGTAAAAGCAGGCAATGGTGGTAAAGGCATCCGCTCGTTACCCGTTTTTACCAAAACACTATACAATTTGCTATTTGAAGCATTACCAGCACTTACATAAGCAATAATATTAGTGTAAGTAGTAAGTACAATACCATCTGCCCTAGAAATATCGTTGTGGCAGCCCGATGTTGTGCAGCCTGATATAATTAATGGTTCTATAACATTTTTATAATACACCGTATCAGGGCTACATGATGTACTAACGATAGGCGGGCTAATGATTGGTGATGTAATAGTTAAAGCTGTAGGTACTTCGTGTTTACAAGAAACAACAAATAACATGAGTAACAGACATGCAATAGGCATTATCTTTTTCATAAGTGGTTTATTATTTATAGGTTAAAGACGTAGAAATATGTATTGTAAGGCTTTCTAAAAAAGGCAATTAAAAACTGTGTTTAACGCAAGTATCTACTTTTTAAAGTTGTAAATCCAACCTAAATAAATACCTCTACTAATAACAGGCTCGTTGCCTAGCCCAGTGCCTTTTAAAGGAAGATTGATGTATGGCTCTATACGTAAGTTGCCAACTTTTTTTAAATTGAATTGATAGCCAAGACTAAAATTATAGGTGGCAAATAAATTGCTAGTATTTTTCTCGTACAACACAGACCCATTTTGTAAAACGCCGCCAATTTCCTCTTCATACTCATAATATTCTTTATTTATAAGATAAGTCGAAAGACCAACTGTACAAAAAAACTGATGCTGCTTTTTTGCATAAAAATTATATTTTAGAGTAATTGGTATTTCTATCAATTTATTCTCAGCCTCAATCCAGTTTACTTTGCCGTTAGCAGGTATTATTGATTTATTAAAATTTTCGCCAGTAGTGTAGTATTCTTTTTTTTCAATGTGAATACCGGTTTCTATACTAAATACACTACTAAACTGATATCCTAAAACAAGCGCTAAACTGTAGCCTCGCCCTCTGTTTGGCTCAAAGTTTAGGGCGCTTTTATCAGTTGCATACATAACTCCTGCATAAAAGAATTTAGTTTTTACATCCTTCTTTTTAGCATTGCGGGTTAAATTATTAGGTATTGTAGCCGTATCGGTATTTTTTAAAGCCGCATTGTTGGTGTCTTTTACATTATTTACCACCTCAGCAGCAATAGTTGCCCCAATGTTTTGAGTAGCAGTGTGAGCTTTTAAAGTATTAATTACAGTTGTGTTTTTATCTCTATACATATAATTAGCTATACTTTTTTCAAAAGGTTTTATTGGCGTAGCTTTTACAGGCAAATTTTTAAAACTATATGCTAATTGATTATTTGAAACCCTATTGCCACTTAACGCTTGCTTACTATTTGAATAATGATTAGCTGCATTTTTGTGGCTTAACCTATTGTTTGCGCTATCAATAAGTTGCTGTTTTTTTAATGAATCAACAATTTTTTTGTACACAGCAGCACCAATGGTATTTGCTAGTGTTTTATTTTTTTCTAATTCAATATTGCTTGCATCACTTACTGTAATTACGGTTGTTACGTTACTTTTTGTACTTATAAATAATCCCAAACTCGTGCCTCCTACTATAAACAATATGCACAACAATACAATTAATATTTTTTTATTAATAAGTATAAATGGCCTCTTTACTTTTTTTTCTTCAAGCTTCGCCAAAACACTTTCCCAATTTGAACCGCTTGTGTTCAAAGGAAAATTATCAGCGGCACGCCTGAATAAATTTTCGAACTCGTTATCGTTTTTCAGATTCATACTTTACTAATTTCAAAAAAATCCGATAATTTATTTTGTAAAATTTGCCTTGCCCTTGCCAAATTAGATTTTGATGTGCCAACAGAAATACTTAACAAGGCTGCTATTTCTACATGATTATACCCATCTATTACGTACAAGTTAAATACCTTTTGATAAGCTGGTGGCAACTGCTTTAAGTAGTTAATTAGTTCTTTATACAACAGTTTACTATCGGCTTCTTCAGGCGCAAAAGCTTCGTCCCAGCAGTTGCTATCATCAATATTTTCGTAAGCTAATTGTTTACTATCTTTTCTAAATTTATCAATTGATGTGTTAATTACAATTCTTCTCAGCCAGCCTCTAAATCTTAATTCTAAAGCTATTTCGTTGGTATCAATCTCTAAACTTTTTAGATTTTTAAATGCCTTTACAAACGAATCGTTGGTTACAATAGAAGCCTCTTCAAAACTGTCAGTATGCCTAAATGCTATTTTTAGAGCATACCCAAAATATGTTTCATACAACCATCTTTGGCTATTTCTATCATCTTTTAAACAGTTTTTAAATATATTATGTAGTAACTCCAATTGTAGGTTTATATGAGGTGATGTTATACAAGACGACATGTTGTTTTAAGGGGTTGCGCACACAAAAAATTTATTTCTGATTATTTCCTTTTTAAAGAAATAATCAGAAATAATTATAAATGCAACATTGTGTAGGTGATTTTCTGTGGAACAATTTTTAGGTACACAACCATAGCAGTGCTATACAGCTATACAATTGTAAAGGTGTTTGGCACATTAATTTACCAACTATTGTTGTTTAGTGAATTGTTTATTCTTCTGACTTGTTCTTCAAGCTCATCAACAACGTGTATGCCCCTTTTTGTACAATATTTTTTGTAGCCAATGCATCACCATTTTTTACTTCAATTACACCATTATTGGCTTCGCCAGTTTGTATTTCAAGCATTTGAAATTGCTTTTCTGCAACTTGGGTAAACACGTATTGCTTGTTTCCAAATCGAACAATTGCATCTTCTGGTAAGGCATACACTTTTGCATTGGTTACTTTAATTTCAGCATTCATGTAAGTACCAGGAATTAAAGATTTGTCGTAATCTTCAAAATGACAATGCACATCGGTATTTCTTTCAGAAGATAAGTCTTTACCAATTAACAACACTTCGCACTCGTGCTTTCTCTCGGGTTGGTTGTTGGTGTAGGCAATTAAGTTTTGCCCTATAAATAGCTTATCTACGTCTTTCTCGTACACTTTGAGCGCCAAGTGAATGTCTGTTGGATTGATTAATTCAAACAACACATCGGTAGGCGATACGTATTTACCAATATTCACATTAACCTTAGAAACATAACCGTTTATAGGTGAGTAAATATTGACGCTTCGGCTAATAGTTGTTTCATTAATTTTCAACACATTAATGCCTGCTAATTGCAGTTTTTCTGCCAAAGCTGTAATCAATACTTTCTGAATTTTATAATCGCTTTCGGCTAGCTGATACACTTTATCGCTACTTGCTTTACTTGCGTTTAATTCTTTTTGACGTTGATATTCGTTTTCTAAATAGCTAATTTTTGCTTTAGCAGTTAAGTAATCTTGCTGCAACTGAATGTATTGTTGATCTTCCATTACTGCAATCACTTCGCCTTTACTCACATGCTGACCAGGCAATAATTTGGTAGTTTTTAAATAGCCCCCAAGTGGTACACTTATAGATACCATATTTTGCGGTGGCACATCTATTTTACCATTTACACGCAGTATTGTTGACATGGATTGCTGCCCAATTTTACCAACCACTAAAGCTGCGTTTTTATATTGCGCATCAGTAAGGGTAATAATGTTGGTGTTTAAGTCTTTGGCTTCTTCAGCAGCTTTTTTGGTACCACAAGCTGCCATTACTACCATTGTTATTGCTAAAAAAAATGTATTTCTCATGTGCTAATGTTTTTTTTGTACCCAACTTGTTTTATGCTTTTCAAGCTGTGCAATAATTATTTATTAGTAAGATAGTTTAGTTCGATAATTGCATCATTCAAGTTTTTTACTGCTTCAAGATAATCGCTTTTTACAGTAATTGCTTGGTGCATTAATTGTACCCATTCTAGGTAATTGATATTGCCACTTGCTAGCTGTTGATTAGCCGTTGTAGTAATTAGTGTTGCATTTTTAAGCGCAGTACTTTGGTAATAATTAACGGTTTGTTTATACTTTTCAATCATCTGCAATCTTTGCTGCCATTCACTTTTAAAGCTTTGCAAGGCTACGTTAAAATTATCTTTAGCTACTTGTTCACTAAACTTTGCACTAGCAATTTTTTCTTTTTGAGCCTTTGTAAAAATAGGAATACCCACACCTAGTTGCACAGAACTAAAGCGTTGCGAAACACCATACAAAACATTATCAGCACCTGTGCCTTTAATACTTGTATTGCTATAAGCTAATGATACATCTGGCAATAATTTACTTTTTTCAAGTGCAACGCTAGCGGTTGCAAGCTGCTGTTGCTGTGCTATTGCTTGCATTGCAGGATGTGCTTGTAACAACGCAGTGTCTTTTAATTGATTAAAGAACAATTGATAGCTTGAAACATTAGGCGTTAAAGCCACAGAGGTGTTTAACAATAACTGAAACTGCAATTGTAATACGCTAGCATCTTGTTGCAACTGTTGTAGTTGTATTTCTATTTGCCCTAACTGTGTTTCAGCACTTGCTTTTTCAAGTACATTGGCTTCGCCTTTTGCTAATCGTAATTCAGCCCTTTTATAGAAAGCATTGTACAAGCTATCGGTGTATTGCAAAAGGGTTTTCTTTTGCGCCAAATACACTAAATTGTAAAACACTTGAGCAACTTGCTTTTTAAGTAATGCTTGTTTAACAGCAACATTTAACACGGCAGTTTTCCACTCTTCTTGCAGCATTTGTTTTTGCCTAGTATAAACCGTTGGAAAACTCATAGACTGACCGATACCAAACTTTGTATCGTTGTAAATGCTATTAATCTGCCCTGCTTCAGCAATAAAATTAGTTGGTGGCAATATGGCCACTGTTTTAGTAAGCATCTGTTGATAGTGTGCCTTTAACTGCTCATTTTTTATCTGTAAATTATTTTTCAAAGCTGTGTCAATAGCAGCATGAAGTGTTATTGGTGTTTGTGCTTTTGCAAAAGATACTAAACTCAAAATTCCAACAAGTATTACAACAGTACTTACATTCTTTTTAGGCTTTACTAATCGTTTCTCAAACGTTATGTACAGCACAGGTAATACAAACAAGGTTAATAAGGTTGCTATTAACAATCCACCTATCACCACTGTTGCTAGAGGCCTTTGTACTTCGGCACCAGCACCATTGCTTACAGCCATTGGCAAAAAGCCTAACGATGCTACAAATGCTGTCATTAAAACTGGTCTCAATCTTACTTTTGTGCCCATTAATACAATACGTTTTAAATCGGTTAAGCCATCTTTTTTAAGGCGATTAAATTCGGCTATTAATACAATACCATTTAACACTGCCACACCAAATAATGCAATAAAACCAACACCTGCGCTTATACTAAATGGCATACCACGAAGTGCTAAAAACAAGATGCCGCCAATAGCCGATAACGGTATGGCCGAGTAAATTAACAGCCCTTGTTTAATAGAGTTAAATGCAAAATACAGTAGCAAAAAAATGAGCAATAACGATACTGGCACGGCTATTAGTAAGCGCTGTTTTGCTACATTCAAATTCTCGAAAGCACCGCCATAGGTAATATAGTAGCCTGTAGGTAATTTTAATTGCTTATCTACTTTAGTTTGTAGCTCGTTTACAATAGTTTGTACATCTCTACCACGTACATTAAACCCAACTACAATTCTACGTTTAGCATCTTCACGTTGTATTTGGTTAGGGCCTTCTTTTATTTGTACATCGGCTAGTTGGTACAAAGGAATTTGCGTGCCTTTAGGTGTAGGTATTAGTAGGTTTTGAACATCTTTTACATCTGTTTTCAAATCGCCTTTTAATTTCACAACCACGTCAAAACGCTTCTCACCTTCAAACAACATACCTGTGCTTTGCCCAGCAAAAGCAGTGTTCACAATCTTGTTAATGTCTGCAATATTCAATCCATACTGTGCAATGGCGTTTCGGTTGTAGTTGATGATGATTTGTGGCATACCTGCAACTGCTTCTACATACAAATTTGCAGCACCATTAACAGTGTTTGCTAATGCACCAAGTTTACTAGCATAAGCGGCTAAGGTATCTAAATCTTCACCAAAAATTTTACACACCACATCTTGTCTTGCACCAGTCATTAACTCGTTAAAGCGCATTTGCACAGGAAACTGAAAGCCAGCCGTAACACCAGGTACAGCCTGCAAAGCTTTACTCATTTTTTCACTTAACTCACTAAAAGTAGTTGCCGATGTCCATTCAGCTTTTGGCTTTAGTATCACCATCATATCGCTTGCATCCATAGGCATAGGGTCTGTAGGTACTTCGCCGCTACCTATTTTGGTTACCACTTTTTCCACCTCAGCAAATTGTGTTTTTAAAATATGCGCTGCTTGCTGTGTGCTTGCAATAGTGGTGTTTAAATTGCTACCTGTAAGCACTCTTGTATCTACTGCAAAATCGCCTTCTTCTAGTGCAGGAATAAATTCGCCGCCAAGCGTGCTTAATACAAAAACGGCAATTACAAACAGGCTTACTACCGATAGTAAAACCGTTTTAGGAAAGCCTACTACCCTATCTAAGGCATGTTGGTACCAACGCTCCACTTTTTCCATCAATTGGTCTGAGAAATTATGTTTGTGCTTTACTTTTTTACTCAAGAAAACAGCACTCATCATGGGTATATAAGTTAATGACAAGATAAACGCACCTAGCAAGGCAAATGCAACAGTTTGGGCCATTGGCTTAAACATTTTGCCCTCAATACCTTGCAGTGTAAATATGGGCAAGTAAACTACCAAAATGATGATTTGGCCAAACACAGCACTATTCATCATTTTACTAGCCGATTGATTGACTTCTTTATCCATTTGTAGCTGTGTTAGCTTATCTATCGAAGCAAATTTTTTACTGTGCGATAATTGATGCATCACTGCTTCTACAATAATCACAGCACCATCTACAATTAACCCAAAATCTAGCGCACCAAGGCTCATCAAATTACCACTTACGCCAAACAAGTTCATCATAATAATGGCAAATAACATGGCCAATGGAATTACCGATGCTACTAATAAGCCTGCTCTAAAATTACCCAAGAACATTACCAATACAAACACCACAATTAATGCTCCTTCAAGCAAGTTTTTTTCTACAGTACTTATGGCGTTGTTCACCATTTTAGTACGGTCTAAAAAAGGTTCTATCACTACACCTTCTGGCAATGTTTTTTGTATTTGCGCTACCCTTTCTTTTACATTTTTTATTACATCGCTACTGTTTGCACCTTTTAGCATCATTACAATTGCACCAGCTACTTCACCTTTATCGTTGTAGCACATTGCGCCATACCTTGTAGCATTACCAATTACCACATCGGCTACATCTCTTATAAACAAAGGGTTTCCACTTGATGCACTTTTAATACTGATGTTTTTAATGTCGTCAATATTGCCTAGTAAACCTTCTGTTTTAATGTACAAAACCGTGGGACCTTTTTCAATGTAAGCACCGCCTGTATTTTGGTTGTTGTTTTCTAAGGCTTTAAAAACATCTGCAATAGTAATATTGTACGATAGCAACTTATTTGGATCTACTTCTATTGAATACTGCTTTAGCTTACCACCAAAGCTGCTCACTTCTGCAACGCCTTTTACGCCTAGTAATTGACGGCGTACTAACCAATCTTGTATGGTTCGTAAATCTGTTGCTGTATATTTATTTTCATAACCAGTTTGCGGCCTTACAACGTATTGGTAAATCTCACCCAAGCCTGTACTTACAGGCCCTAGTTCTGGTGTACCAATGCCCTGTGGTATTTGCGATTGTACCATTTGCAAGCGTTCTGCTACTTGCTGTCTTGCAAAATACACATCGGTTGCATCGTCAAATACTATTGTAACCAACGATAATCCGAACCTTGAAAAACTTCTTATTTCCTTTAATCCAGGAATATTATTATTGGCTTGTTCTATTGGAAACGTAATTAAACGCTCAATATCTGTAGCACCAAAGGATGGAGCTACGGTAATTACTTGTACCTGATTATTGGTAATATCAGGCACAGCATCTATTGGCAATTTTGTTACCTGATAGCTGCCATAGCCTATAAGGGCAATAACAAAAAGCCCAACAATGAGTTTGTTTTTTATGGCAAACCCAATGATTGTATTAAGCATAGAAGTATGTATTTAAAGAAGTGAAAACTTTGGCAAATAATACAGATGCACTTATTGTATTGCTGCTGTACAAAACAGCTACAATATCATAAGTAATAGCATTATTTCATTAATAAATCGGTGAAATGCTTATCATTGGCGCAGCCAATAATAACAATAGCTTGCAAGTACTGCAAGCAGTACAGCAAAAAACTAAACTAGTTTTGGCGGCTGCCAAATATTGGCTAAGTAAAAAGATGTGAGCAATTGCTCTTGTACTATATAATTTTTCTGCTCGGTAATTCTTATAGGTTTTTCAATAGAAAAATGTATTGTTAGTGGCACAAACGCAGCGGCAACAATACACGAAGCACAATCTGGACAGGCTTTTTTAAACGGCAATTGCATGTCTCTATCATAGTCAGCATCTTTAGGGCTACCGTGCATGTAATGCATATCTAAAAACTCTAAAAAGCCGATGTTTTTATTTTCTGCACGATGCTCTGCAAAGTGCTGAAATACCACAGGTAATTTCAATAGCTGATAGGCATCTGTAGTTGCAAACAGATACACTGCTAAGAAAAATATGGTAATCAGTTTTTTCAATATTGTAGTAATGTAGTGATGTGAAAATACTATAAATAACCAAGTATTTTCAACATACTTTGGGCACTTTGCTCTTTTGCATATACCCAATCTATTAGCTTACCGTTTTTATCGTACTCAATAATTACGTGTTTTGGCGATGGTATTAAGCAGTGTTTAATGCCACCATAACCGCTTATTTGGTCTTGGTAAGCACCTGTGTGAAAGAAGCCAACATACAATGGCTCTTTGTTACTTTCTTCATCGCCTTTGTAGTTATTGGTAAGCTTTGGTAAAAACACTTCGTTAATATGCTCTTCACTATCGTAATAATCGTGGCTATCGCAGGTAATACCGCCTAATACCACTCGCTGATATTCATTATCCCACTTGTTTATTGGCAGCATCAAAAATTTCTCTCCAATACCCCAAGTATCCGGCAACGTGGTTATGAAAGATGAGTCAATCATGTACCAACACTCTCTATCGTTCTGTACTTTTTGGCCAATGATGCTGTACAGGTGTGCCATGCTTTCACCTACGGTGAAACTACCAAACTCGGTGAAGATGTTTGGCATAGGCACTTTGGCTTTTTTACAAGCACGTTTAATATTACCAACAATTTCATTAATCATAAATTGGTAATCGTAATTAAACCCTAGTGAATGTTTAATAGGAAAACCACCACCAATATTAATAGAATCTAACTCAGGACAAATCTTCTTTAACTGGCAGTATAAATTGATGACTTTATTCAATTCACTCCAATAGTAAATGTCATCTTTAATGCCTTTGTTTAAGAAGATGTGTAGCATTTTCAACTGAAACTTATCTTCAAAGCCTTCAATTTCATCTACGTAAAATTCTAAAATATCTTTAGGTCTAATACCTAAACGAGAAGTATAAAATGGAAAAGTTGGTTCTTCTTCGGCCGCAACACGAATACCCAACTTAAATGGCTGTTTCACGCTGCGTCTGTAAGCTTGTAGTTCTTCTTTATTATCCAATACAGGAATTACGTTTTTAAAGCCTGTGTTTATTAACCTTGCAATACGAGATGTGTATGTTTTTTGCTTGTAACCATTGCAAATGATGAATGTTTCTTTATTAATTTTCTTCTTTAAAAAAAGCTGATTAATAATTTCTATATCGTAAGCATAAGAAGTTTCTAAATGAATATTATGCTGTAAAGTTTCTTCTACAATAAAAGAAAAATGCGAACTTTTGGTGCAGTAGCAATAGTTGTAAGCCCCTTCGTAATTGTGTTTTTTAAAGGCTTTTTCAAACATCATTTTCGCCTTATTAATCTGCATACCAATTTTGGGCAAATAGGTTAATTTTAATGGTGTACCGTATTTATCAATTAATGCTTTTACATCAACATCGTTAAAGGTTAAATTTCCATTTTGATTGCGTTTAAAGCCTTCTTGCGGAAAGTGGAAAGTTTGATCAACCAACGAGGTGTAAGTATTGTTCATGTAGCGAACTTAGGTTTTGACGTTTTAGCAAATTGCCTTTGCAGACAGTTATTTTAAAAAATGAACGCAAAAATAGTAGTTTGCAACTCGTAATGGCATAAAAAAAGCTACGAGGCTTTTCACGTAGCTTTTGTTGAAAACTTTAGTACTTACGAATTGCTGTTCTATCTTAAACAATGGTATTTATTCCTTTACAAATTGTTTTGTTTGTAGCAAGTTTTCACCTTTTAAAAGTAATGTATAACTACCTTTTGCTAACCCAAATGTATTGATAGATATTGTATGTGCGCCGCCAGCTACTTTTATAATTTGCTGTTGCAATATCTTACCCTGCATGTTGGCTATTTGTAGTGTCCATTTTTCAGATTTGCTTGATGGCAATTGCACCAATAAACAATCTTTTACAGGGTTTGGAAATACTAACAATTGCTTATTCACTGCTAACATTTTACAACTAAAAACTTCACTGTAAGTAAAAGCACCATCCTTGTCTACCATTTGCAAGCGATAGTAAATAGGTGATAGTTCATGGGTAAGGGTTGTAAGGTTATCGTTATAACTATAGTTACCGCCCCCTTTGGCATTTATATCTGCAACCTTAATAAAGTTTACCGCATCTACACTGCGCTGAATGGTAAAGTGTGACGTATTTACCTCATTGGCAGTTTGCCATTGTATAGCAATATGGGCGTTTTGTTGTTGGGCTGTAAAGTTGAGTAGTTGTAGCGGCAGAACATTGTAAATGTGAATCGAATAGATTGTTTGGGTAGTTGTTAAAGTAATTGGTGCAAAGTAACCATCAAACCCTACTGGAAATTTAAAAAGAGGCGGACCACTAATAATTGCCTGACCAAAATGTTTGTAAAACGAAGTATCAGAAGCTACTATAAATGTAAAAAGCTTAGTTTCAGTAACATAATAGCCATTGATAAAAGTTACAAAGGCGGTATCGTAATGCGTAATAGATGGCGTAAATATATTCAATTGATCGTTACCATTTACCAACCCACTACCAGCTTCACCAGCAATTTCAAAATTAATTTTGCTGCCAAGTGTATCTATCCAACTGCCGCCTATTGATAAAATACCAATGGCATTTTTCCCGCCGGGGCTAATAGAACTACCTGCTTTGCTAATAACATCGCCTTTAATATTACCAGAGCCACTAATATCGCCCTTATTAATAATGCCATTTGCTGTACCAATAAAACCCATTACGGTAAGCATAGCACCACTATCAATATAAATAGTTTTTACCGAAAATGTACCGCTCGTATTAATTACTGGATAATTTGTAGCTAAAGGAATAAGCACACTATCTGTTACAGTAGGTGTTGCATTTTTTGACCAATTACCAACGGTAGCCCAATCTGTATTTACCGTGCCTTGCCAAATATTTGTATTGGATTGTGCATTAGTGCTGCAAACTAACGCCATGCAAATAAGCGGCAGTACAAAACGTAGTGAAGTCTTTATCATAATAGTAGTTTATTGCCATAAATGTAAAGCCTAATTTGTTTATAGCAAATTAAATTATTAAAGGTAGCTTTTTAAGTAGTAAGCCAAGCAAAAGCACCTGCCAATGCAAGCAACCATAACGCCAAACCACGTGTTAGGCACAGTGCATTGTTTAGAGTTTTTCAATTTCTTCTTTAGTTAATCCTGTTGCTTCAATTATTATCTCAATTGGAACTTTTAATTTTGTTAATGCTTTTGCGGTTTTAAGTATCCCTTCAATTTTTCCATCGTCAAAAGCGGTGT
>JASGCX010000088.1 GCA_030053925.1 Flavobacterium sp.
TCAGGCACGCTAAACTTAAAATCGCGTTCTAATTTTTTTTCTGCGGCATGAGTAACATTGTGTATATATTCGGTTTGTAGTAAGTCCATGATAAGTCTAAATTATTTTATCTGTTTCAGGTGGTGTGTGGGCATGGGCGTTGGGGCAAAAACAAATGTGCTGCAAATTGCGTTGGCTCGTGTGTAGGCTTTGCAGCTCTTTTGTTTTTGCGAAGCGTTGGCTGTATTGTTATGTCGAGTGTTTTGGTCTCCGTTGAAATTGTGAAGTCTCGCCATAGCATGACGCACAACCCCTAAGTTAACTAATTTTGTCTCTATCTCGTATAGCAATGCCAAATCTCCATCTAGCATTACGCTTTCGCCACGTATAGTGTGTATTCTATTTTCAATAGATTGAATGATGTGCATACGCATTAATTACAAACTAAAATTAAGCTTGCATAACAATATATCAAAATGGTAGTTTATTAGCCAAAATCTATCTCAGTATTGTCGCCAATATTTAGGCTACGGCTAAGCCCTTTTACAGAGGCATCGCTACCAATTAACGAATTGTCTAGTACTACTTCAAACAAATTGGTGTAGGAGCCAATAATACTATCTCTTACAATTGAGTGGTTAATAGTGGTGTTAGCACCAATAGCTACGTTAGGGCCAATAATTGAATTTTCGATATTGCAACCAGGCGCAATGCTTACAGGTGGTACTATAATGGTGTCTTTAAAACTATGTTCGCTAATAATATTGGCACCAAATTTTTTCAGCAAAATAGCATTGCTTTCTAGTAAAGTTTCTTTCTTACCGCAATCAAACCAGCTTTTTACTTTAAACGATTTAAACTTAGCCCCACGTTTTATCATGCAGTCTAAAGCATCGGTAAGGTTGTATTCGCCATTCGATTTTATATCTTGGCTAAATAGTTGGCGCAAACATTCGTATAAAAAATGGCTTTCTTTTATTTTATACAGGCCTACCAAAGCCATATTGCTTTTTGGTATGGCAGGTTTTTCTACTAGTTGTTCTATAAAGCCTTCTTCATTTACACTTGCTACACCAAAGTTTCTAGGGTCGTCTACCTTTTTTATACCAAGCATACTAAATGGGCTATCCATTACTTCTTTAATATCGTAGTCGCAAATGGTATCGCCAAGCACTACAAATACTTCATCATCGCCCACAATATTTTTGGTAAGTTCTATTGCATGCCCTGTACCTTGACGCTCGTTCTGATACACAAAATGCGTGGTCAGTTCGGGGTAGGTTTGCAGTACGTACTCTTTAATTTTTTCGCCCAAATAACCAACAATGAAAACAAATTCTGTAATACCAGCCTCGTTTAATTGATCTACAATAAAACTCAAAATTGTTTTGCCAGCTATTGGTATTAATGCCTTTGGCTGTGTATATGTGTGTGGTCTAAGCTTTGCACCTGCACCAGCCACTGGAATAATTGCTTTCATTTTGGGGTATTTTTTTGATGAACAAGCTGTACTAAACATCCGTAGTTGGTTAACCAATAAAGCATTACAACCTTGCTTGCAAACTTGTACACTGTTATCATCTTGCAAACAATCTACTGTTCATCGGGTGCAAAATAAGAAAATCTTGATAAACGCCTATTTCTACCTTCTTAGGTGGATGTTTCTACTTTTATTTTGGCATTTTATCTGCTGCGCAAATGATTAAATACTAGTAATTAAACCAACCTAGTTACCATCATAAAACCAATAGTTTTATATTGCACGCATGGCAAAAGCGAAGAAACAAACAGAAGAACCAGTTATTCTTATTACAAACGATGATAGTATTGGTGCGCCAGGCATTAAAGCTTTGGCAGAAGCGGTAATAGGTTTAGGGCGTATTGTGGTGGTAGCACCAGATAAACCGCAAAGTGGTATGGGACATGCTATTACTATTGGCCATCCGCTACGGATGCAAAAAGTAAATTTTATTGAAGGTGTAGAAGCGTACACTTGTAGCGGTACGCCTGTAGATTGTGTAAAGCTTGCCGTAGATAAAATTTTGCATCGCAAGCCCAATATTTGTTTAAGTGGTGTCAATCATGGAGCAAACCATAGCATTAACGTTATTTACAGCGGTACCATGAGTGCAGCTATGGAAGCTTCTATTGAAGGCATCCCTTCGGCTGGTTTTTCGTTGTTAGATTACTCTATGGAAGCAGATTTTACGGCGGCAAAAATTTATGTTAGAAAACTAGCTCAACTGCTTTTAACAAAAACGAAAGACAAGCATTTACTGCTAAATGTAAATATTCCAATTGCCACACCAGAAATGATTAAGGGAATTAAAATTTGCCGTCAGGCTTACGCTAAATACCAAGAAGATTTTGATGAACGCAAAGACCCACACGGTAAAAACTATTATTGGCTAACTGGCGAGTTTATTAATTTTGATAAGGGCAAAGACACCGATGTGTGGGCTTTAGCAAATAATTATGTAAGCGTTGTGCCTGTTCAGTTTGACCTTACTAATTACCAACTAAAAGCTAAGATGGAAAAATCTTGGAAACTCTAAATAGCCAATTCACAATCATTGTATAATAATAGCCATGTTTTTAACAAAAGATAATTTAATTTTAGGGGTTGTATTAGGTATTCTAGCGCCATTTTTAGGCTTGCTTGGTTTTTATTTTGGCAAGTTTAGTGCGCTTAGTTTTACAGATTTTTTACACTTTTTAGCCATTTACAAAACGCTTTTTACATCGGTAATTAGTGTGTCGTTAATTGTAAACGCTGGCATATTTACTCTCTACATTAATGCAAGAAAAGATAAAACCGCTAGAGGCATTTTTGCAGCCACTTGCATGTATGCCATTGTATGTATTGTAGTAAAATTTTGGGTGTAGTTGTAATTTTTAGTTTTTTTTAGCTAGTAATAGCACAATTCGGTTTTTTAGGCTTAAAGATTAGAACACAGGTTGCTTTAATTTGGCTGTTTTGTTTTTTTAAAAGGGTATTACAACAATATTACTTGTTTTTGAGAGAATGTTTTTAAATTTGTTCTACACTTGTTTTAAAAAATATTTTATTGCGAGTGCCTTTATGAGATTTTTAATATCTATTTAAAAATTACGCACACTATTTACTAAAAGCCCAAATTTTACGTAAACAAATTAATGCAATACAATTTTTTAATATTAATTGCTTAACAAAAACTAAATGAATAAAACAATATTAATTACAGGTGGTTGTGGGTTTATAGGTTCTAATCTTGCTATAAATTTAAAAATAAAATATCCTGCCTACAAAATTATTTGTTTAGATAATTTAAAACGCCGAGGTTCTGAATTAAATATTTCTAGATTAAAGGAAGTAAACATTGATTTTATTCATGCAGATATACGCAATAAAGAAGATTTAATTATTGATGAAACCATTGATTTTATTATAGATGCAGCCGCCGAACCATCAATAATGGCAGGATTGGATGCCAATTTTAATTATGTTATTAATACCAATTTAGTTGGCACAATTAACACATTAGAAATTGCAGCAAAGCATAAAGCAAAATTTATTTTTCTGTCTACTAGTCGTGTGTATCCTATTAGTTTTATTGAACAAATAAATATTGATGAAACTGAAACTCGTTATATAATATCAAACAATCAAACCCTTGAAGGTATTAGTGTTAATGGTATTAGCGAAAATTTTCCTTTAACAAAAGCACGTTCTGTTTATGGCACTACAAAACTGGCAAGCGAATTAATTATCGAAGAATTTAGAGAATTTTTTGGGGTAGATTATGTTATTAACAGATGTGGTGTTGTGGCTGGTCCATATCAAATGGGCAAAATTGATCAAGGCGTTATTGCATTATGGGCTGCACGTCATTATTGGAAAAAAGAAGTAAGCTATTTTGGATATAAAGGTTTAGGAAAACAAGTTAGAGACGTGTTGCATATATTGGATCTATTCGATTTAATAGATATCCAAATTCATAACTTTAAAAATGTAAGTGGCAATACCTATAACGCTGGTGGTTCAAATTTTTCAAGTGTTTCATTAAAAGAGTTAACTAATATTTGCCAAAAAATTACTGGTAATATTATTAAAGAAAATGGTATTGATGTGCATAGAAATGGCGATATACCAATTTACATTACAGATAACTTTAAAATAACATCCGCTACTGGCTGGAAGCCAAAACGCAATGCCGAAAAAATAGTAGATGATATTATTACTTGGATTGGAAACAATGAACAACAATTAGATAAAATATTAAACGTATAAAAAAGTGAACATAGCTTTAATTACAGGTTCTGGTGGATTAATTGGCAGCGAAAGTGTTAGTTTTTTTGCCAATAAAATGGATAGGATAATTGGCATTGATAATGACCAACGTGCTTACTTTTTTGGCAAAGAAGCATCAACACAATGGAATGAAAATAGACTTAAAGCGGAGTTTCAAAATTTCACTAGCCACAATGTTGATATAAGAAATTATGCTGCTTTAGAAACAATTTTTAAGCAATATGGCAACGATATAAAAATGGTAGTGCACACTGCTGCACAACCAAGTCACGATTGGGCTTCAAAAGAACCATTAACAGATTTTACTATTAATGCCAATGGTACTTTAAATATGCTTGAACTTACAAGATTATACTGCAACGAAGCAGTTTTTATTTTTACATCTACCAACAAAGTTTATGGCGATACGCCAAATTTTTTGCCATTAATTGAGCAAGAAAAACGTTGGGAAATTGATGAAACACATAGCTACTTTAAAGATGGAATTGATGAATCAATGAGTATTGATAATTCTAAACATTCATTATTTGGTGCATCAAAAGTAGCAGCCGATGTGCTTGTACAAGAGTATGGAAAATATTTTAATATGAAAACTGGAGTGTTTAGAGGTGGTTGTTTAACTGGCCCTCAACACAGTGGTGCCCAATTACACGGCTTTCTTTCTTACCTAATGAAATGTGCTATAACAAAAAATCAATACACCATTTTTGGGTACAAGGGTAAACAAGTTAGAGATAATATACATAGCTACGATTTGGTGAATATGTTTTGGCACTTTTATCAAAACCCTAAATGTGGCGAAGTTTATAATGCAGGTGGCAGCAGGTTTTCAAACTGTTCAATGATAGAAGCCATAGACGTTTGTGAAAATATTACTGGCAATAAAATGAAATATACTTATAGCGAAACCAATAGAATTGGCGATCATATTTGGTATATATCTAGTATTATGAAATTTAAAAATCATTACCCAAATTGGCAATATGAATACGCTTTAGAAACCACACTTGCACAAATTTTTGACAATATGAAAGCAAGATTATAATGAAATTAAGTATAGTTATTCCTGCATATAACGAAAGTTTAAGTTTACCCGAAACTATTAAAGAATTTTATACAGAACTCTGCGCTAACCATATTTCTCATGAAATTTTAGTGGTAAATGATAACTCAAAAGATAATACAATTGAAGTTTTAGAAAATTTAAAAACTAAATTTCCAACTTTGGTTTATATAACTAACAACCCGCCTTATAATGGGTTTGGATATGCAGTTCGCAAAGGTTTAGAAAACTTTAGTGGCGATTGTGTTGCTGTTGTAATGGCCGATTTGAGCGATTCGCCAAAAGATTTATTAACTTATTACAACACATTTATTACTCAAAAAGTAGATTGTGTTTTTGGTAGCCGATTTATAAAAGGCAGCAAAGTTATTAATTATCCTCGAAATAAATTATACATAAATCGCTTTGTAAACACTTGCATTAACTGGGTTTTTAGGCTAAAATATAACGATTGTACAAATGCTTTTAAATTGTATAGTAAACAAACTATCGAGGGCATAAAGCCATTTATGTCACCGCATTTTAACTTAACGGTTGAGTTACCATTAAAAGCTGTTGTGCGTGGCTACACATATACAGTAGTTCCTAACAGTTGGCAAAATAGAAAGCATGGTACGTCTAATTTAAAAATAAGAGAAATGGGCAGCCGTTATTTTTTTATTATACTATATTGCTTAATAGAAAAATATTTTAGTCGTGGTGATTTTAAAAAGAAATGGGATTAAATACTAATTTAATAATTTATGAGTAAAAGAAAAATTATTACAAAAAATAAGGTTATCGCTACCCAAAAAGTGGCTCCAAATGTATCTTCTTCAATCAGTAATGGTAAGGCAATAATAAACAATAAGTATATAACTATTGGCTTAATTCTCTTGTCGTGTATACCAATTATTATTATTTGGAAAATGATAAGCGAGTATAGTTTAAACTTGCCATATAGCGATGATTATGATGCTATTTTATCCTTTTTAAACAACTGGCATTCAACAGCAGGTTGGGGTAACAAGGTAGCACTTTTGTTTAGCCAACACAACGAGCATAGAATTTTACATTCTCGAATAATTTATGTAATATATACTTTGGTATTTGGTAAAATTAGTTTTCTTAATTTAATATACATTAATACATTAGAATTACTAATTATTGCTGCTGTTTTTGCTTATTTTATTTATAAAGCAATACCTCAAAAATGGGCATTAGCAGTTTTGGTTATTAGTTTTTGTTTATTAAGTGCATCTAATTGGGAAAATTGCAATTTTGCAATGGCAGGTATGCAAAATTTTGGGGTAGTAATGTTGTTTATGCTTAGTCTTTACTTTTATAGCAAAAGCAATAAATGGTTTAATTTATTATTAGCATTTTTGTTTCAATTTTTGTGTGCATTTTCAAGCGGTAATGGCATTATTGGTGGCATTGCATTGTTACTTTTTTGTGTGTTTCAAAAACAAAAAATTAAAATCTACATAGCTGCTATTTCATTTGTAGTATTCAGTGTTTCCTATTTTTTTTATTATCAAAAAGCAGCATTTACGGGTTCTCATTCTATATCAGAAATAATATCGTACTATTTTTATTTGTCAGGTAATCTTTTTGGACAAAATGCAAGCCGACCTATTTTTGCCATATTCCTATACGCCATTTTATTGCTATGCTGCTGCTATAAAACCAATTGTTGGAAGTTTATAACTTCAAAACAAGTGCTTCCATTTATTGCAATTATTGTATTTGTTACGTTATCTATGGCGGCAGTAGCACTTAACCGTTCTAGTGGTGGTAATAAAGATTTTACTCTTTGGGCTTATGTAAGTAGATATTTTATTTACCCTTCAATATTAACTACTTTGGTATTTGTTTTATTGTTTATTCGATTACAAAAATATAAGTATATAAATGGCTTCATGTTGCTTTGTTTGTTTATAAGTTTCGCTTTATATCAACCCAATTACGACTATTCTAAAAGAGGATTTGAAAGCTTTTACAATAATTTAACGTACAAAAAATATTGTTATCCTGATACGTTACGAGCCCAATCTATTATTATTGAATCGTGTAAGTTAAATATTTATTGTATTGAAGATAATAGATAGCGAATTAATAAATAAAATATACCATTGTATGTATTGTAGTGAAATTTTGCGTGTAAATGGTTTTGTGGCTGCAAGGTAAAATGAGAGTGAGAACACTACAGGTTTGTTTAAAGAACTAACGTTTACAAATATTGCTCGCTGATTTAGCAAATTTTTTTACCCTTAGTACCTGTATTCGCTTGCTATTATTGTTAAATATAAAAATAATTTGCAAAGGTTATAAACGTGGCTGAGAGCAAAAATGTTACGCCATTCTTTGCCTTGGTACATATATTCAAATACCATTATTGTTGAACTGAAAGAAATTTGTAAGCACAAGCAACACGGCTGAGGTTATAGTTTTATTTATGATGCTTTCTCACTTTTTTTGTCACAAGGTTGTGATATTTTTTTTGGTGACATTTTATTTTGTCACAATTTTTTTGCAACAAAAATTTTAAGCAATGGCTTTATTAAACTTGAGTGCTAAGGCATCAATTTTTCCAACACAAAATATACGGCTGGGCAAAAAGTGGCGTTTTTAAGCGTAATGGCTGGTCTTTTAAGCAATACATCTTCATCGGTGTAAGGAAAACGGTGGCAATCGCTAGGTCGCTGTTCATAAATGCTACAATAATTATTGCTGCCCAAAAATGGGCAAGGCGAAGATTTTACTACATAATCGCCATCGCTATCAAGGTTTAAAAAGGTATCAATAAATACACTTTCACGCAGTTTTAAATGCTTGCTAATGCGTTTAATATCGGTGGTTTTAAAGCGAGGGCTGTAGTTTTTACAGCAGGCTGCACAGTTTAGGCAATCTATTTTTTTAAAAGCTTGTTCGTGTAAGTTTGGCAGGGCTTTTAATACATTGTTTTTATGGGCACGTTGCAAAAAGTTTTTGTATTGCTTGGTGTGGTCTTTACTTTTTTGCTGCCAATTGTTTAAACTTACTTCTTCGGTCATACTTAACAATTTAATAGAAGGTTATATGCTTTTGTAATTGTTACTTTGTAATACATACAAAACTACATGGAAGCAATAAACGAGCAATGGCTCATTTTAATTTCTACACCAATTTATTTGGTATTAATTGCTGGCGAGTTGTTGCTATCGCACTGGCAGCACCGCAAAAACTACACACTAAAAGATACCATTACAAATGTGTATTTAATGCTGCTAAATGGCAGTATCGATTTGTTGTTTAGAGTGGTTTACCTTGCTGTATTTGTATATTGTTTTAATAACCGGCTTATTAACTGGCAGCAAGGCGTTATGTATTGGTTGTTGCTTGTGGTTTGCGAAGATTTTCTATATTATTGGCTGCACCGTTTCGATCACGAAATTCGTTTTTTCTGGGCCACACATGTTACGCACCACAGCAGCCAACTAATGAATTTTACGGTAGGTTTTCGATCTTCTGTATTTCAGCCATTGTATCGCTTTATTTACTTTTTGCCCTTGCCATTATTGGGTTTTAAGCCGTTAGATATTTTGTTTGTATATAGTGCTACGCAAATTTGGGGCATTTTTGTACATACAGAATTGATAGGCAAAATGGGCTGGCTAGAGTATGTGTTGGTTACGCCCTCGCATCACAGGGTACACCATGCTAGTAACCCCAAATACTTAGATAAAAACATGGGTATGTTTTTAATACTGTGGGATAAATGGTTTGGTACTTTTCAGGAAGAATTGCCTGCGGCAAATTATCGGCCCATACAATACGGGCTCACAAAAAATATAGACAACCCAAATGCAGCAACCATTGTTTTTCATGAGTGGCAGCAAATAGTTAAAGATATTTCGCAACAAAATATTTCCTGGGTTCAAAAACTCAACTATCTATTTGGCCCGCCAGGTTATAGCCACGATGGTAGCAGGCAAACGAGCAAACAAATGCGTGCTGCAGAGCAAGAAAATAGTGAATTGAGCAGCGAAAGTGATGAAGCTAGATTGATAATTTTTTAGGTTTTATATTTATAGTTTACTAGTAATTTTTTCATGTATGCTTTACTTAATTGGGTTCGCTATTATGCTTGTAATTTTTTTCTTAATTTCAAACTATAGAATTAATAAAACAATTGCTAATCAATTACTTACCATTCAAAATAGTTGGGGCAAGCAAAAAGATACTTATTTCGATTTCTCTTTAATTAACCTATATAATCAAAATAATTCTGAACCTTTTTTTCAACAATTATCTTCACAAACACTTACCGATATAGATTTTAATGCACTATTTCAATTTATAGATAGAACTACTTGTAATGTAGGACAACAGTATTTGTACAGCCAATTGCAAAGACCTACAAATAATATTTTGGCTTTGCAAGAATTAGATAAACAAGTAGATTTTTTTAGTTTAAATAAACATACTAGAGAGCAAGTACAGCTATTATTGCTACCATTAAATAATTACAATAGCTATTTTATTGCAACCCTCTTTAACAATAACTTGCTTAAAAAGCCTTGGTGGCAAAAATTTATAAGCACCAATATAATTATTGTATTAGTGATGCTTTTGTTAGCACCATTTTATAATATTCTGTTGCTATGGCTAATGCTACCGTTCAGCATTAATCTGTTTTTACATTATTCTAATAGATATGGTTCTTACCAATTCATGCGTTCTATACCGCAATTAAATGTATTGTTAAACATAGTAAAGCATTTGCAAAATGTAGATATGCCATTCGAGAAAGAATCAACAAAAAAATTTGTTCAATCTTTAAAAAAGTTTCAAAAACATTTTTTGCTACAGAATTTTGGACAAGCAAAAGGTGATGATTTTACACAAGCAATAATGTTTTTTTTTGATTTATTTAAAGCCTTCTTTTTAATAGAAGTGAGGGCTTTTTATAAGTTAATGAATGAATTGCTAGAACATCGGCACGAGGTAATGCAACTTTTTGCTTATGTTGGCAAAATAGATATGGCAATATCTGTTGCTTCGCTTAGAAAAAGCGATGTAAGCATTTGTAAACCATCATTTTTAGATGCTAAAAAAAGATTAAATATTATAAATGCACACCACCCATTGATTAATAAATGTATTGATAATTCAATATGCATTGATAATAGAAGCGTTTTAATAACAGGATCTAATATGAGTGGAAAAAGCTCTTTTCTACGTACAATAGCAGTAAACGCTATACTCGCTCAAAGCCTATATACTTGTTTTTCTGAAAAATTTGAAACTCCAATATTCAAATTACATACCTCTATTTCTATTGGAGATAGTTTATTAAGTGGTACGAGTTATTATTTAGAAGAAGTTACCATTATTAAAAAATTTATCAACGCAACGGAAAGCGATTACCAAAATTTATTTGTTTTAGATGAAGTTTTTAAAGGTACAAACACAATAGAGCGTGTAGCAGCAGCTAAAGCGGTTTTATCTTTCTTAAACCAAAAAAATAATATAGTGTTTGTTGCTACACATGATATAGAACTTTCTAGTCTTTTATTTGATGAGTTTGATTTATATCATTTTAACGAGAATATTGAAAATGGCGAACTATTATTTGACCATTTACTTAAAAAAGGCCCTTTACAAACTAGAAATGCTATAAAAATTTTAGAAGTAAGCGGTTATCCAAAGCCTGTTATAGAAGAGGCTAAAATATTGGCTACGAATATGTTAAAAAATACCCCAAACCCCAGTTTTTCTAGCTAAAAACCTAGCTTTTTAAAAATGTGGATAACATTTTTAAAAATTATCTTCGCCTTATTTTTTGTGTTATTTTTTGGTTTTGTGCTTAAAAGTGCGTTGTAAACTGCTAATTGTGCTTTTTTATTGTAACTAACCGTTGTTTTTTAAGGCAATTGCGTTTTATAATGCTGCATTTTATTTTTAATAATAAGTGTGCAAAGCTGTGGTTGAAACCTAGTGTGAACTAATTGTTAAATTTATTTACAAATTTGTTCTAACGATTAGATATTGTAGGTATAAAACATAACGGAAAGGTTTGCAAAATGCCTTGGATATCTTAAAAACTTTGGCCTCTAACCATTTGCTTGCTGGCTGCTTAAATTATAAATGCCTCCAACATTTTGGGGGCATCTATAATTAATAGATGTTTTCTAAAAATTTATGCACTTTCGCTCTACTTTCTCAAATTTTAAACGTTGTTTGCTTAATATTTTCACAGGTATTTGCTTGCTGATTAATAAAATTTTAATAGCAAATAGGCTTTGTACCAAGTTTCGCACATTAGGGCCTACCAAACTTAACAAACTACCCAATAGCACGTTATAGAATATTACATTTGCAACCTCAAATAAGCTAGTTAAACGCATAGTAACATTTAGAATGCTTGGCACACATAGAATTCTATGTGCACGCTTCAAACCAATTTTGCTATGTGTTAAAGCGAAATCTACAGCTAGTAACACACTTAAAACACACGCTATGAATTTGTTTCAACAGCAAAACACCGAGTTTCAAAAACGTCACAATGGACCAAACAGTGCAGACACCGCAGCCATGTTGCAAACTATAGGCGTACCTAGTGTTAAAGCATTAATTAGTAAAACCGTACCTGCATCTATACGCTTGCAGCAGCCGCTTAACCTGCCCGAGGCCATTAGCGAGTACGAGTATTTACAGTTGTTAAAACAAATTGCCGCTAAAAACAAATTGTACAAAACATTTATTGGCCAAGGTTATTACAATACCATTACGCCAAGTGTTATTTTGCGTAATATTTTTGAAAATCCAGGCTGGTACACACAGTACACACCTTACCAAGCCGAGATAAGCCAAGGTAGATTAGAAAGTTTGTTGAACTTTCAAACCATGGTGTGCGATTTAACAGGCTTGGCTATTGCCAATGCTAGCTTACTAGACGAGGCTACCGCAGCAGCAGAAGCAATGGCTATGTTGTTTCATCATGTAAATAAAACCGACAAAGCCGAAAAACCTCAATTTTTTGTAGACGAACTAACATTTGCACAAACCAAAGATGTATTAATTACCAGGGCTTTGCCAATTGGTATAGAACTGGTTTTTGGCGATTATAAAACGGCACAAATACATGCAACTTATTTTGGCGCATTGGTGCAATACCCTAACAGCAACGGTAGCATACAAGATTACAAAACCTTTATAGATGCAGTACATGCAGTAAAAGGTTATGTGGTAATGGCTACCGATTTGTTGGCTTTAACCTTACTAACTAGCCCAGGTGAATTAGGTGCCGATGTGGCTGTTGGCTCGGCGCAACGGTTTGGTGTGCCACTTGGTTATGGCGGCCCTCATGCGGCTTTTTTTGCTACGCAAGATGAGTTTAAACGTGGCATGCCTGGCCGCTTAATTGGTGTAAGTATAGATGCGCAAGGCAACAGAGCTTTACGCATGGCTTTGCAAACAAGAGAGCAACACATTAAACGTGAAAAAGCAACCTCAAATATTTGTACAGCGCAAGCATTACTTGCCAATATGGCTGTAATGTATGCCGTATATCATGGGCCAAAAGGTTTAAAAAACATTGCTGAACGTGTGGCTACCTTGGCTTTGGTATTAAGCAAAGGCTTGGCAGAATTAGGCTTTGAAAATATTAATACCGCTTACTTTGATACCGTAGTTATAAAAGTAGATGCCCAACAATTGCGCCCAATAGCACTACAAAACAAAGTGAACTTTAGGTATATTGATGCCAACCATGTAGGCATATCTTTAGATGAAACAACTTCGCAAAAAGATGTGCTAGATCTAGTGTATGTATTTGCACAACTAAAAGGCCAAAACGAAGCAGAGATTGAGTTTGATAGCAATGATGCTTTAACCAATCTGCCAACTTACGCCTTACGCCTTACACCTTTTCTTACACATCCTGTGTTTAACATGCACCATAGCGAAAGCCAAATGATGCGTTACATTAAACAATTAGAAAACAAAGATTTATCGTTAAACACCAGTATGATTTCGCTGGGTAGCTGTACCATGAAATTGAATGCTGCCACAGAAATGATACCTGTAAGCTGGCCCGAATTTGGCGGTATTCATCCATTTGTACCCGCTAACCAAGCAGAAGGTTATCAGCAAATAATTAATGAGTTATCTGAGTATTTGTGTGCTATTACTGGTTTTGATGCTTGTAGCTTGCAACCAAACAGTGGTGCACAAGGCGAATATGCAGGTTTATTAACCATTATGGCTTACCACAAAGCCAATGGCAATGCACATAGAAATGTGGTATTAATTCCAATTTCTGCACATGGCACCAACCCTGCAAGTGCTGTAATGGCTGGTATGAAAGTAGTGGTGGTAAAAGGCACAGACGAAGGCCATATAGATGTGGCCGACCTTAAATTAAAAGCCCAACAATACAAAAACACTTTGGGTGGTTTGATGGTTACATATCCATCAACTCACGGTGTATTTGAAGAAACAATTAAAGAAATCTGTAGCATTATACACGAGCTTGGCGGTCAAGTGTATATGGATGGTGCCAATATGAATGCACAAGTAGGTTTAACCTCACCTGCCCAAATTGGTGCAGATGTGTGTCACTTAAACTTACATAAAACATTTGCCATTCCACATGGTGGCGGTGGACCAGGCATGGGCCCAATATGTGTGCGTGAACATTTAGCACCGCATTTACCAAAGCATACTGCTCTCAACGGTCAACAGTCTACAGTCAACGGTTCTAACGGTGCTGTTTCTGCCGCCCCTTACGGTTCAGCCTCTATCTTGCTAATTAGCTATGCTTACATTAAAATGCTTGGCTTCGATGGTGTAACCATGGCTACAGAATACGCCATTTTAAATGCCAATTACATGAAAGCAAGATTAGAAAAATACTATCCAATTTTATATACTGGTACAAACGGCACGGCTGCACATGAATTTATTATTGATTTACGCCCGTTTAAAGCAACAGCAAGTGTAGAAGCAGAAGACGTGGCTAAACGTTTAATTGATTATGGTTTTCATGCGCCAACCATGAGTTTTCCTGTGGCTGGCACCATTATGATAGAACCAACTGAAAGTGAAGACAAAGCAGAGCTAGACCGCTTTTGCGATGCCATGATAGGCATTTACGATGAAATAAAAGCCATTGAAGCAGGTAAGTTTGACAAGGCCAATAACCCACTAAAAAACGCACCACACACACAAGCTGTGGTTTGCGCCGATACTTGGAATTTGCCTTACAGCCGCAAACAAGCTGCGTTTCCTTTGTACTATGTAACCTTAAATAAATTTTGGCCATCTGTTGCACGTATCAACAACACCTATGGCGATAGAAATTTGGTGTGCACTTGCGAGCCAATAGAAAGCTATATGGAAGCGTAAATAATGTGCTAATTTGCTGATGTGATAATGTGATAATGTGATAATGTGATGATGTGATAATGTGCTAATGTGATTTTCGTCGCTACAGACCTGTCAGGTTTTTAAAACCTGACAGGTCTTGGTAAACCCGTCAGGTTTCTAAAAAAACTGAAAGGTCTTGGCATTTTAGTTTGGAAAACCGACCAGCAAATGCGTCAGGTTTTAAAAACCTGAAAGGTCTTGGCATTTTAGTTTGGAAAACCGACCAGCAAACCCGTCAGGTTTCTAAAAACCTGACAGGTCTTGGCAAAGGCTCATTTTCAGAAATAGATGTAGAAGTGTTAGATAAAAATGCTAACCCAATTGGCGAAAAAACATTTTATAATTTGCCAAATGATTTGTTTTTAAGTAATTGGATAGTAAAACCAAAAGCAAATAAGCAAGAGGTAATTTCTTTAAGTAATGTCGTAAATCCTGCAAAAGCTACAAGTGGTTCTACAAAATGGTCTGATGGTGCTATTGCTCATTTGGTTTGTGATAGCAATGATTTTCAGAATGCAAATCTTTATACTTTGCTATTATCTTCTGCACAAGGCATTGGACACAAAGGAGCAATTTATGTTACTCCAGAAAACCTTTGGCAAGCAGCAATAGTATCTACTGTTCGTAGAGTAATAAAACCTACTTGGCTAAACGATAGAGACCAGTTTTTACAACCTACAAAACCATTAACCAACGAATTTAAAACTGATTGTTTAATATGGATGTTGTTTAATGGTAGCAACCTTACTGCTAGTGCCGATGGCTTAGAATGGAATGGCAAAACATGGAGTATTGTCAATCATTTTATCCCTTTTACCGAAGCAGAAGTAGGCAGCCCCGATAGGTTTGAAAGCGATTTTATGGTGCAGTATTTACAAGACCTGTCAGGTTTATCGTATGAAGTATTAGCCGACGAAAATGGCTAGGGTCATAAAACCTTCAAGGTCTAAGAGATGGAGCAATTTATGTTACCCCAGAAAACCTTTGGCAAGCAGCAATAGTATTTACTGTTCGTAGAGTAGTAAAACCCACTTGACTCAACGATAAAGACCAGTTTTTACAACCTACAAAACCATTAACCAACGAATTTAAAACTGATTGTTTAATATGGATGTTGTTTAATGGTAGCAACCTTACTGCTAGTGCCGATGGCTTAGAATGGAATGGCAAAACATGGAGTATTGTCAATCATTTTATCCCTTTTACCGAAGCAGAAGTAGGCAGCCCCGATAGGTTTGAAAGCGATTTTATGGTGCAGTATTTACAAAACCTGACAGGTCTTGAAGACCTGACAGGTTTATCGTATGAAGTTTTAGCCGAAGGCAAAAAACTATGGCAAGCCTATTT
>JASGCX010000010.1:0-5191 GCA_030053925.1 Flavobacterium sp.
TTAAACATGGCGTTAAAAGATAAATAACGGTCAACTCTTTTTAGGCATTAACACAAACTCTCTTAAAACTTCCATCTCGACTCCACTTGTTGAAATAGTAATAAATGGTCTGCCAACAAACTTCCCCGTTATAAAAATATTCCTTAATGCTTAGTTCTCTCCACTGGCATCCCGTTTTAAGTTGCATTAAAATAAGTAACATTACTTTTGTTAAACACAGCTTACTCTTAAAGCCTCTTTTGCCAACACTCAAAAACGGAACTATGTATTCTCTAACTTTGTCTTCGCTGATAACGCCCACTGTTGTTATTTTTGTTCAAACCTTTAAATACATTGAGTTACCTTTTATTTTATCAGTACCTAAAAAAGTTTAAACAACTTCGTTTATTAATTTTTGTTACATTGCATCTATAGATTTTTATGAAACAAATTCAACTATTTAGTGCATATCATAAAGAAGGACATATTCCAAATTCAAATTTTGTTTCTTCTATACAAGTAGGCACTAATTTTAATAATATACTATATACAGATTATCAAGATAATACACTTATTAACATTTCTTATAAGAATAAAAATTATAACGAATTAACCGCATGCTATTGGGTGTGGAAGAATTTTAACAGAAAAGAAATAGACATTTGGGGGCTATGTCATTATAGAAGGTATTTTATGTTGCCTAAATATAAGTACTTCCTAAAATTGCGGAGCCGTAAATATTTTGCTTTCAATCCTAATAACCTTAATGAAGTATTAAATGAAAAGTTGTACAAGCATTTACAAAAGGAATTATCAACTTCAGATGTGATTATACAATATCCTGCACTTGCGCATAAAGAGCGAGGAAAAATATATACAATTGAAGAAGCCTATTGTTATAAACATTCACCTACTGATTGGTTTGTAACAAAACAAGTAATCTTGGAAAAATACCCTCGCTATGAGAAGAGCTTTTTAACTTTTTCAAAGATGACTGTTATGTCATATTATAATATGATGGTGGCACCTTGGTATATTTGGGATGATTACTTAAACTGGTTATTTGATATATTATTTGAAGTAGAAAACCGCATTACATTAAGTGAAGATGCTTATCAAGAAAGAGTATTTGGTTTTTTATCCGAAAGATTACTCAATTTATATGTATATCATAACCAATTAAGCGTTTCTTATAATACCATAGCACTTTTTGAAAAATAAATAAGAATGAATATAGTTTATTTCGTAATAGGTGAAAAAATAGATAATCATTTGCAAGCTGCATTTTCTATTACTACTTTTTTAGCTTTTAATAACAATATTGCTACAATTAATATTATTACAGATTTTCCGGCTCAATACAAACTTTTTGGCGATAAGGTTAATATTATAGAAGTGAATGAAGTGATATTAAAAAAATGGAAAGGTGATTACAATTTTTTCTGGCGAATTAAAATTAAAGCAATTCAAGAAGTTTGTAGATTGTATCCTAATAAACCTGTCTTGTATGTTGATGCTGATACATTTTGTTTACAAAATGCCGATTTGGGTCTGCTACAATTTAATGCCTCAATGCACATAAACGAAGGACCTTTTGCTGCTAAAAAAAGTAAAACCGAAAGAAAGATGTGGCATAAAATGAAAGGCCAATCATTTGGTGGAATAACTGTTACTGCAAACAATTGTATGTGGAATGCTGGTGTAGTTGCAACACCTAATACTACAAATCTTTATGACATTGAGTTGGCATTAGCTATATGCGACGAAATGTGTAAAGCGAAAATAATTCCTAGATTAATTGAACAGGCTGCTCTTTCTATAGCGTTAAGTAGTTGTTACCCAATAATAAGTGCTGATAAAAACATTGCTCACTATTGGAGTAATAAACAAGAATGGAATATTGTTATATCTAATTTATTTTCACAGTGTTTTCTTGAAAGCCTTTCATTTTTAGAGATTATTGATAAAATTCGAACCTTTAATTTCTCTGAAATTGTACTTGATAAAAAAGTAAGAAATACTAACGTTAGGTTAAAGAAAATAGTAGATCAACTTTATCCTACTACTAATTTTTACTTACATAAATAGCACTAGTAGTTACCATAAGCATGAATTATAAAACACTAGCTCGCACCATTTCGTTAGTTGAAAACGAAGTATTCGGCTACAAAGAAATACTGCAACATTTACAATTACCAACGGCAAAAGTGATAGGCATTACAGGCCCACCAGGTGCTGGTAAAAGCACTTTAACCGATGCTTTAGTAGGAGCTTTTGTAGCCGATAATAAATTGGTAGGTGTGTTATGTGTTGATCCTTCATCACCGTTTAACTTAGGTGCATTGCTAGGTGATAGAATACGTATGTGCAATTGGTACAATCATCCAAATGTGTTTATTAGATCTTTAGCTACACGTGGCTCGTTGGGCGGTTTACACCCACATATTATTGAAATTATGAGTGTAATGCAAGCGGCTGGTTTCGATTATATAATTGTAGAAACAGTAGGTGTGGGGCAAAGTGAAATAGAAATAGCTGGCCTTGCAGATACTACCGTGGTTGTGGTAGTACCAGAAAGTGGCGATGAAGTGCAAACGATGAAAGCAGGGCTAATGGAAATAGCCGACATATTTGTAGTAAACAAAAGCGACCGACCTGATGCAGATAGTTTTGTAACAAATCTGCGGCAGTTATTAGCACCAACCTATCACAATACTATCTGGCAAGTGCCTATTATAAAAACCATCGCTTTGCAAAAGCAAGGTATAGATGAACTAGTAAATTGTATTCAACAGCATTTACAACAATTAACATACTCTGAAAAAAAATACTGGCTATTGGCAGAAAGGGCTTATCAAATTATTCAACAAGAGCGGATGAAAGATGTTGATAAAATGGCACTTTTATCTGCTATCAAGGCAAACTATCAACATGCCAACTTCAACCTCTTTCAGTTTGTGAACAGCTTTTTTTTTTAACCGCTCATTTTGTTTCACGTTTTATTGCCAAAGTTTAAACATTTTTTTGCTCGCTTCAACTAATTCTGTTTAACTTTACGCCCTTAATGCTTAAACAAGTTTTTATGACAGCGGTAGAATTTGATCGAATGTTGACTAACAACACCGAGTTTTTAAAGCCATTTGCAATTACACTTACACGAGATAATGAACAAGCGAAAGACTTGTTTCAAGAAACCCTATATCGTGCCCTGGCCAATAGAGAAAAATACAATACAGGTACTAATATTAAGGCTTGGTTGTACACCATCATGCGTAATATTTTTATTAATAATTACCGCAGAAAGGCTAAACAAAATACCATTTTCGATACCACACCAAACGAATTTTTAATTGGTAATTACCAAGGGGCGGTTACAAACGATGCACTTGCAACTCTAAATATTAAAGAAGTGCAAGCTGCCATTTATGGCTTGCCAGATATTTTTAAGAACCCATTTTTACTATATTTTGATGGTTTTAAGTACCACGAAATTGCCGATATACTTGGCGAACCTTTAGGTACAATTAAAAGCCGTATTCACTTTGCACGTAAATTATTAAAGGCGCAGTTAGAACGTTATTAATCTTACCAAAATCCCCTAATTTTCCTACTTCATGCAACAGAAATCGGTAATAATAATTGGGGCAGGTTTTGCAGGCTTATCTGCTGCCAGTTTTATGGCAAAGGCAGGTTATAAAGTAACAGTGCTAGAAAAGCACAACATGGCCGGCGGTAGAGCTAGGCAGTATAAAGCACAAGGTTTTACCTTTGATATGGGCCCAAGTTGGTATTGGATGCCTGATGTTTTTGAACGTTTCTTCGCCCAGTTTGGCAAAAAAGTTGCCGATTATTACCAGCTTAAAAGATTAGATCCTTCATACAGTGTGTATTGGCAAAATGGTAAAATGGATGTACCTGCCAATTACGATGATTTGAAAAAACTATTCAATAATATAGAACCCAATAGTGGTGTAGCATTGGATAAATTTTTAGCCGAAGCCGAATATAAATACAAGGTTGGTATTAATAAATTGGTTCACAAACCGGGTAGAAAATTATCTGAATTTATTGATTGGGATTTGATGTCCGGCGTGTTTAAGCTAGATGTGTTTAACTCGATGAAAGACCATGTAGCTAAGCATTTTAAGCATCCACAACTGCGTGAATTACTAGAATTTCCTGTTTTATTTCTTGGGGCTTTGCCCAAAAAAACGCCTGCATTGTACAGCTTAATGAACTATGCAGATATTAAAGGCGGTACTTGGTATCCTGAAAAAGGTATGTACCAAATAGTACAAGCCATGTACCATTTAGCTAAAGAATTGGGTGTTGATTTTCAGTTTAACCAAAATGTGGAAGAAATAGTAGTTGAAAATGGGGTAGCGGTTGGCATTAAGACCATTGACCATAGACCACTGTTGACTGTCGACCGTCGACCGTCGACCGCAAATCAAAACTTTTTCACTGCTGACGTAATTATTGCTGGTGCCGATTATCATCATGTAGAAAGTAAATTATTGGCTAGTTGTTATAGAAGCTATAGCAATGATTACTGGTACAAAAGAGTAATGGCACCTAGTTGCTTGCTATATTACGTTGGCTTAAGTAAAAAGATAGACAATATTGAGCACCATACCTTGTTTTTTGATACATCTTTTGATGTGCATGGTGCAGAAATTTATACTACCAAACAATGGCCTAGCAATCCACTGTTTTACGTAAGTGCAGTATCGGTTACAGACCCAAGTTCTGCACCCGAGGGCTGCGAAAACTTGTTTATATTAATACCTGTGGCTACAGGCTTAACAGGTGATGATGAGGCTTTGCGAGAGAAATATTTTGATATGGTTGTAGAAAGAATGGAGCAGAAGTTACAACAATCTATTAAACCGTTTGTTATCTACAAAAAATCGTTCGCACAAAGCAATTTTATAGAAGATTACAACGCATTTAAAGGTAACGCTTACGGATTGGCAAATACACTTTTACAAACAGCTATTTTAAAGCCAAGTTGTAAAAGTAAAAAGGTGAAAAACCTGTTTTATACAGGTCAATTAACTGTACCTGGGCCAGGTGTGCCGCCAAGTTTAATAAGTGGTGAAGTAGTGGCTAAACAAGTGCTGAAAGAATTTGGAAGATAGGAACGCTGATGACGCAGATTTAGGTAGATAAAAGCAGATTTTTTGTAAAAATTTCTCTTAGCTGAAAGTTG
>JASGCX010000010.1:5291-69279 GCA_030053925.1 Flavobacterium sp.
AGTGTGCAACGCAACAGAAGCTGAGATAACAACAAAAGCCTACAAACAAAAAAATTATACCAAACAAGTGCTGAAAGAATTTGGAAGATAGGAACGCTGATGACACTGATTTAGGTAGATAAAAGCAGATTTTTTGTAAAAATTTCTCTTAGCTGAAAGTTGAAAATAGATAGAATGTTGCAGTGTGCAACGCAACAGAAGCTGAGATAACAACAAAAGCCTACAAACAAAAAAATATACCAAGGGCCATGACCAACATGCAACTTTTTGATAGCGTATGCCAAGAATGTAGTAGAAACACCACGGTGCAATACAGTACTAGTTTTTCTTCTGCCATAAAGCTGTTGCATAAACACCTAAGACAACCCATTTTTAATATTTACGGTTTTGTACGTTTTGCCGATGAAATTGTAGATACTTTTCATGCCTACGATAAGGCTAATTTGCTTGCAGAATTTAAGGTTGCTACTTACGAGGCAATTGAAAGAGGTATAAGTTTAAACCCCATTTTACACAGTTTTCAGCTTACAGTAAATGCCTATAACATTGATACAAAACTGATTGATGCTTTTTTGTTTAGTATGGAAATGGATTTAGACACACGCAAGTACAACAAAGCAGGCTACGAAGAATATATTTATGGTAGTGCAGAAGTGGTAGGCTTAATGTGCTTGTATGTGTTTTGCAATGGTAATAAAACCGAGTACGAACGCTTAAAACCGGGTGCTAGAAGTTTAGGGGCGGCGTTTCAAAAAGTGAATTTTTTAAGAGATTTGAAAGCCGATTTTGAAGGATTGGATAGAGTGTATTTTCCTAACTGCGACTTTAGAAATTTTACCAAAGAAGACAAATTATTAATAGAAGCAGATATTCAAAAAGATTTTGACGATGCCTACGCTGCCATATTGCAATTGCCTATACAAGCAAAATTTGGCGTGTACGTAGCCTATAAATATTATCTCTCTTTGTTTAAGAAAATTAAACAACTAAAGCCGCAGCGAATTATGGAAGATCGCATCCGTATTCCCGATTATCGTAAAGCTTTTATTTTGGCAAAAGCTGGTATTAGAAGCCAATTAAACATTCTTTAAATTGATTTAGATTAAAGCTACCTTAAAATTGATGAAAGGCAACACATTGGTTTCTATTAATCAATTTTTCGCATTAATTTTTAAGCCATGGAAACAGTTGTTCTTGTAAATGAATTTGATGTAGAGATTGGCTTAATGAAAAAAATGGAAGCCCATGAAAAAGCTTTGCTACACAGGGCTTTTAGTGTGTTTGTATTTAACAAAAAAGGCGAATTATTACTACAACAAAGGGCACTGCACAAATACCATAGCGGTGGGCTTTGGACAAATACTTGTTGCAGCCATCCTAGACCAAATGAAGATACCAAAGCTGCTGCACACCGCAGGCTGCATGAAGAAATGGGTTTTGATACCGAACTTACCAAAGCATTTGATTTTACCTACAAAGCAGAATTTAATAATGGCCTTACAGAACATGAATTTGACCATGTTTTTATAGGTACTTACGATGGTTTGGTGCAGCCAAATTTTGATGAGGTAGAAAGCTATGCTTATTGTACATTGCCTTTAATAGAAACGGCTTTAAAAACTAATCCCAATTTTTTTACACAATGGTTTCATATTGCTTTTCCTAAAGTGGTAAGCTGGCTTGCAGAAAACAAAAGCTAAATAACTAGGCATTGCATTAGTATTTTTATTACCAATCGCTAAAAATATATTAGGTACATGTCTCACAAAAAAGCCATTATTATAGGAGCAGGTGTTGCAGGTTTAGCAAGTGCTATAAGGCTTGCAGTGCAAGGCTTTGCGGTAGAAGTGTACGAGAAAAATACTTATCCTGGTGGTAAGCTATCGCATTTTGAAACCAATGGTTACAAGTTTGATGCTGGACCTAGTTTATTTACACAACCTCAAAATATAGAAGCATTATTTGAGCTAGCCAATGAGCCAATTGCAGATTATTTTACTTACCAAGCCTTACCTATTTCTTGCAAATATTTTTATAGCGATGGCATTGTTGTAAATGCTTACACCAATACAGCAGCTTTTGCCAACGAACTAGAAAACAAACTTGGCGAAGATGGAAAAAAGCTCACTAGTTATTTGCAACAGTCAGAAAAAGTGTATAAGAATATTGGTAGTATTTTTTTAAATTATTCGCTGCACAAGTGTAAAACCTTGTTTACAGCACCTATACGTAAGGCACTAGCTAGCGCAAAGCCTAAATATTTGTTTAAAACATTGCACAGTGTAAACGAGGCTTCGTTTAGCAAAACGCATACTGTACAGTTGTTTAATAGATACGCTACTTACAATGGTAGCAACCCCTACAAGGCACCAGGTATGTTAAGTTTAATACCGCATCTTGAACATAATGAAGGAACATTTTACCCAAAAGGTGGTATGATTAGCATTACCAATGCACTATATAAATTGGCACTTAAAAAAAATGTGCTTTTTCATTTTAATACGCCTGTAACAAGTATTATTAGGCACGAATACAAAGTAAGAGGTGTGGTTGCTAATAACGATAACCATTACGCAGAAATTGTGGTAAGCAATATAGATGCTTATTTTACCTACAACAATTTGCTAAAAGATTATCGCAAGGCGAATAAAATTTTAAAGCAAGAACGTAGTAGCAGTGCACTCATTTTTTACTGGGGTATTAATGCTAGTTTTCCTGAATTAGAGTTGCACAATATTTTTTTTGCCAAAGATTATAAGGCCGAGTTTGACAGTTTGTTTACATCAAAAAATCTGTACAGCGATCCAACTATTTATATCAACATCACTAGTAAATGCGAGCCAAAATTGCAAGCACCTAATGGTAAAGAAAACTGGTTTGTAATGGTAAATGTACCCGCTAATGTGGGGCAAAACTGGCAAGCATTTACACAGCTTTACAGAGAAATTATAATTGCTAAACTATCTGCTGCACTTGGTAAAAACATTGCTTCGCTTATTGAGGTACAAGAAGTGCTAAACCCCATTACAATTGAAAGTAAAACGGCCTCGTACATGGGTTCGTTATACGGCACTAGCAGTAATAGTAAATTTGCGGCTTTTTTGCGCCATCCAAATTTTAGCAATGCTATTAAAGGCTTGTATTTTGTGGGTGGTAGTGTGCATCCTGGCGGTGGCATACCCCTTTGCTTGCAAAGTGCTAAAATTATGAGTGATATTGTGGCTGATGATATTAAAAAGATAAAAAGGCAGCACTAAAGCTTACCGCATTAAGGTTTTACTTGCTTATTTTCGCCCAGTCAAAATACCCTCTTGAAACAATATTTAACCCGATACAGGTTTGCCATTGCTACAGCCATTCTATTTCATGTAAGTGGTTTTATTGGCATTTTATTTACCCCCTACGCCAATTGGTTTATACAAAACACCCAACTAAATCAATTGCTCATGTTTGCGTTATTAATTTATACCCAACATTATAGAAACAGGCGTTTTTACTTGTTTATGCTCATTGCGTTTGTGGTAGGCATGTTTACCGAAATAGTTGGTGTAAACACAGGCAAGTTATTTGGCCATTATCAGTATGGTAGTGTAATGGGCCCCAAATTATGGGGCGTACCATTTTTAATAGGGCTCAATTGGTTTGTGGTGGTGTATTCTGTGGGCATAATAATGCGTAAAATAAATATTTGGATGGAGGCTAAATATTTGCCCCAAGGCCATCAAATGCGGCCTGGTTTTAAAGCCGCTAGTTTTATTATTGATGGTGCTTTGCTTGCAACTTTCTTCGATTTTATAATGGAGCCCGTGGCAATTAAGTTAAAATTTTGGCAATGGCACACTGCTTATGTACCATTTTTCAATTACTTCTGTTGGTTTTTCATCAGTGCTTTTTTACTAGTTCTTTTTAGAAAGTTTAACTTCAATAAAACCAACCATTTCGCTATACATTTGTTTATCATACAGTTGTTGTTTTTTATAGCGCTACAAATTTTTCTATAATGCTAATATATATAGTAATTACACTTACTGTTTTTTGTTTAATGGAAGGTGTTACTTGGCTTACGCACAAGTATGTTATGCATGGTTTTTTGTGGTTTTTGCATGAGGATCATCACCAAAAAACACATGGGTTTTTCGAGAAAAACGATGCCTTCTTTCTCATTTTTGCAATACCAAGTTGGCTATGTATTATGCTTGGCAGCATCAATCAAAATTACGTTTCGGTAAGTATAGGTGCAGGTATAGCTATGTATGGCTTTGCCTATTTTTTGTTTCACGAAATCATTATTCATCAGCGTTTTAAGCTGTTTACCCGTACCAACAGTCGCTATATTAAAGCCATTCGTTGGGCGCATAAAATGCACCATAAGCATATTAATAAAGAAGATGGCGAAAGTTTTGGTATGCTAATAGTTGCCAAAAAATATTGGGATAAAGTAAAGCGTGATGAAGCGTTGAAGCATCGTATTTTGTAACACAAACAATTGGAACACCGATAACGCCGATTGAATAGATGTAAACTGTTTTTCTTTACTGAGCATTTGTTTGTCAATTTAACTTTGGTTGTGTCACTTGCCGTTTTTTTAGGCATCCCGATATTACATTTGAATCGGGGCTTCTACTTTCTTATCACTATTTGGCACCCACAAATACACCATTTTGATTCGCTAAAAATCACAAATCATCAACAAAAAATCACAAATATCGCACTACGATTACATCATTGCAGGTGCTGGTTGTGCTGGTTTAAGTTTATTAATGCGCTTATTACAAACGCCTTTGCTTTGCAACAAACAAATTTTAGTAATAGACCAAACACCTAAAAACAAAAACGATAGAACTTGGTGTTTTTGGGAAACTGAAGCAGGTTTGTTTGAGCCTATTGTACACCATCGCTGGCACGATATACAATTTCTCTCGCAGCAATTTTCTAACACAATTTCTATTGCTCCATATACTTATAAAATGATACATGGGTTAGAGTTTTACAACTATGTTATCCATTTTGCGCAGCAATTTTCTAACGTAACCTTTAAGTACGATACCGTAAAAAGTATTGTAAATAAAGATAAAAGGGTAGAAATAAAGTTAGAAAATGACGCTTTTACGGCTGATTATGTATTTAACAGTATCATTTTTAAGCAACCTAAAGTGCCAAAGGGTAAATATTATTTGTTGCAGCATTTTAAAGGTTGGGTAATTAATACCAAAACGCCGGCTTTTAATACCAACTTGGCCACGTTTATGGATTTTACAGTAAGCCAGCAACATGGCACAACTTTTATGTATGTGATGCCTACAAGTGCCACGCAAGCTTTGGTTGAATACACGTTGTTTACCGAAGAATTATTGGCGCAAACAGATTACGAAAATGCACTTAAACACTATATTCAAAACAAGTTAGACATTAGCGATTACACCATAGAACACGAAGAATTTGGCATCATACCAATGACCAATATTAATTTTCCAAAGTACGAAGGTCGCATTATTAATATAGGTATAGCTGGCGGGCAAGCAAAGGGTAGTAGTGGTTATGCGTTTCAGTTTATACAAAAGCGAACCGCCCAAATTGTAGCTTCTTTGGTAAAAAATCAGCATCCATTTACCAAAACAACCTTTTTAGAAAAAAAGTTTAAATTGTATGATAGTGTACTGCTAAATGTATTGCATCATAAAAAATTAAATGGCGATACCATTTTTGCTGATATATTAAAAAAAAATAACGCTAAAATTATTTTTCGCTTTTTAGATAACAATAGCAACTTATGCGAAGATTTGCAAATAATGAATAGCGTACCTACAAGTTTTTTTCTTAAAGCTGCGTTACAAGAACTATTTTTATAACATAGCTACTTCAATCACAGAAAATCAAATCCATCTCATTACTTTGCGGTTAAAACCACTTCTTCTACCACTCTAGAAAAATGTTGATGCTCTAGTTGCTGAATTTTAGCTGCCACCGTAGCAGGTGTATCGGCTTTGCTTACAGCGCAACTAGCCTGAAAAATGTGTTTACCCTCATCAAAGTTTTCATTTACATAATGTATGGTAATGCCGCTTTCTGTTTCGCCATTGGCTACAACTGCTTCGTGTACAAAATGGCCATACATGCCTTTTCCACCATATTTAGGTAATAACGCAGGGTGAATATTGATAATTTTATTTGGATAGGCTTTAATGAGTGCAGCAGGAACTTTCCATAAAAAGCCCGCAAGAACAATAAAGTTGATGTTTTTTGTATTTAAAACATTTATATACGCATCGCCTCTAAAAAATTGATCTTTTTCTATCAAAAGTGTTTCAATGTTATTGGCTTTGGCAATGTTTAAAACACCTGCTTGGGGCTTATTGCATACAATTAAAGCCACTTGTATATGTTGGTTATTTTGTAAATGTTCAATAATTTTTGCAGCATTGCTACCAGCACCAGAGGCAAAAATGGCTATATACTTGTTTCCTTTTCCTTTTCCTGTCATTGTATTTGCCATTCTTTGTAAATAATTTTTAAAAAAAGCAAATTGCCCCAAAGGAATACTAATAAGTAGTACGCAAAAAGGCCAAAGAATAGATATTGTAATTATGTATATAATGAAATATAGTGCATTTTTCTCTAACAATCTAAAAGCCAGTAATTTTTTACCAGCAAAGCCGCACAAACTACCGCCACAGGCAAACGTGCAAATAATTAGCGTGAATTGCAGCCAGCTAACTTTCCATTTTTCTTTCCATTTTTTAAACATAAGTCAAATGTGCAACTATTTTTTGAGTAAATTTTAGTGGGTTTTTAACAGTACTGGGTTTAACAGTTTTGGTTACAATTTTATGACAATTCAAATAGTAAACTTTCTACAATTGGCTGAAAGCCTTGCTACCAAAGGATAAAAAAAAATTTAGTGAGATGTGCATTTCTCATGTTACTGTCATATTTTTGCCACCGCAAAAGGATATTTCTCCTCACCTAAGAACAATTAGAACGTGAATATGATACGTCTTAGAAGTATAGCCAAAACATTTTTTCTTACGCTGACTGTTTTAATGGCTTTTTCGTTTTTAAATACCGCATCTGCTCAAGATGGTAAAGCCTTGTTTATGTCAAATTGTGCATCATGTCACAAAGTTGATAAGGATATGACTGGTCCAGCTTTAGCTGGTGTAGAAGATAGATGGCCTGATAAAGCCAAATTATATGCTTGGATTAAAAATAACCAAGCCTTCTTGAAAACGGGAGATAAATATGCAAACGATTTGTATAACAAGTACGACAAATCTCCAATGAACTTGTTTACAACCTTAACCGATAAAGAAATTGGTGCTATATTAGGTTATATTAAAGATTACAAAGATCCGGTAATTATTTCTGACCCTAAAAATCCTGAATCAAGCGATAACTCTCTATTATTCGGTATTCTTACTTTGGTATTAGCTGTTGTAGCATTAATATTATTGCAAGTAAATAGTAATCTTAAAAAACTATCAGACGACAAAGAAGGTATTGCTGCTGCCGAACCAGTTGCTTTTTGGAAAAACAAAGCGTATATAGCAGTAGTAATTGTTATCTTATTTATTGTAGGTGGTTATTATACTACAATGGGGGCAATTAATCTTGGTAGAAGTAAAAATTACCAACCAGAACAACCAATTTACTATTCTCACAAAGTACACGCTGGTGTTAATCAAATTAACTGTCAGTATTGTCACATTGGTGTTTACCAAGGCAAGCAAGCTACCATACCTTCAGTAAATGTGTGTATGAACTGTCACCTTGCTATTAATGAGTACAAAGGAGAGAAGATTATAAATGAAGACGGTGTTGAAATAAACGGTACTGCCGAAATTAAAAAATTATATAAATATGCTGGTTTTGAAGAAGGTAAGGCTTGGGATGCTACAAAAGCAAAACCAATAGAGTGGGTGAGAATTCACAATTTACCAGACCACGTGTACTTTAACCACGCTCAACACGTAAATGCTGGTAAAGTTGCTTGTCAAACTTGCCATGGCGAAATTCAAAAAATGGGCGAGGTGAAACAACAAAACGACCTAAGCATGGGTTGGTGTATTAACTGTCACCGTGAAACTAAAGTTCAATTTAAAGACAATGGTTTCTACAGCATTTACGAAAAATACCATGCTGATTTAAAAAGCGGTAAACTTGATAGCACAAAAGGTATTACCGTTGAAAAAATTGGTGGTACTGAGTGCCAAAAATGCCACTACTAATAAAAGCCAATTAGTAATTAACCCAAAAGTTAACTGCTAGTTTCAATAACAATAATACCTGATTAATGTAACAGGTTGTAAGGGTTTTACATTAGCATATTAGCTAATTATCACATTATAAGATTATGAGTAAAAAACATTGGCAAAGTTTTGGGGAATTGAATAATTCTGATGCTTACAAGCAATCGGTAAAAGATGAGTTTCGTGAAGATTTACCTATGGAAGCCGCCGATAATGGTTTTCTTGAAGGTAAAACGCCACGTAGAGATTTCTTAAAATATTTGGGTTTTAGTACTGCTGCTGCGGCTATTGCTGCAAGTTGTGAAATGCCAGTAAAAAAGGCAATTCCTTTTGCTAACAAACCAGAAGATATTGTACCCGGTATTGCCAATTATTATGCTACCACTTATGTACAAGATGGCGATGCTGTAAGCGTTGTTGCTAAAGTACGTGATGGTCGTCCTATAAAAATAGAAGGTAACGATTTAAGCCCTTTAACAAATGGTGGTACTTCTGCAAGAGTTCAAGCATCTGTATTAGACTTATACGATACAGCACGTTTACGTTTCCCTTCAATTGATGGTACAGAAGTTAAATTAGAAGCTATTGATAAGGCTGTAGCTGCTGATTTAGCTAGTGTGGGCAATGTGGTTGTGTTAACTTCTACTGTGGTTTCTCCTTCTTCAAAAGATGTGGTTGCGCAATTTTTAGCAAAACATCCTGGTAGCAAGCATGTAACTTTTGATGCTGTTTCTTACAGTGGTATTTTACAAGCTAATGAAGCTACTTACGGTAAAAAAACAATTCCTTCATATAGATTTGATAAAGCAAAAACAATTGTAAGCATAGGTGCTGATTTCTTAGGTACTTGGTTAAGCCCAATTGAATTTGCAAAGCAATATGCTGTAGGCAAAAGATTAGATGAGAAGCAACTAGAAATGAGCAAGCATTTTCATTTTGAAACTGTTGCAAGTTTAACTGGTAGCAATGCCGATGAAAGAATTTTACATCGTCCATCTGAAACTGGTGCTGTGGTAGCTGCGTTGTTAGCTGCTGTTAATGGTGAAGCGGTTAGTGGTGTTGATGATAAATTAAAGAAAGGTGTAGAGAAAGTGGCTAAAGCTTTGGTAGCTACTAAAGGTGCATCGTTGGTTGTTGCGGGCAGTAACGATGTAAATGTTCAAATTTTAGTAAATGCCATAAATGAGGCTTTACAAGCAAATGGTACAACAATAGATTGGAGTGCTACATACAATACACGTGAAGGTATTGATGCAGATATGGTGACATTAGTAGCCGATATGAAAGCTGGCACTGTAGGTGCTTTAATTATATATGGTGCAAACCCTGCTTACGCTTGGTTTAATAGCAAAGAGTTTGTTGAGGCTTTGAAAAAAGTAAAAGTGACCGTTTCATTCAACACTAAAGCTGATGAAACAACGCAACTTTGTAAATATGTAATTCCCGATCATAACTACCTTGAAAGTTGGGGCGATGCAGAAATTAAAACTGGTTATTACTCATTTTTACAGCCTACTATTTACCCATTGTTTAAAACACGCCAATGGCAAGATAGCTTGCTAAAATGGAGCGGCGCAACTACCGATTATTTGGCTTTCTTAAAATCTTTTTGGAGTGCTAAAGTAGGTGGCGAAACAGGTTGGGATAAAGTTTTGCAAGACGGTGTTATTAACCCTGCGCCTGCCGTAATTACCACTGCTAGCTTTAATGCTGCCGCTGTTGCAGGTGCAAGTGCAGCTATTTCAAGCTACAAAAAAAGCGATAAAATTGAATTGGTTTTATATCAAAAAGTAGCAATTGGCGAAGGTCAAGGTGCTGCAAACCCTTGGTTACAAGAATTACCAGATCCAGTATCTAAAGCTACTTGGGATAACTACTTGATTATTTCACCAGCAATGGCGATTAAGTTATTAAATATTGACTTGATTAATCCAAAAAATGCTGGACAAGCTGATTCATATGAGGTACAACCACCTAAGCATGTAGTTGAAATTACTGCTGCAAATGGTGTTAAAGTATCATTGCCAACATTAATTATTCCTGGTACACACCCTAGCACTGTAGGTATTGCAGTTGGTTACGGCCGTACAGAGAAATTAGGTAAAGGTGTACTAGCCGATGAAGGTGGAAAAGGCATGGGCGCAAATGCCTTTCCTTTTGCTAGCTTAGTAAATGGTACAGTTGCTTATTCTGTTGCTGATGTAACTTTAAAAGATACAGGTGATTTATACAAAGTAGCTATTACACAAACACACAATGTTTACAATACGCCACAAGGTAATCGTACAGAGGTGATGAAAGAATTGACTTTGGCCGAGTTTAAACACAATCCAAACGAGATTTTAGAAGAGCGTGACAAAGAACTAAAACCTTACGGCGGTATAGCCAACTTTGAGAAAGAAGGTACAATTTACCCAACATTCGATAAACCAGGTATTAAATGGGGTATGAGTGTTGATTTAAACACTTGTAACGGTTGTGGTGCTTGCGTTGTAGCTTGTAATGCAGAAAATAATATTCCTGTTGTAGGTAAAATACAAGTAGCTAAAGCACATGAAATGCATTGGTTACGTATTGATAGATATTACACAGGTGATCCCGAAAATCCAAAAGTGGTATTTCAACCGTTGATGTGCCAACACTGCGACAATGCCCCTTGCGAGAACGTTTGCCCGGTAGCAGCAACTAACCACAGCAGTGAAGGTTTAAACCAAATGACTTATAACCGTTGTATTGGTACAAGGTATTGCGCAAATAACTGTCCTTATAAAGTTCGCCGTTTTAACTGGTTAGATTACACAGGAGCTGATAGTTTTGGTGATAACCAACAGCCTTTGATAGATGAAGGTAGCTTGAATGAAGTGGTGTTAGATATGAACGACGACTTAACAAGAATGGTATTAAACCCCGATGTTACAGTACGTGCAAGAGGTGTAATTGAAAAATGTTCTTTCTGTGTACAACGCTTACAGGCTTCTAAATTAACTGCTAAAAAAGATAGCCGCCCATTAGAAGATAAAGACTTGAAAGTTGCTTGTCAGCAGGCTTGCCCTACCAATGCAATTGTATTTGGTAATGCTAATAGCGAGAAGAGTGAAATTACTACCGTTCGTAAAGCCAATGAAAAACGCTTATTCTTATCACTTGAGCAATTACACGTGTTACCAAATGTAACTTATATGGCTAAAGTGCGAAACATTGAAGAAGAAGAAGGTGAACATCGTGGAGGAGCGCATGGTGGCGAAGAGCAGAAAGAAGGTGCGAAAGCCGAACATGCTGGTCACGCAGAATAAATAAATGGTGGGCAAAGCACAATAAAGTATCTAACAGATGCAGTGTGCGACGCAACCGCAGATACATAGTAGTAAAAAAGCTGGTTACATAAATATTCCTAAGAGTAATATCGAAGGTTAATAATAACAAGAGACAGATGCATTTAAAGTACGAATCACAATTAAGGGAACCGTTAGTAACGGGCAACAAAAATTACCATCAGGTAACTGAAGATATTTTAGCCCCTATTGAAGGCAAGCCAACAAAACTTTGGTACGTGGGTTTTTACATTGCCGTTGCGTTGTTGCTATTTGGAGTGTATAGCGTTTACAGAGAGGTAACTTACGGTATTGGTCAGTGGAATTTGAATAAAACCATTGGTTGGGGTTGGGATATTACCAACTTTGTATGGTGGGTAGGTATTGGGCACGCCGGTACTTTAATTTCTGCCATTTTATTATTATTTAGACAAGGTTGGAGAACTGGTGTAAACCGTGCTGCAGAGGCAATGACAATTTTTGCCGTAATGTGCGCTGGTCAATTTCCAATCTTCCACATGGGGCGTGTATGGATGGCTTTCTTTGTATTGCCTTACCCTAATAGCCGTGGTCCTTTATGGGTGAACTTTAACTCACCATTACTGTGGGACGTATTTGCCATTTCTACTTACTTCACTGTGTCATTATTATTTTGGTACAGTGGTTTAATTCCTGACTTTGCTACTGTACGTGATAGAGCTAAAACTAAATTGCGTAAACATTTATATGGTTTAGCTGCTTTTGGTTGGACAGGTTCTACCAAACACTGGCAACGTATAGAAAGCTTACACTTAGTTTTAGCAGGTTTATCTACACCGCTAGTATTATCAGTACACACAATTGTATCTTTTGACTTTGCTACATCAGTAATTCCTGGTTGGCATACAACAATTTTTCCTCCTTACTTTGTAGCAGGTGCGGTATTCTCTGGCTTTGCAATGGTACAATCGTTAATGATTATCGTTCGTAAAGTATTTGGTTTGCAAGACTACATTACACTTGGCCACATAGAAGCCATGAACAAAGTAATTGTAACCACAGGTTCAATTGTGGGTGTTGCTTACCTAACTGAGTTGTTTATGGGTTGGTATAGCCAAAGCAAATACGAAGGTTACACGTTTTGGTACAGCCGTGCAAATTTGTTTAGCCCTTATGGTTGGAGTTATTGGGGTATGATGGCTTGTAACGTATTAAGCCCGCAAATTTTTTGGTTCAAAAAAATGCGAAGAAACCTATTTGTTACCTTTTTCATGAGTATTATTGTAAACGTAGGTATGTGGTTTGAGCGTTTTGTAATTATTGTTACTTCGTTATATCGTGACTACTTACCATCATCTTGGAGCGTTTACTACAGCCCTTCAATTTGGGAAATCGGTTTCTATTTAGGAACTTTTGGTCTATTCTTCACATGTTTCTTCTTATTTGCTAAATACTTCCCCGTAATTGCAGTAGCTGAGATTAAATATGTATTGAAAACAACTGGTAATAACTACAAAGTTGATATGACCGAAGTAGAATCTAAGAAATTGGATGAGTTTGTGCATGAGTACGCACACTAGTTGATGAGAAAAAAGTAGCGTGAATTTATAACAATGTTTCACTGTAGTTTAGCGACTATAGTCTATAGATATAAAAATTAACTATGGCAAAGAAGAAATTTGTGATTGGCTGTTTTGATAACGAAGATGTATTATTTCCTGCGATAAAGAAAGTTCGTACTGCTGGTTATAAAATACAAGACGTTTATACGCCATTTCCTGTACATGGTTTAGACCACGCATTGGGGATGAGAGAAACAAGCCTACACACTGCTGGTTTTATTTATGGCGTTGCAGGTACTGCTACTGCTATTAGCTGTATGAGTTGGATTTTTACAAAAGATTGGCCTTTAAATATTGGTGGTAAACCAAATTTTGCTTTGCCAGCTTGGATACCAATTATGTTTGAGCTAACGGTACTTTTTGCTGCTGTGGGTATGGTGTTAACGTTCTGCTATTTATGTCAACTTGCGCCTGGTGTAAAAAAGCATCATTTTCATGCAAGAGCTTCCGATGACACTTTTGTAATGGTAATTGAATGTACAGATAAAACTAACATTGATGATTTGCAAGCATTTTTATCGAACGCAGGTGCACTAGAAACTAATTTACAAATTGCTGAAGAAGGCTGGTGGTTTGGTAGATATGATAAAGATGAAATGCCTTTTGAATCAACTCAAATTGTTGCTGCTTAATTATAATACAAAATGAAGAAATTATCAATCATAGCTATTTTGAGTGCAGGTGCAGTTATTGTTAGCTGTAGCGATGTGAAACGTAAGCCAGGTAGTATTTACATGCCCGATATGGCTAACAGCGTTGCTTACGAATCGTATGCTGACCATAGCAACTTGGCTGAAAAAGGTATTAATTATAACAATAGACCTGTTGAAGGTACTATTGCCCGTGGTGAAGAAATGCCTTTTCACCTTGCTAAAGATGTAGCAGGCGACACAACTAATTACTTTGCTTCAAGAGCTGTTAAAAATCCAATTGACAGTTTAAGCGACAAGCAAATGGTAGAAGCCGAGAGATTATACCTTATTAACTGTGGTATTTGTCATGGAACTAAATTAGACGGTAATGGCCCTTTATGGAAAGGCGGCGATGGCCCTTATCCTGCTGCACCCGCTAATTTAATTGGTAAAGATCAATACTTGAACATGCCCGATGGTCAGATGTTTTATTCGGTAGCCTACGGTAAAAATTTGATGGGTAGTTATGCTTCTCAACTAAGCAGAACAGAACGTTGGATGGTGATTAAGTATATTAAGAGCAAACAAGCTACAGCAAATGCTACAGCAGCACCAGCACCAGCAACAGATACAACTGCTGCAAAATAAATTTTAAAAATAGAGATCCAACATATTAGACGGACATTCAAAACATAAACAATGGCATCTATAAAAGAACAATTTGAAATTCCTTCCAAACTTAAAACATGGTCAATGGCCTTAATAGGCATTGGTTTGGTGGCATTGATAATAGGCTTTATTACAAAAGGCAACGGTACCGAAGAAGAGCAAGTAGAATTTATAGGTACAATTATGTACAATACTATATTTTGGACGTTGGTATGTAATGCCGCTATGTTCTTTATTTGTGTATGTACATTAGCCATGGGTGGTTGGTATCAGGCTTTTAGAAGAATACCTGAAGCCATTTCAACACTTGTTCCATTATTTGGTGGTATTACACTTGTTGTTTTGTTGTATGTGGGCTTTTCTCACAATCACCATATTTACCATTGGTTAAATACTAAAGCTGTAGCTGAAGATTCTATTTTAAAAGGTAAAGTTGGCTTCTTGAATATTAAATTCTTCACTATTTGGACCGTTTTAGCAATTGGTTTGTGGTCTTTATTAGGTTGGAGAATGCGTTTATTGAGTAATGAAGCCGATAAAGGCGCATTTGATGCAGATTCTGCCGCATCTTATATTTGGAGAAATACAGTTAGAGCAGCCTTATTTATTGTTTGGTTTGCCTTAACCGTTGGTTCTACAATTCCTTGGTTGTGGATGATGAGTATAGACGCACATTGGTACAGCACTATGTATAGCTGGTACACATTCGCTAGTTCGTGGGTAAGTGGTTTAAGCTTAATTGCGCTTTGGATTATCTACATGAAAAACAAGGGTTACATGGAGTACGTAAGTCAAGAGCATTTACACGATATGGGTAAATTTATGTTTGCCTTCTCTATCTTTTGGACTTATTTATGGTTTTCGCAGTACATGTTAATTTGGTATTCAAACCAACCCGAAGAAACTATTTATTTCAAACACAGAGTACAAGGTGCTTACAAGCCAATTTTCTTCTTAAATCTTATCATAAACTTCTTATGCCCTGTGCTAATTTTGATGAAGAAATCTGCCAAGAGAAATTACACACTAGTAACTTTTATGGCGGTTTTAATCATCTTTGGTCACTGGATAGATTTTTATCAAATGATAATGGGCAGCTTACGCAAAGAACATGCTGCTTTAAGTTGGTTAGATTTTGGCGTGTTGGCATTATTTGTAGGGTTAATGATTCGCTTTACAGCAAAAGCATTGGCTAGCAAACCACTAGTTGCGAAATATCACCCTTTCCTAAAAGAAAGTATTGTACACCATACATAAATTTAGCTTGTTGCACAGCAACATTATTTAATTGAAATTGTTTTAATAGTTATAGAAAATATTGGTAGCGTTATGACACTTTATTTAACCATCGCCGTTATAGTTTTAGTTTTTGTTGTTGTTTTTCAAATAGCAAAAGCTAGTGAGTATGTATCTGTATTGAAGGGCGAGGAAACAAGCCGTAAAGAGAACAATAAGATAAATGGCTTTTTAATGGCCGCTTTTTTAGTGCTTGGTTTAATTGGTGTTTGGTATTGTAATCACTTGTTTTTTCACAAAACATTATTCGCTTACGAAGCAGCAAGTGAACAAGGCGAGAAATATGATAGTATGCTTTGGCTTACTATTTATGTTACAGGTTCTGTATTTATTGCTACGCAAATTCTATTATTTTGGTTTTCTTATAAATACCAAGAGAACGAAAATAGAAAAGTATTTTATTTTCCTCACAACACCAATTTAGAGTTATTATGGACTGTTGTTCCTGCAATTGTGTTAACAGTGTTGGTAGTTATTGGCTTGCGTAACTGGTTTTCTTTCACTGGCGAAGCCCCAAAAGAGGCCCAAGTTGTTGAGGTTACTGGTAAGCAATTTGGTTGGGTTTTTCGCTATCCAGGAAAAGACGGTCAACTAGGTAAAAAATACTATAAAAATATTGATGCATCTACTAATGAGCTAGGTTTAGTTTGGGATGATAAATTGGCACAAGACGATATTGTAAGCACACAAGCTTTATATGTTGTAAAAGGCAAACCAGTGAAATTAGTAATTGGTAGTAGAGATGTCATTCATGATGTGGGCTTAACACAGTTTCGTATGAAAATGGATGCTGTACCTGGTATTCCTACAACAATGTGGTTTACACCTAAGTTCACTACCAAAGAAATGAAAGACATTTCTGGTAATCCAAATTTTGTGTATGAAATAAGCTGCGATCAAATGTGTGGTAATGGCCACTACTCTATGAGAGGTATTATAGAAGTGGTTACACAAGCTGAATATGATGCTTGGTTAGCCAAACAAAAGCCTCAGTATTACACGGCTTTCCCCGATAAAGAACAGGGTGTTGCAAAGCCAGTAACTGACACTGTTAAACCTCAAATTACAAAAGCACCTGTGCCTATTGCACAAAAGGCCTAGAAAAATTTAATCAAAAAATTTCGATTTCTAAAGATAGTTATATGAGTACTGAAGCGATTTTACATTCACATTCTAACGTTGCTGTAAGCCACGATGCCCACGGCGAACACCACGAACATCACCACCACCACGAAACTTTTATTTCTAAGTACGTGTTTAGCATGGATCATAAAATGATTGCTAAACAATTCTTAATTACAGGTATGGTTTGGGCTGTACTTGGTGGTTTAATGAGTGTATTGTTTCGTTTGCAATTAGGTTATCCCGATAGTACTTTTCCATTTTTAGAAGATATTTTAGGTAAATGGGCTAAAGGTGGTAGAATTTCTCCAGAAGCCTATTACGCATTGGTAACTACACACGGTACAGTATTGGTATTTTTTGTATTAACTGCTGGCTTGAGTGGCACTTTTGCTAACTTCTTAATTCCGTTACAAATTGGCGCAAGAGACATGGCATCTCCATTTATGAACATGCTGAGTTACTGGTTTTTCTTTGCTGCTAGTATTGTAATGCTATCATCTTTATTCATCGAAACTGGTCCTTTTAGTGGTGGTTGGACGGCTTACCCACCTCTATCTGCTTTAGGTTCTGCATCACCTGGTTCTAAAACTGGTATGGACTTATGGTTGATAAGTATGGCACTATTTGTAGTTTCATCTTTGTTAGGTGGTCTTAACTACATTACTACTGTTTTAAACATGCGAACAAAAGGCATGAGTATGACTCGCTTACCATTGACTATTTGGGCATTATTCTTCACTGCCGTATTAGGTGTATTATCTTTCCCTGTATTATTCTCTGGTTTTATTTTATTGATATTCGATAGAAATTTTGGTACTAGTTTTTACTTGAGCGACATTTATGTAAATGGTGTTGGTGCATTACCAAATGAAGGAGGTAGCGCAATTTTGTACCAACACTTATTCTGGTTCTTAGGTCATCCAGAGGTTTACATCATCTTATTACCTGCAATGGGTATGGTATCAGAAATTTTATCTGTCAACTCACGTAAACCAATTTTTGGTTACATGGCTATGGTTGGTTCATTGTTCGCAATTGCAATATTGGCCTTCTTAGTATGGGCCCACCACATGTTTGTTACAGGTTTAAATCCATTCTTAGGTTCAATATTTGTATTGCTAACACTACTAATTGCTGTACCATCTGCTATTAAAGTGTTTAACTGGTTAACAACTTTGTGGCGTGGAAACATACGTTTTACACCTGCTATGTTGTTTGCTATCGGTTTTGTTAGCTTATTTATTTCTGGTGGTTTAACTGGTATTTGGTTAGGTAATTCAGCATTAGATATTCACTTGCATGATACCTATTTTGTGATTGCACACTTTCACATTGTAATGGGCGTAGCTAGTATGTTTGGCATGTTTGCTGGTATCTACCATTGGTATCCAAAAATGTATGGTCGTTTTATGAACAATTCATTGGGCTATATTCACTTTTGGGTTACAATTGCTGGTGCCTATTTAATATTTTGGCCAATGCACTACGAAGGTTTAGCTGGTATGCCACGTAGATATTATGACTATAGCATTTGGGAAAGTTTTAAACAATTTGCAGAGTTAAATAGATTTATAAGTACTGTAGCAATGATTGTATTTGCTACGCAATTATTGTTCTTATTAAACTTCTTCTATTCTATATTTAAAGGCAGAAAAGTAATTAATCAAAATCCTTGGGGTTCTAATAGTTTAGAATGGACAGCCCCAATTAATCCTGGTCATGGCAACTGGCCTGGTGAAATTCCCGAAGTGCACCGCTGGGCTTATGACTATGGTAAAGATGGTAAAGATTTCATTCCTCAAACAGTGCCTGTTGGTGCCGACGAAAGTCACCATTAATTATTACAAACTCACAAGCGTATTTACATAAGTTGATTACAGTAATGCCCTGACATTCTCGGGGCATTACTGTTAAGAGTGATTAAGAATTGATTAGCCTCATTGGTAACTATAACTAAGCTACTTTTGTAGGTCTTTCAACAGCATTTATAATGGATAATCCTGTACCGCATACACCATCTACTTCTTTTACTTTAGCTTCAAAAGTGAAAGATTATTTTTTATTGATAAAGTTTACGCTCAGTTTTACTGTAGTGTTTTCTTGTGTTGTATGTTTTCTGTTGGCACCAAAAAATGGGTACGATTGGTGGATGATTACCGTAATTTTTGTTGCAGGTATGTTGGTTACCGGTAGCGCCAATGCTATTAACCAAGCAGTAGAAAAAGATACAGATGCCATGATGAAAAGAACAAGCACACGACCTGTGGCTAGTGGAAGAATGTTGCAAAATGAGGCTTATACATTTGCATTAATTGCAGGTGCGTTAGGTGTAGCCATGATGTGGTATTTCTTTAACTTCTCATCGGCGTTATTATCTGCATTTAGTTTGTTTTTGTACGCATTTATTTATACGCCTTTAAAAAAAATTAATTCAATAGCGGTATTGGTAGGTGCTTTTCCTGGTGCTTTGCCTTGTTTAATTGGATGGGTTGCCGGATTTTATAATCAACCAATAGCTTGGACCGGCGGATTGATTTTGTTTGCTATTCAATTTTTATGGCAATTTCCTCATTTTTGGGCAATTGCATGGGTAGCACACCAAGATTATAGTAAAGCAGGGTTTAAATTATTACCTGCGGATAAAGGACCTACAAAATTTACTGCTGTACAAGCAATTATGTATAGTGTACTAATGATTCCTGTGGGTATATTGCCTAAAGTATTTGGAATAACTGGTAATGTAAGCTTATGGATTGTGCTAGCTTGTAACCTTTTTATGGTAGTACAAAGTGTAAGATTGTATAAAGAAATGGATGTAAAAGCTGCAAGAAGAGTGATGTTTAGCAGTTATATTTATCTGCCAATTGTATTATTAGCTTTGCTGGCAGATAAAATTTTGTAAACTAAATTTTACTTCTGTTTGTTGATGATAAGTGAGATGAAAGTTCAAGTGTGCAACACAACGAAGTAACATTGAAAAACAACAGTTGATAAAAAAATATTGTGATGATGGCAACGGCAAGTTCAAATGAAATTAAGAGAATACACCCACATAAATTTACTTTGTGGGTTGCTATGGGCAGCATTGTAATGATGTTTGTTGGTTTAACGAGTGCGTATATTGTTAAGAAAAAGCAGGCAAACTGGCTAGAGTTTTCTCTGCCTAGTGTATTTTGGTACAGCACTATTGTAATTATTGCAAGCAGCATTACCATTCATTTGGCGTTGAAGAGTTTTAAGGCTCGTGAAATGAGGCGTTACAAATTGCTGATAACAATTACAGCATTACTCGGTATATTGTTTATGGTGTTGCAAACAATAGGATTTTTTAGCCTAGAGGCAAGAAACATTCATCTTACGGGACCAAATAGCAATGCCGCATCTTCGTTTCTATTGGTAATTACATCTTTACACATGTTGCACGTATTGGGTGGCGTAATTGCAATATTGGTAACTTTTTTAAGGGCTTTTAACAACAAATTAAAAAACTACAGTAGTGTGCCTATTGAAGTAATTAGTACTTACTGGCATTTTGTAGATATTTTATGGATTTATCTGTTCCTCTTTTTCAATTGGTTGAAATAATTAAGAAAAAGTTGAGGTTAATTCACGTTTATTCAACAACAGCTAATATTTTTGTAACCGAATCTTAGAACAATCTCATGAGTACAACAACTGCAGCGTTACCCACAAAATTGTGGAATGGTGGTAAAAGCCCTTTTAATGTAGAGTATGGCAAATTGATGATGTGGTATTTTTTGATGAGTGATGCCTTCACTTTTGGTGCTTTCCTTATCTCTTACGGTACTATTCGTTTTTCATCAAACGGTTGGCCAAATCCAAATGAAGTATTTCAGTCTTTTCCTGGCTTAGGTTCAGGTTTGCCACTAATGTTTGTGAGTTTAATGACTTTTATACTTATCATTAGCTCTGTAACCATGGTATTAGCGGTTCATGCTGGTCATAACATGAATAAGAAAGGGGTGGTAACTAATTTAATTTTAACCATTATTGGCGGTGCTGCTTTCTTAAGTTGCCAAGCATGGGAATGGGCACACTTACACCATGAAGGTGCATGGTGGGGCTTAAATCCGTTTTTAAATGCAGATGGTACGCAATCTTCAACCAGTTTTACTAACTATTTCTTTACTATCACTGGTTTTCATGGTTTTCACGTATTTAGTGGTGTGGTAATTAATATTGTGATGTTAATTATGACATTAACCGACCAATTTGAAAAACGTGGCCACTACTTAATGATTGAGAAAGCTGGTTTGTACTGGCACTTTGTAGATTTAGTTTGGGTATTTGTATTTACCTGTTTTTACTTAATCTAAATTTCAACAACAAACTATTTTAATTAACTTATTACAATATAGCTATGGCACAGGCAGCACATGCAGAACACAGCAACAACGGCGCAGTAAAAGAAATTTGGATTGTAACGGCCATTTTAACCGTACTTACTATAGTAGAATTAGCAATTGGCTTCTACATGATGGATGTAACTAACCCTAAAACAATTTTGTTTCTTAAAGGCGCTATTGTTATTTTAATGATGGTAAAAGCATTTTATATTGTTGGTTATTTTATGCATTTAAAACATGAGCTAAAGAACTTAATAATGACCATTGTAGTGCCTTTAACATTATTCATTTGGTTCATCGCTGCTTTCTTATACGATGGGAATTCTTACAAAAACTTGCGTAATACTTACGACCCCTACAAGAAAGCGCAAACAACTATAAAAGTTGAGAAAAAGAAAGAAGGTCATGCTGAACACGGCTCCGAAACGCATAAAACTGTTGAATAATTGGCTAACGTTTTAATGCATTCATTCACATATTTAGAACCATCGCTTGTGGCGATGGTTTTTTAGTAGTAGCCATTACTAATGGTTATTATTTTGCAACACTTAAATGTAGATTATGAACAAGAAAGCATTGTTGGCTTTGTGCATTGCAATATTACTACCAGTTTGTAGCTATTTAATTTTAAAAGGTACTAGCGAAAGTGCCGTAGACATGCCTCGAAAATATTTGCTTGATACAGTAATTGAAAGCGTACAAAATGGCAAGCAATTTTCCGATAGTATTTGGCATAAAACGGCCAATATTACTTTGGTTAATCAACTTGGTGATACAGTAAGTTTGTATGATAAGCCAGGGAAAATTATTGTACTAGATTTCTTTTTTACCCATTGTAGAAGTATTTGCCCTAAGCTTACTAGAAATATGGCTAAACTGCAACATAGCTTTATTTTAGGTGGCAATTCAAGAAAGAAAATTGACACTGCTATTGTGCAATTTGTATCTTTTACAATAGATGCTGAAAGAGATAGTGTAAGTGTTTTAAAAGACTATGCAGACCGTTTTAACGTGAACCACGATAACTGGTGGTTGCTTACAGGCAACCATGATAGTATTGCTAATTTTGCCTTTGCAGAATTAAAAGTAGATAAGTTTAGCGGCGAGCCTGTTGATTCTGATTTTGTACATACCAATCGCTTTGTGGTGCTTGATAAAAACTATGTAGTAAGGGGTTATTACAACGGGTTAGATTCTGCTTCTATAACCAAACTTGCTAGAGATATTGGCTTACTAATGCTAGAGAAAGACAAGACCAAAAAGAGCGAGGTTTTTACAAAAATTATTGAGTTAAAATGGTTGTGGTTAATCATTCTAGTGCTAGTGGTAATTTTTGTTTTATTCATCTCTAATCGCAAAAAAATAAACGGGTAGCTAAACCCGCAGCGTATAAATTTTGTTAAAGCCATTAAATACAGTGTCATCATGTTAGCAGCCTCTTTTAAAAAAAATGATAAGCAAGCCTTTTGGTTAATTGGTATTTTTTCTATGGTAGTGTTTACAGTAGTTGTGCTAATAAGCAACTTTAAACTTCAGGTACATTTAGGGTTTAATGTGCACATTTTTGCTACAATCAACGCTATTATAAATTCATTAATAGCCGTGCTACTTGTATTGGCATTAGTTGCCGTAAAACAAGGCAATTATTTACTGCATAAAAAATTTATGATGGCCGCTTTAATAATGTCTATCTTGTTTTTAGTGTCTTATATTGCCCATCATTTATTGGCTGGAGAAACCAAATTTGGTGGTAAAGGAGTAGTGAAGATTATTTATTTATTGATACTAGCCACCCATATTTTCTTAGCAGCAATCATATTGCCCTTTATACTTTTTACCGCATATCGTGCTTTAATAGCAGAATTTTCGGTACACAAAAAGCTAGCACGCATTACTTGGCCATTGTGGTTTTATGTGGCTGTAACTGGGCCTATTGTTTATTTAATGATAAGCCCTTACTATCGCTAATATTCATTCGCTAAATACAAACGCCAACTTATGTAAGGTTGGCGTTTGTATTTTTTTTAGAGATAGAATATTTTAAACAACTTGCCTTACACTTTTAATAGCAGCACTCATTTCTTTTATCAGCGAAATATCTTTTTCAATAGCATTACCTACCACAATTACATCAGCACCAGCCTTACAGTTTAAGTACGCTTTTTCTGGTGTTGTAATACCTCCGCCAACAATTAATGGTGCTTCAATATGTTGCGATACAAACTGAATCATCTTTTCAGTAATTGGTCGTTGCGCACCGCTGCCTGCATCCATGTATATCAACTTCATACCTAGCATTTCGCCAGCCATAGCTGTACACATGGCTATTTCATTTTTATCTGCAGGTATAGGGCTTGCATTAGAAATATAAGAAACGGTTGTAGGTGCACCGCCATCAATAACCATATAACCTGTGGGCATTATTTCTAAACCACTCTTTTTTACAAAAGGTGCCGAAATTACATGCTGGCCAATTAACAATTCAGGATTACGGCCAGAAATTAACGATAAATACAGTAACGCATCTGCATAGCGGCTTACTTGCGATGGCGAACCTGGAAATAAAATAACAGGAATATCGCAGTTGGCTTTTATTTGCTTTATGCAATCATCTAAATGGTTAGAAATAACTAAGCTGCCACCAACAAAAAAGTAATCAACAGAGGCTTCTAGGGCAATACTCACCAATTGATCAATAGTAGACACGTCTACCTTATCTGGGTCAATTAACACCGAAAACGACTTTTTCCCCGCTCGTTTTTTCTCTACAAATTGATGGTATAAAACTTGCTTCATGCAGTAAAAATGAAATGTGATTACTGCAAAATTGCAAGAAAAATAGCATTCAAGCAGTAATTATTAATTATTTGTTTGTTACTTATAATTAACCAAAGAAACCAAGTTAATCATATCTGCAATTTAGGGGTTGTTAGTAAAAATACCCTACTTTTTTTCAGATATTTTATTCAAAAATCCAAAAACTACACAATTGGTTGCGATGTTGCTATAAATAACTAGCAGTTCAATGGCCAAGATTAGCTATATTTTAGAATAAAAACTGCTTAAAGTTATTATCCACATCTGTTAGCACTTGTTCATTTGTATTTCAATTTCGTAGAGATATTTTCGTAGAAGCGTTAAACATTCTTTAACCATCCTTTCATCTACTTTCAAATCAGTAAATACCATTGCTTATTATGGCAAAAACTACCAACAAAGGCTTGCAATTTAGCCGTCGTTTCACAAAAGAAAATGTTAGCCCGTATGACATGTTTGCTTACGATTACCGAGACAGCGTTATTAAAAATCCCACCGGCGAAAAGGTGTTTGAAATGAATAATGTTGAGGTGCCAAAGCAATGGAGTCAAATAGCAACAGATATTCTTGCTCAAAAATATTTTCGCAAAGCTGGTGTACCACAAGCAGATGGTAGTGTAGGTAGAGAAACTTCTGTAAAGCAAGTAGCGCATCGTATGGCTAACTGCTGGCGAGTTTGGGGCGAACGTTATGGTTATTTTGCTACAAAAAAAGACGCTCAAATTTTTTACGATGAATTGGCATACAGCATTTTAAATCAGTCATGCGTACCTAATAGCCCACAATGGTTTAACACGGGCTTGCATGAAAGTTATTGCATAACTGGTAAGCCGCAAGGGCACTACTTTGTAGACCCTAAAGATGGTGAATTAAAAAAATCTTCAAACGCTTACGAACGCCCTCAACCACATGCTTGCTTTATTTTAAGTGTAAGCGACGATTTAGTAAATGAAGGTGGTATAATGGATTTGTGGGTGCGTGAAGCAAGAATATTTAAGTACGGTAGTGGTGTTGGTACTAACTTCTCGCAAATACGTGGTAGTGGCGAAAAACTGAGTGGTGGCGGCACTTCTAGCGGATTAATGAGTTTCTTAAAAATTGGTGATAGAGCCGCAGGCGCTATTAAAAGTGGCGGCACTACAAGGCGTGCTGCTAAAATGGTTTGTTTAGATTTAGACCATCCAGAAATAATGGAATTTATCAACTGGAAAGTTGGCGAAGAAAAAAAAGTAGCTGCTTTAGTATCGGCGGGCTATGATAATAGTTACGAGGGTGAAGCTTACATGACAGTGGCAGGCCAAAACTCTAACAACTCAATTCGTATTCCTAATGAGTTTTTTAAAGTACTACAAGAAGATGGTGATTGGGAATTAAAAGCAAGAACTGATGGTAGCGTAATGAAAAAAATTCCAGCACGTGAAGTGTGGAAACAAATTGCTTACGCAGCTTGGGCTTGCGCCGATCCTGGTACACAATACGATACTACAATTAACGAGTGGCATACTTGCCCTAATGGTGGTAAAATTAACGCTTCTAACCCATGTAGCGAATACATGTTTTTAGATAATACAGCTTGCAATTTAGCATCAATAAACCTACGTAAATTCTTTGATGAAAGTACCAACAAATTAGACGTTGAAGGTATTGAATACATTAGCCGTTTGTGGACTGTTGTGTTAGAAATATCTGTGTTAATGGCTCAGTTTCCTAGCAAAGAAGTAGCGCAATTAAGCTACGATTATAGAACACTTGGTTTAGGTTTTGCCAATCTTGGTACTGTGTTAATGATTAGCGGTACACCATACGACAGCGAAGAAGCACGTGGCATTGCAGGTGCTGTAAGTGCCGTAATTACTGGTGTTGCCTATAAAACATCAGCAGAAATGGCGGCCTTCTTAGGCACATTTGCTAAGTACCAACAAAATAAAGCCCACATGTTGCGTGTAATGCGTAACCATCGTGCCGCTGCATACGATGCCTCTGAAGCCTACGAAGGATTGGAAATAAAACCACAAGGTATTAATGCCAAATATTGCCCCGACTTTTTGTTAAAAGCAGCTACTAAAGCCTGGGACGAAGCAGTACAACTAGGCATCAAATATGGTTACAGAAATGCACAAACTACTGTAATAGCACCAACAGGTACAATTGGCTTGGTAATGGATTGCGATACCACAGGTGTAGAACCAGATTTTGCCTTAGTGAAATTTAAAAAATTAAGTGGTGGTGGGTACTTTAAAATAATTAATGGGGCAGTGCCAAATGCCTTGAAAACATTAGGCTACAGCCAAAAAGAAATTGATGCTATTGAGAAATATACAGTAGGTGCTGCAAGTTTTGATGGTGCACCTTTTATAAATACACAAACACTTTTAGCCAAAGGCTTTTTGCAAGAAGAAATTAACAAGCTAAATGCAGCCGCTAAAGCTGCATTTGAAATTGGCTTTATCTTCAACAGATACGCATTGGGCGATGCATGCTTGCAACGCTTAGGGTTTACCGAAGTACAATATGGCAACTTTAGCTTTAACATGCTAGAAGCACTAGGCTTTACCGATGATGAAATTGATGCGGCTAACTACTATGTTTGTGGCGCTATGACGGTTGAAGGTGCACCATACTTAAAGCCAGAACATTTGCCAGTATTCGATTGCGCCAATAAATGCGGTAAGAAAGGTGAACGTTACATTCATGCACACGGCCATATTCGTATGATGGGTGCTTGCCAGCCATTTTTAAGTGGTGCTATTTCTAAAACAATCAATTTGCCACACGAAGCAACTGTTGAAGAAATTGCAGACTGCTATAAAATGAGTTGGGAGTTAGGCCTTAAAGCCAATGCTTTATATCGTGATGGGTCAAAATTATCTCAACCATTAAGCAACAAATCCGATAAAAAGAAGAAGGCAGAAGCTGCAAACGAAGAACAACAAGATACAAGTTTAAAGTTGCAAGAAACAAGCAACCACCAATTGCTAACCAGTAATTCTGCCAATATTGTAGACCTTACAAAGCTTACTGTTGATGAACTTTTAGAAGAAGTAAATAAACGCATGGCGGCTTCAACAGATACTAAGTTAAAGCGTCAATTATCAAGAATAGTTGAGCGCAAAGCATTGCCTGCAAAACGCCGTGGCTATACGCAAAAAGCTAAAATTAATGGCCAAGTATTGTTTTTACGTACAGGTGAATATAACGATGGTACTTTGGGTGAAATATTTATTGACCTAGCAAAAGAAGGCTCAACGCTGCGTAGTTTGATGAACTGTTTTGCAATCTCCGTATCTGTTGGCTTACAATATGGTGTGCCATTAGAAGAGTTTGTAGAGAAGTTTGTGTTTACCAAATTTGAACCATCAGGCATGGTAGATCATCCAAACATCAAAACAACTACATCACTAGTAGATTTTGTTTTTCGTGCGCTAGCTTTTGATTATTTAAACAGAACCGATTTGGTGCATGTACTTAACAAACCAGAAGTAGAAAACCTTGGCGAAGATGATGATACAACATTTATTGGTGAGCCACAATTAAGTAGTGTACGCATAGCCTCATCACCAGCATTACAACCTCAAAAAATTGCTGCAGCTACCACTAAAACAGATTATGGTATAGATGCAGTAAATGCTGCTGCTAAAAGTATGCAAAGCGATGCACCAAGTTGCAACACTTGTGGCCATATTACAGTACGTAGCGGCACTTGTTATAAATGCTTGAATTGCGGTAATAGCATGGGCTGTAGCTAATTTTTGTAATCAGTTATCAGATAATATTTATAGTAAAGCCTCGTTTAACGGGGCTTTACTATTTTGTAGGTTTAGGCAGTATAAATACCCAAGTGTATTGAAGTAAAAAACAAGCATTTTTATTTTGAGTACCCTGTTTAACCCTATGCAAAACAAGCATCGTTAATTGTGTAGTTACAATGGTATAGTGCAAAAGGTGGTAACAATTGCTAAAGAAAAATATCGCAATTAATTGGCGAGCCAACTACAAGTTACTAAAGCACCACGATAAGATTTTTTGCCTCACAAGTTGAATGTAATTTGTGCCATACTTTTTTTAGCAGTAATAAACCTTATAGCAGGTTTAATTTTATTGGCAATTAGCGCATTTATTTAGAGTTTAGCTATTTCTAAAACTTGAGCCTAAAATTTATAGCTTATGCACTATGTTATTAAAGCCAATTTATGTAAATAATTCAATTACCCGTTACTTTTACAAGTCTATATTCATTACATCATGCAGGTATCATTTTCGTACGATAAAAAGAAAACACTTCAAGCATTGCGCTACCACTTTATTGCACGGCCCGAAATTAAGTGGATGATGATTGTGGTAAACGTATTTGCAGTGGTTGCTGCAGCCCTATTTTATTTTCATAAAGTTAGGCCCGAGCCATTTTTATTAGGTACTATTATTTGGTTAATAATGATGCTTGGTGTGTGGTATGTTTTGCCTTACAGTATTTACAATAAAGCAACTACTTTTAAAGAAAGTTTTACAATTTATTTCTCCGAACATCAAATAAAGCTAAGTAGCAACGTAGGATATGTAGATTGGCCTTGGAGTAAAATAATTATGTTCTTCGAGAGCCCTCATTTTTTTCATTTATACTTCGATGCAAAGTCTTTTTTTCTAGTGCCAAAAGACAATATGAGCGATGATTTTAGGCACGAATTAAGAGCGTTATTAAAAGCAAAAATTGATAAATAGTTTACCATTATAACTCCTTTTCTATGCAAAAAATTATCTTCCTTTTCGCTGCTTTATTAGTGGTTGGTGTTACCAATGCACAAACAAAAAATACAGAGGTTTTAAAAGATCAAGCTATTAAAGATCTTCAAAGTAATTATGATGATTACAAGAAAGTGGCACTTCAAATTTGGAACTATGCAGAGGTTGGTTATAAAGAAGAAAAAAGCTCGGCTTTACACCAAAAAACATTAAGCGATAATGGCTTTACTGTAGAAGCAGGCGTGGCCAATATTCCTACAGCATTTGTAGCTACTTATGGTAGTGGTAAACCAGTTATTGGTTTACTAGCAGAGTTTGATGCCTTGCCTGGTTTAGCGCAAGCTGCAACACCAGAGAAATCTGTTATTGAAGGGCAAAATGCGGGTCATGGTTGTGGCCATCATTTATTTGGTACAGCTAGTGTGGCTGCTGCTATTGAACTAAAAAAATTAATAGCCTTAGGCAAGTTAAAAGGCACTATTAAACTGTACGGTTGTCCTGCAGAAGAAGGTGGTAGTGGCAAAGTGTACATGGTTCGTTCAGGTTTGTTTAGCAATGTAGATGCAGTTATTCATTGGCATCCTGGTAACGATAACGAAGTAACTATGACGAGTGCCTTGGCTAACTCATCTGCCAAGTTTCGTTTTCATGGCTTATCTGCACACGCTGCTGCGGCACCAGAAAGAGGCAGGAGTGCATTAGATGGTGTAGAAAGTATGAATTACATGGTAAACATGATGCGTGAACATATCCCTCAAGAAACACGTATTCATTACGTAATTACAAATGGTGGCAAAGCACCTAATGTAGTTCCAGATTTTGCAGAAGTTTACTACTACGTGCGTCATCCTAAACGAGACCAAGTAAAAGATATTTTTGAACGTGTGGTAAATGCAGCCAAAGGCGCAGCATTAGGTACAGGCACATCGGTTAACTATGAAATTATTGGCGGTACACATGACCTACTTTTAAATAAAACTTTGGGCGAAGTGATGCAGAAAAATTTAGAAAAAGTAGGCGGTGTAAATTACACCACAGACGAAATTGCATTTGCTAAAAAAATACAAACATCTTTTACATTTCCTGCACCAGATTTAAGCGTAGCCACAACAATAAAACCATTAAACCTAAGCCCCGATGCTGGTGGCGGTAGCACCGATGTTGGCGATGTAAGCTATGTAGTACCTACCGTAGGTATGAGTGCTGCAACTTGGGTACCTGGTGTACCTGCGCATAGCTGGCAAGCCGTAGCTTGTGGCGGTACCGATATTGGTATAAAAGGTATGATGGTAGCAGCTAAAACAATGGCACTAACGGCTATTGATTTATACACCAATCAGCAGTTGATAGATACAGCCACACAAGAATTTAAACAACAATTAGGTAGCTATCAATACAAGGCACTTTTAGGCGATAGAAAACCCGCATTAAACTATCGTGATTAACATTTCTTTTGTCACGCATCCGTCATTTTACGCTTAAAATATTTTTTTTAGCGTATGTAATAACGATACTTCTTGGCTAATTACGTGTAGCTACATATATTTGCATATACAAACATTGCCTATGCCTCAAGTACACGAAATATTAAAGTTGGCTCATAGAGGTGGCATTGAGCCTAGTATGGATTTGTTGTATCATAAAGAACAGCATATTCCTGGCTCTATTAGCTATAACATTAACCGCTATTATGCGCAGCACCCTTGGGTAGCCGAAGATACTGGTATGATGGTGTATCATTACGATGCAGACAAGCCCGATAACAATTATTTAGAACTTCGTTATTGTACCACTGGCAATAAATATTGCTACGAGAAAAGTTGCTCTTTTTGCAAAGACCAACCTACTAATTGTAAAGGTGAACAAATAACTGTAGATGTATTTACATTCCATTTTTCTTCAGCTTTTTTATACCAGTTTACACACAATGTAAAACTGAGTAATCGTAAAGATGAAGTGTTGGCTTTTAAACATCCAAATACATTTACCAAAACTTTTCCTTTGTGCAGTAAAAAGCGCAATACACTAGATGCACTACTTAATCACAGCTACACAGGTGCTTTAGAAAACATCTTCATTAATGCCAAAGTACACGAACTATTGTTGTATAGTTTAGATTGTTTGGTAGATGAAAAAGAAGAAGGCTTTAGCTGTAAGTTTTTAGAAGACGAACGTAGCCGTGAAGGTATTTACAAGGCAAGAGAAATTTTGCTACAGCACATTGGCAACCCAATTACCATTAAAGAATTGAGCCGTAAAGTAGCCATGAATGAGTGCTATGTAAAAAAAGGATTTAAAGAAATATTTGGTACAACTATTTTCGATTTTTACCAACAACAGCGCATGGAACACGCAAAATATTTGTTGTACGAAAAATCACTTAGCGTTACAGATGTGTCAGCACTTTTGGGCTATTCATCTATCTCGCATTTCTCTGCCGCATTTAAAAAACACACAGGTTTAAAACCTTGCGATTTATTGAAATAGCCATTTTAGTAAGCCATCTATCATAAGTTACTTACTATTTTGCCAATAATTAAAACTTTCTCTGCAATTTTAATGCATGAGAAAGTTTTTTATTTATAGCCTACTGATGGCATTTGTAGCTTGTCAGTCTAAAACAGAAGTAGATACCATTGTTCATAATGCAGTTATTTATACCGTAGATAGTGCCTTTACCATTACAGAAGCAATGGCGGTAAAAGATGGAAAAATTGTAGCTACTGGCAAAAATGACGATATCCTTAATCGCTTTGGTGCAAAAGAAACCATCAACGCACATGGCAAACCTGTGTATCCAGGATTTATAGATGCACATGCACACTTTTTAGGTTACGGGCAAAGCCTGTTTCAAGTAAATTTATTTGGCTGCAATACTTGGCATGAAGTAGTAAGCCGTGTGCAAGAATTTGCTGCAAAACACCCCGATGAACCTTGGATAAAAGGCCGTGGTTGGGATCAAAATAAATTTCCCAATAAGCAATATCCAACCAACCAAAAGTTAAATCAACTATTTCCAAATAAACCTGTGTTTTTAACCCGTGTAGATGGTCATGCTGCAATAGCCAATCAAAAAGCATTAGATATGGCAGGTGTTAATGCAGGTGCTACTTTAACAGGTGGCCAAATTGAAATTAAGAATGGCAAACTATCTGGCATTTTAATAGATAATGCCACTACTTTAATAGAAAGTATTTTGCCAAAACCTACAAAAGCAGATTATGAGAAATGGTTGCTAGCAGCGCAAAACAATTGCTTTGCACAAGGGCTTACAACCCTTACAGATTGTGGTTTGATGTATGATGATGTAGAAAAAATAGATGCTTTGCAAAAGGAAGGTAAATTAAACATGCGCTTGTTTGTAATGCTTACCGATGCCACAGATAATTACAAGCACTACTTAGCAAAAGGGCCCTACAAAACAGATAAATTATTTGTAAATGGCTTTAAAGTATATGCTGATGGTGCTTTGGGTAGCTGTGGTGCTTGTTTGCTGCAGCCTTACACCGATAAGCCCAACTGGACTGGCTTTTTGCTAAATACAAAAGCGCATTATGATAGTGTTGCAGCTTTGCTTGTGAACACTAAGTTTCAAATGTGTACACATGCCATTGGCGATAGTGCCAATAGAGAAATTTTAACCATTTACAACAAATATCTAAAAGGCAAAAACAATAAGCGCTGGCGCATTGAACATGCACAAGTTGTTAATGAGGCCGATTTTAATTTGTTTGGTAGTGCAACTGTAGTGCCATCGGTACAGCCTACACACGCAACTAGCGATATGTATTGGGCCACAGAACGCTTAGGTAACCACCGTATTAAAAGTGCTTACCCATACAAGCAATTGCTACAACAAAATGGTTGGCTGCCTTTAGGCACCGATTTTCCTGTAGAAGATATTAGCCCTTTCAAAACATTTTTAGCATCTGTTTTTAGACAAGATGCAAAGCAATACCCTAATGGTGGTTTTCAAATGAGTAATGGTTTAACCAAAGAAGAAACCTTAAAAGGAATGACCATTTGGGCTGCAAAAGCAGGCTTTCTAGAGCATGAAATTGGTAGCTTAGAACTAGGTAAAAAGGCCGATTTTATAATGCTTGATAACGATATTATGAAAGCCAATGCAACTAATGTTTTGGCTATTAAGCCATTACTTACTGTTGTGGGTGGTAAAAAAGTATTTGGTAAATGATATGCTTATGCGTATAAGCTAGCCCATTTTTTTGTGTGTAACCAACTTTAATGTACTGCTTGTATGTTATTATTTTTTTGCAAAAAAGTAGTATTACTTAACTGTAACGCAATAGCAGCATCAATTACAGGGTTTTATTGTTATATTGTTACCTAATATTTTAACAGAAAAGCATTTTTAAACTTGGTAGATAATGGTTTCGTATTTATTTTCGCCGCTCGATTTTATAATCGAATAAACAATATTTGTTAACGCCACTAAATTTCTATTTAACATGGCAGTAAAAATGAGATTACAAAGACACGGTAGCAAAAAACGCCCATTCTACTTTATAGTAATTGCCGATGGTCGTGCTCCGAGAGATGGTAAATTCATCCAAAAAATTGGTACTTACAATCCACTTACAGTACCTGCTACAATTCAATTAGATCGTCAAAAAGCATTAGAATGGTTGCACAAAGGTGCTCAACCTACTGATACTGTTCGTCGTATCTTGTCTTTCAAAGGCGTATTGTTCTTGAAGCACTTACTACGTGGTGTAAAACTTGGTTTGTTTGATGATGCACAAGCGATGATTAAATTTCAAACTTGGCACGATGAACACGAAACCAACATTATGCGTCGTAGCGATGCTCACAAAAAATCGCAAAAAGACCGCAAAAACGTACCCGTAGTGCGTAAAGTAGAAGCTGCTCCGGTTGCAGTTGCTACCGAAGTACCACAGGCTAGTGAAGAAGCATAAAATTTTTCACCGTCTAAAAAGGTTTCAATCTATTTGGTTGAAACCTTTTTTAGTTTTATACACAACCTGTTTTTTAGTGCAAAAAACAAAGCAACTAATTAGTTAAACAATATGTTGTAAAAACTTAGTTCCTCAACTTTTGCGTGATGTTGTCAATAAATTATTTTACTACCAATACACTAGGGTGCATAAACAATTTTCCATTTTTTGCTCAATTTTTAAACGGTTGCCAACCTTCAAAAGATTGGCAAACATTGGCTCGCAGCAAAAAAAATGTATGCTCCATTACACTATAACAAATACCTCTGTATCTTGTTATAGTGTTACGTTGCATCTTTGCAACCAACCAAATACATAACACAACTGCATGATGGCTTACCAATATACCAATCAACTTATACACGAAACAAGCCCTTACTTGTTGCAACATGCCCATAATCCTGTAAACTGGATGCCTTGGAGCGAGCTTGCTTTGCAAAAAGCTAAGGAAGAAAATAAGCCTATTTTGGTGAGCATTGGTTATGCAGCTTGCCATTGGTGCCATGTAATGGAAAGAGAAAGTTTTGAAGATGAAGCCACTGCGCAAATTATGAATGAGTACTTCATTAATATTAAGATTGATAGAGAAGAGCGACCAGACCTAGATCATATTTACATGGATGCTGTTCAAGCTATTACAGGTAGTGGTGGTTGGCCGCTAAACGTGTTTTTAACGCCAGATTGTAAACCATTTTTTGGTGGTACATATTTCCCACCAGATAGGGCTTACAACAGAATGAGTTGGAAAGAAACTTTGCACGCTATTCATCAGTCGTACCAACAAAAGAAACACGAAATAGAAGCACAAGCAGATAACTTAATGAACCATTTGCTTAATGCCAATGCCTTTGGTATCACTAAAGTTGGTGAAGCACAAAAGCCATCCATTTTTACACAAGAAAACTTGGCTTTAATTGCTGATAATATACTAAAGCAAGCAGATACAGAATGGGGTGGTTTTGGCAATGCGCCAAAATTTCCTCAAACATTTTCTATACAATATTTACTAAGGCATTATCACTTTACAAAAGATGAAACGGCTTTGCAACAAGCCTTACTAAGCTTAGATAAAATGATTTATGGCGGTATTTACGATCAGCTTGGCGGTGGCTTTGCTAGATACAGTACAGATAGTAAATGGCTAGCACCGCATTTTGAGAAAATGCTGTACGATAATGCACTTTTGATTGGCGTGATGTCTGAAGCATTTCAAATAACCAACAATAAACTTTACGCAGAAGTTATTGAACAAACTATTGGGTTTATTGAACGAGAAATGCTGCATACTAGTGGCGGCTTTTATAGCGCATTAGATGCCGATAGTGAAGGTGTAGAAGGCAAGTTTTATACGTGGACAAAAGCGGAGGTAGATGCCTTGTTGGGTAATGATAGTGCTTTGTATTGCGAATATTATAATGTAGTGCCAGAAGGCAATTGGGAACACGCAAATATTTTGTGGGTACAAGAACCACTACAAGATTTTGCAGAACGTAAAGTAATAGAAGCCCACGATTTAAAAGCAATTATTCAGCGTTGTAATGCAAAATTATTTGCGCAGCGCAGTACAAAAATTCGCCCGCAGCTTGATGATAAAATATTGCTAGGTTGGAATACTTTAACTATAACTGCTTTGTGCAAAGCTTATGCAGCAACAGGTGTAAACCGCTACAAACAGTTGGCACTAAATACTTATCATTTTCTTGTTAAAACTTTTCAAGCAAATGATGGTTCGTTGTACCATACTTATAAAAATAACCAAGCAAAAATTCCTGCTTTTTTAGATGATTATGCTTACCTAATTCAAGCATGTATTCACTTACAAGAAGTAACTGGCGAATTTGTGTATGTAACAAAAGCAAAAAAACTAACCGAATATGTAGTTGAAAATTTTGTAGAAGTTGATACAGGCTTCTTTTACTATACACACCAGCATCAACAAGATGTAATTGTACGAAAGAAAGAAGTGTATGATGGAGCCGTACCCTCGGGCAATGCTATTATGGCCAATAATTTGCTTTATTTGGGTATTTTATTTAACAATCTTAATTGGCGCAACCATTCGTTAGATATTATCAATAATCTTGCAACTGCAATAATTAGATACCCTACTTCGTTTGGTGTGTGGGCAAGTGTGGTGCAAATACAAACAAATGGCATTAAGGAAATTGTAGCAACAGGCGCAGATGCTAAAAATTATCTAAAGCCGTTATTGCAAGTGTTTTTGCCAAATAAAATTATGCAAACTGCTATTTTTTTCGAGAACGGCTTTCCATTGCTTGAAGGCAAAGAATTTGCAAAAGAAACAACGTTTTACGCATGTGAAAATTATGCATGTAAAGAGCCTGTCAATAATTTTATCAATTTTTTACCAAAATTATAACACAGAAATAAGGACGCTATTGAAATATTTACTAGTTTGGCAGTTTCTAAGAGTATATCTTTGGAATTACCATAAAAAACATTACTGGTAAATAACCTTTAAAACAAGCGTACTGACAAATTTCTACTTTATAGTGTAAAAAATATTGGCAACAAAATTCAAACTGGATTTTTTAACTGGGTTTTACCTATATATTTGTCATTACCTGTTAATAGTTTTTTATGATGATAAACGGAAACAATCTTTTATTAATTGCTGTACTACTTATAGTATCTGCAAGTTGTTCTAACTCAGCGAACAAATCAAAAGGTGGTCCAGATGATGGCCAAGTAAGAGGTGTAGCACCTTCTGCTAAACAAAGTATGAATTCGCCGTTTGGTATGGTGTATGTGCCGCCTGGTACATTTCACATGGGACCAAGTGACGAAGATATTAACTATACTTTCACAGCAAGAAATCGGCAGGTATCTATACCTGGTTTTTGGATGGACGCAACTGAAATTACCAACAATAAATACCGTCAGTTTATAATTTGGGTAAGAGATTCTCTTGCTGCAAAAGAAATGGGGTATTATAGATCTGCACCTGGTGGTAATGGCGATTCTGCAATTGCAATCGATTGGGTAAAAGCTAGAAACATCAAGTATAATGCTTCTAATTTAGAAAAACTAGGCAATAAATTAATATTGGCACCAGATAACAGATTAAATGGTAAAGCTGATATTGATCCAGATAAACTAATATACCATTCTGAGATTTTTGAATTAGCGGAAGCCGCTAAAAGAGAGAATGCTGGTGTAGCTCGTAAAAACTTCATCACACGAAAAGATACTAAAATTTATCCCGACACATTGGTTTGGATGAGAGATTTCTCATACTCTTACAACGAACCAATGACTAAGAGATATTTTGCGCACCCTTCTTTTGGAAATTATCCTGTTGTTGGTGTAACTTGGAAACAGGCAGTTGCTTTCTGTCATTGGAGAACTCATATACAAACTGACTATCTTGAAAGAAAGAAAATGGCTGTAGAAAGCGATTATCGCTTGCCTAGTGAAGCTGAATGGGAATACGCAGCTAGAGGCGGTAGAACAAATTCTATGTATCCTTGGGGTAACTACTACTTAAGAAATAAGAAAGGCTGTTTGTTAGCAAACTTTAAACCAGGGCGTGGTAATTATGCCGAAGATGGCGGTTTATACACAGTTCGTGCCGATTCTTATAATGCAAATGACTACGGTTTATATAATATGGCAGGCAATGTAGCAGAATGGACAAACTCTTACTTCAACGAAAGTTCATATAACATTATGTCTGAAATAAGCCCAGATGTGCGTTGGGATGCCAAAGATTCTGATCCTCCAAGAATGAAACGTAAAGTAATTCGTGGTGGTAGCTGGAAAGATGTAGGCTATTTTTTACAAACTAGTACACGTGCTTTCGAGTATCAAGATTCAGCAAAATCATATATCGGTTTCCGTTGTGTAATTGATTTATCACCAAGAATGAAAAAATAATAGAATCAATTAGTTTGCCTATTCAAATTATTTCTAACCATCAATTTATTTAAAAATTAAACCGTAAAGCCATAAATATCACATTTATGGAAAGAAAATACCAATAACCATTTTATTAAAATATAAAAATAAAAATCATGTCAGAAGGATTAACCAGTTTTCAAAATAAATTATTAAACTTTGTAGTTTGTGTTGGTGCAGCAATTGTAATTGTAGGTGCATTATTCAAAATCATGCACTATCCATGGTCCGAATATTTGTTACCTATTGGTCTTGTTACAGAAGCAGGTATTTTTTTAGTGTATGCGTTTTTACCACCACCAGAATTGGGTAATGCGCCAGCGGTAGAAGTAGTAACTGGAAATCCAGCCCTAAAAAGTATGGAAAAGATGTTGGCCGATGCAGATATTACACCAGCTAACTTAGGTAAACTGAGTACGGGTTTTCAAAAATTGGGTAGTACCGTAGATAAAATAGGCGAAATTGGCGAGGTAGTTAAGTCTACTACCGATTTTGCAGCTAAATCTAAAGACGCAGCAACTGCATTTAGTAATGTTTCAGTTGCAGTTACAAAAGCTACCGATTCTTTAAATGCGTTTAGTGGTGCATCAGACTCTGCAAAACAATTTCATGGTCAAGTACAAGTTTTAACTAAAAACTTGGCTTCTATTAATACAGTTTACGAATTAGAATTGCAAGAAAGTAACAATCACTTAAAAGCACTTAATCAGTTTTACGGTAAGTTAGCACAAGCATCATCTGCAATGCAAACTAGCGTTGAAGATGCAATAAGAGCTAAAGAACAAATTTCTGCATTGGCAACTAATTTAAGTAAGTTAAATCAAGTTTACGGCAACATGCTTACTGCAATGCAGGGCAGATAGTTGTTGAACTTTGAGAACTTAACCTAATTTGTAAATTTAAAGTAATTAAAAAATTATGTCTTTACCTAAAGAACCGAGGCAGAAGATGATTAACGTGATGTACTTGGTACTAACAGCTTTGTTAGCATTAAACGTATCATCTGAAATCTTGAACGCTTTTAAAACGGTTAATGAAAGTTTGATTAATTCAAATAAATCAATTGATGAAAAAAATCAAACCATTTTCAATTCATTTAAACAAGAATTAAATCAAGCAGAGAAAAAACAGATAGCGTCAATTTGGTTACCTAAAGCAGAACAGGCACAGAAATTGGCTGATGATATGATACAATATTTAGCTGGCTTACAACTTACATTGAAGCAAGACTCTAAATTAGAAATGGTTGATGGAAAAGAGAAATATAATGAAGATAATTTAGATGCAGCTACTAGATTATTTGTAGAACCTGGCAAAGCAAAAGGTGAAGAATTAAGACAAAAGCTTACAGAATTTAAAACTAAAATTTTAGCAATAGATACTGCTATTTTTAATGAGTTTAGTACCACATTACCATTAAATTTATCAATTCCACAATCTTCAGATAATAAAATTGGTAAAGATGACTGGGCTTTTTCATATTTTCACATGACACCAACTATTGCTGCTATCACAATCTTGAGTAAATTTCAAAATGATGTAAAAAATAGTGAAGCACAAATAGTTGAATTTTGTCACAAAAAAGTAGGAGAAGTACAAATTAGATACGATGCTTTTCAAGCACTTGTGGGTCAAAATGCAGAATATTTAATGCCAGGTGCCGAATTGAGAATTACTGGCGGTGTAGGTGCTTACAGTAAAGCATCTTTACCTACAGTAACTATTGATGGTGCTATTGTTCCTTTAAATGCCGAAGGTGTTGCTGAATATAAAGCATCTGCGGGTAATCCTGGTACTTATTCTAAAAAAGTACGTGTTAGTTTTAAAGATCAAAATGGTAAAGTGCAAGTTTTAGAAAAAGAAGTTAAATACACTGTTGGTTCACCCACTGATATTACTGTAAGTGCAGATGCAGTTAAAGTGTTATACATTGGTGTGGCAAATCCAATTTCTATTACTGGCGGTGCCAAAGGTGCAGAGTCTATTACCGCTACTATAGATAATGGCTCTATAAGCGATAAAGGCAATGGTAAGTACGAAGCCAATGTAGAAACACCGGGCAAAGCAACTATAAGTGTATCCTCCGATGGTAAAACAACTCCCTTTAATTTTAAAGTAAAACGAATTCCTTCACCGCAACCAATGGTTGGTCAAAGTGCTGGTGGTTCAATTTCAGTTAATACATTCAAAGCACAAGTAGGTGTAAGAGCAGAGTTGATAGATTTTGTGTTTCAAGGTATTAAATATGATGTTACAAGCTTCTTATTGGTTGCTCAGGGTAAAGGTTTTCAAAGCGGTGAGTTTGCACAAAATAGAGGTGCTTATTTTACTCCCGAAGCCAAAGCAATTATAGAAAAATGTAAGGCTGGTTCTACAGTTGTGTTACAAGATATTATAGTATCTGGCCCAGATGGTTCAAGAAAATTAGATGGCGTTGTAGCCTTTAATCTTACACCTTAAAATTAATTATATGTCTAATCGTCTTTTTTTAAGAGGTATAGTTTGTAGTGTTTTAGCAATAGTAGTTTTATGTACCAATGCTCAAACTAAGAAGAAGCCTGTGGCCAAAAAACCTACTACTACTACTAAAAAAAATCAAGTTGGAGGTGCTAAAAAGCAGACTACTAGCCCTGCTTCAAGAACTACAAGAGGTACAAAAAACCCTTTTGGTGAGCCTAGTAATACTAGTGCAGTAGATCCATTTGGTGCAAGTGCCTCAAGAGGAACTAATGAAAAACCAGATACTGCTAGAAAGCCAAAATTAACAGGTAAAGACGCACCTTTAGTTATTGTTAAAACAGCTAGTGGTAATCCTTTAACAGATTCCAATAAAGTGTCTTTACGTAACGATAATGCGGTAGAAGCTAACTTAATTAAAGATAGAGCACCTCTACCTTATGATTATATTCGTGAAGATGACGCTGTTTTTAAGCAAAGAATTTGGCGCATTATAGATGCTCGTGAAAAAATGAATCTACCATTTAAAAATACAATGGAAACGGATAATGGTAGCCAATTATTTTTTGCAATCCTTTTTAAATCTGCTGCCGATGGTGGTGTAGTTGCTTTTGAAGATGAGCGCTTTACAACACCTTTTACCAAAGAGAAATTTAAAGAGCGTTTTTCTGGTGGTACAGATACGGTACCTGTTTACGGTGACTTAAATAACCCCGAATTGATTACTTCTAGAGAAGTACGTACACGAGAATTTCCTGTAGATTCTGTATATCGGTTTCAAATTAAAGAAGAAGTTTTATTTGATAAAGAAACGTCGAGACTGGTTACAAGAATATTGGGCGTTGCACCAATGGGACCACAAATTTTACCTAATGGTAAAGTACTAGAAGGGCCACCAATTACTTATTTTTGGATTTATTACCCAGATATAAGAGCCACACTAGCAAAATTTGAAGTGTATAATCCAAAAAATTATGGTAGTAGAATGTCTTGGGAAGATTTGTTTGAGGGAAGATTTTACAGTAGCTATATATTAAAATCTACAATGGACAATCCTCACAACCAATCCTTGGCTGATAAATACACTAAAAACAAGTTGTTTATGCTTTTAGAAGGCGAAGCAATTAAAGAGAAAATATTTAATTACGAACAAGATTTGTGGGCTTATTAATACTTGTATTTATAATAATCTAAAAAAAGGTGGTACATTTTGTACCACCTTTTTTGGGTGTAGCTTATTTTTTGATTTTGCGAACCCTTGCTCAAAATTTGTTAGAACTGTGGCACTAAAAAAATAATTGCCGAAATGTTTTTTTATTATTAAATAAACACGATATTCGCTTTGGTTTTTCATAGGATATTGGATTTTAAAACGGGGCTGGATTTTTATCCTGGCCCTTTTTTGTTTTATAAACTTTCTCGTAACTATTTTTCTGCGTAAAAGAGTATGTAATTCTTTGCATGCACGCATCTTCTTTTGTGCAAACAGTTTATTTTACCCTCAAATTGGTGATTTTATGCAACTACGTATTCTGCTAATCTTAATGCCATTATTTCTCGTTTTTTCTACCGCAATAGCCCAACAAAAACCTCTTAATACTACTAAAGAGTGGATAGAAATAGATACATTGGTTCTTGCCAAAAATCAGCCAAAGGCGGCTTTACAAAAAGTAAATAAATTGTATGTTATTGCTAAGGCTAACCAAGACGATGTACAGCTAATTAAGTGCTTGATTTATCGTATTAATTTAGAAGACGCTGTATTTGATAATAAGCCAAATAATGCCATACAGCTTTTAGAATCGGAAATAGCAGCTAGCAAGCATGAAATAGCCAAAAACATTCTATATAGCCTATTGGCAAATAGATATTTACAATACTACAATGCTAATAGATGGCAGGTGTACAATAGAAGCAAAACAACAACCGTAAATAAACTAGATATTGAAACATGGAACGCAGATGATTTTGGTGCGGCTATTAGCCATTTTTTTTTAAAAAGCATTGCCAATGCATCATTACTACAAGGTGTATCAATTGCTGCTTATGATGCACTTATTTTTAAAGGAAACGCCACACAGCTTAGGCCTACTTTATACGATTTATTGGCACACGAGGCACTTGATTATTTTAAAACAGGTGATTATTATTTAACAAAACCTACCTATGCTTTTGAACTGAAAGATGTACTTGCTTTAAGTAATGCCAACACATTTATTACAACCACATTTACATCAACCGATACCGCTTCGCATTTATTAAAGAGCCTACAATTGTTTCAGCAGTTGTTGCAGTTTCACAATAACGACACGGACAAAAATGCTTTTGTAGATGTTGATTTAGAAAGAATAGAATGGGTGTACAAAAACTTAATTGCTGATAAAGAAACTGCTTATGCGCAAGCATTAACTGGTGTTACCGCAATCCCTTCGGCAAGAACAGCGCAAGCTTATTATTTATTAGCTAATCATTTTGCGCAAGCTGCCAATAATTACCAACCTTTTGGCGATACCTCAAAACGTTTTGGTAAAGTAAAAGCCATGAAAATTATTAAGGAAGGATTGGCAATGTACCAGCAAGATGATGATGGTATTTATAATCTAGAAAATCTCAAACAAAGCATTTTACAAAAGTCTATCACTACACAAGTGGAAGAAGTAAACTTACCCAATATGCCCTTTAGAGCATTGGTAAGTTTTAAAAACGTAGATACACTTTTTGTACGGATTATTAAGTTGCCAAAAAAAACTTTTATGCAAAATAATTGGCACAATGCAGACTATGATGAACTTGCTGCAATGCCTTTTGTTACAACATTTGCGCAGCCATTACCTACTACTACTGACTATCAACAACACAGTGTAGAAGTTAAAATAGATGCCTTGCCTACGGGCCAATATGTGCTACTAACTAGTAGTGGCGCAGGTTTTATAGATACACTAGATAAAATGAGCAAGCACTTGCTGCATGTATCTAACATCAGCTACATAAAAAATGGTAACAACTATTTTGTACTGCATAGAGGCAATGGTAAGCCTTTGGCAAATGTGAAAGTTACTATCGCCAAAAGCGAATGGAATAACACTACTAAAAAAACTGAAACAAAGATTTTAACAACCAAAATCACCAACAAAAATGGCTATTTTAGTTTTGTGCCAAAAGATGATTACGGTAATTATGACTTTGCATTTGTAAGCAAAGGCGACCGCTTACAACTAGAGTCTAGCGAATACCTTTATAAGCCAAGCAACAGTAGTGACGAAGACGATTACGATAAAGATGAAATAGCTGACTACGAAGAAGATAATACCAAAGTGTATTTTTTTACCGATAGAAGTATTTATCGCCCCGGGCAAACGATATATTTTAAAGGCATTGCCATTACCAAAGATTTTAAAACTAAACAGCCTAAAGTACTAGCCAATAAAGCTTCTGTGTTAGTCTATTTAGAAGATGCCAATAATAAAAACATCGATTCGCTGTATCTAAAAACCAATGCTTACGGTTCATTTGCTGGTAAGTTTATACTACCGCAAAATGTATTAACTGGTAGGTTTGAAATTGATGCAGATGACTTTGATAATAGCAGCGTAACCTTCTCGGTAGAAGAATACAAAAGCCCTAAATTTTATGTAGAATTTGAACCTGTAAAAGGCATGTATCGTGTAAATGATTCCATCACTATTACAGGCTTTGCAAAAGCATACGCAGGCAATGTGGTAGATGGTGCAAAGGTGATATTTACTGTACAGCGTAAAGCAAGGTTTGTGTACGATTGGCTGTGGCGCAATGGTAGCAGGCCTTACAGTGGTAACAGGCAAATTACTAATGGCAATATTGTAACCAATGCCGAAGGCAAATTCACCATTACATTTAAAGCCTTGCCTGATGAAAAAGTAGAAGCTGCAAACGAACCAATTTTTGATTTTACGGTTTCGGCCGATGTGACTGATATTAATGGCGAAACAAGAACTGCCAATAAGCAAGTATCAGTTGGCTATAAACGATTACAGTTAGCCATTGCAGCACCAAAATTGGCAGAAGCAGATAGCCTTAAACAAATAACCATTAGCAGCAAAAACATGAATGGTGAAAACGAACCTGCTAATGTGGGCGTAAAAATTTACGCAATACAAACACCACAACGCTTAATTCGTAAGCGTTTATGGCAGCGAGCAGATATGTTTGTAATGGATAAAAATAGCTACCTACAAAACTTTCCTAACGATGATTATGAGGATGAATTAAATGAGGAACTATGGCCCGTAAATAGTCTTGTTTTTGAAGATAACATCAATACTTTAACCAACACCAAATTTCAAATTCCAAATTCTAAATTGGATCCCGGCTTTTACAAAATAGAAGCTACAACTACCGATAAAGATGGCAATACCATAAAAGATGTGCGCTACATGCAATTGTTTAATAGAAGTGCTACGCCTTACCCTCAATACAACTTTAATTATACGCTTAATAACTATGCACAGCCAAATGTATCTGCCGCATTTATAAGCGGTAGCATGGCCGAAAACACCTTTGTGGTTAGTAAAATAACTAGACCAAAATTGGCTGGTAAAGAACGAACCATTTATCAGTATAACAATTACCAGAAAGGCTTGCACAGTATCACCTACAAAGCCGATGAAACCGATAGAGGTAATGTTGCCATTAGCGAAGCATTTGTGAGTAATAACCGTGTGTACACCAATCACTACAACATTATTGTGCCTTTTAACAACAAGGCTTTAGACATAAGCTACACAAGTTTTAGAAACAAAACCGAGCCAGGAAGCAAAGAAACTTGGACCGTAAATATTGCTGGCAATAAAGGTGAAAAAGTTGCGGCTGAATTGCTAACAAGCATGTACGATGCAAGCCTTGACCAGTTTAAAAAGCATGAATGGGCGCAGCCGAATGTTTGGACTGAAAATCAATATAAAAATGATTTTACAAGTAGCGCAGGATTTGAGACAAGTGAATCGGAAGAAAACTATTTAAACAATTATAATAAAGAAAGCAATCTTATATACAGCAGCTTGATAACAGATGCCCAAACTTTTTTGACTTATGCAGCAGAGGAATTTTACAGAAATGCGAAGTTGAAAAAGAACAAAAAGCGGCAGGCAAGTAAAGCTGAAATGACAAAATTTACAGTACCTCGTATTTTTGGTGATAATGGAGTTTCTGAATTAAAAGGTCTTCGTATTCTAGCAATGAATTTAAGTGGTAGTAAAGAGGAGGAAGTTACTGTAGGAAAATCACTTTCATCTGTTGTAACGGTTATAAAAGAAACTTTAAACCACGAACAAGCAGCAGCTAGAATTAGAGCAATATCTGGTGTAGCAGACGAAAATTCATTGCTTCTTGTAATTGATGGTGCTATAAGTGTTCTTAAGTTTAAGGATATTGATATGGAGTTAATCGATTTTATTGACATCCTAAAATCAGCCCAAGCAACTGCATTATATGGCTCAAAAGCAATTAATGGTGTATTAGTAGTTACCACAAAAGAAGGTAAAAGAAAAAAGCAACAAGAAAAACCTATTCAACCTCGCAAAAACTTCAACGAAACGGCTTTCTTTTTCCCACAGTTATATGCTGATACAAGTGGCAATTACAGTTTTAGCTTTACCATGCCCGAGGCTTTAACGCAATGGAAATGGCAAACATTAGCCCACACCAAAGACCTCGCTTTTGGCAATAACACCGCTACCATTACCACACAAAAAACACTGATGGTACAAGCCAATGCACCACGCTTTGTACGTGAAGGTGATAACCTAGAATTTGTAGCCAAACTATCTAACCTCAGCGATAAAGAATTAACTGGTCAGGTGCGGTTAGAGCTTGTAGATGCAACCACCAATGTATCAGTTGATGGTTGGTTTCAAAACCTATTTCCTACGCAATATTTTACCGTAGGTGCAGGGCAAAGCAGTGCTGTAAAGTTTCCTATTCAAATACCGTTTACGTTTAACAAACCGTTTACTTGGCGTGTGATTGCAGAGGGGCACACCAACCCCCGTGAGGGAGGTTGGGCAGGTGCCGATGGCGAAGAAAATACACTACCCGTTTTAAGTAACAGAATGTTGGTAACCGAAAGCCTGCCAATGCTAATTAAGGGCGATACCACGCAGCGTTTTGTGCTAGATAAATTGGTGAATAATCAAAGCGAAACACTTACCAATCAATCATTAACGGTTGAGTACACAGCTAACCCAGTGTGGACGGCTGTACAGGCTTTGCCCTACTTAATTAACTACCCATACGAATGTGCAGAACAAACCTTCAACAGGTATTTTGCAAATGCTTTGGCAGCTAATATTGTAGCCAAACATCCACGTATAAAAACGGTTTTTGAAACATGGTTAAAGGATAGTACCAACAATATTGGTTTATTAAAGGGAACGTCAAAAGTGCCCACCCTTGGAGACGATTTAGGCGAGGCCTTAAAGCAAGTGTTGTTACAAGAAACACCTTGGGTATTGCAAGCCGAGAACGAAGCGCAACAGCAAAAAAATATTGCCTTACTGTTTGATGTTGTAAAAATGAGTAACAGCAGTGCAGCAGCTATTGATAAACTACAACAACTACAATTACCAAGTGGTGGTTTTACTTGGTTTAAAGGTGGTAGAGAAGACCGATACATAACCAACTATATTTTGGCTGGTATTGGTAAATTGAAAAAAATAGATGCCATTACTATTACAAATGCAACCAAGCTAGAACCCATTATTAGTAAGGCTTTGGCGTATTTAGATGATGAGATAAAGAACGATTACAAAAGCCTGCAGCGCAATAAAGCCAATTTGCAACAACAACAAATTACCACTACCCAAATTCAGTATTTATACATGCGTAGCTTTTTTACCAATGCCATTGCACCCAAAGAAGCTTACAACTATTACTACAATCAAGCGAAGCAGTTTTGGAACGTTCAGAACACTTATAATACGGCCATGATTGGTTTGGCCTTGTATCGCAATAACGAGAGGCGTTTTGTAAATGTGAACATACTGCCAGCCATTACACAAAATGCGGTAGAAGATACGGCTAATGCTAGTGTGTATTGGAAAGATAGAAGCACCTGCTTTTGGTATGCCTCACCTATCGAGCATCAAAGTATGCTATTGCAACTGCTAGAAGAAGTTGCCAAGCAAGAAAATATCGCCAATTTATCAGCCACCATTCAAGGGGCAAAAAACTGGTTATTACGCAACAAGCAAACCAATCATTGGGCTACAACCGTTGCTACCGCCGATGCTTGTTATGCTTTATTAAATAACAATAGTGCATTGGCCAACTATAAACAAGTACGTATTCAATTGGGTAATGTGCCTGTAAAAATAAACGCTGCACAAGCAGGTACAGGCTATGTAAAATCTACAATTGAAGGCAGCAAAATAATGCCACAAATGGGTAATGTAACAATCACTACTTCTAATATTCCCCCTTTGGGGGAATTAAAGGGGGCTGTTCTTCCCCCTTTGGGGGAATTAAAGGGGGCTATCTCTTACGGCAGCCTCTATTGGCAATACTTTGAAGACTTCGATAAAATCACTGCATCGGCATCGCTATTGTCTATTACCAAAAATTTATTTGTAGAAAAAAATAGCCCCGAAGGCAAAATATTAACCCCTGTAAACGACAACAGCGAATTAAAAGTAGGTGACAAAGTAGTGGTACAATTGGTGCTAAAAACCGATAGAGATATGGATTATGTACACCTAAAAGATACCCGTGCCGCAACAATGGAACCAGTAAATGTACTGAGCGAATACAAGCATCAAGATGGCCTAGGCTATTACGAAGCCACCAAAGATGCCAGTACCAATTTCTTTTTTAGTAGTATTCGCAAAGGCACTTACGTGTTTGAGTATCCTGTGTTTATAACGCATGTAGGTACGTTTAGCATTGGTATTGCGAGCTTGCAGTGTATGTACGCACCAGAATTTACCAGCCATAGTAATGGGTTTAAGGTGCAGGTTAGGTATAACAATTGAGTCCGTAAATTATCTAGTTGCGCAAATTTCTAAAGATAAAGATGCTTTTAGTGAGATTTTATGATGAACAACCAAACAGAATTGGTGCAATGCCATTATGAAGCTAGAAAATACTTGATTGTAGGTGCAACGTAGTAACGCTAAGGGCTTTATGCAGGTGGTAATTCCGAAGGTTGCACTAGCCCACAACAAAGCCAAATGGTTTCCGCTGCGGCGGATGCAGATGTTTTTTTCCTTCGTATTTTATCAAGCAAATTATTTTAAAATGTTACTTATAGTCTTTGAATTATAGTCGGCAATAACTTTGCTTTGCAACAATGGAAGTAAAAGAAAAAATTGGTCAAAGAATTAAAGCCTTACGAGAACAGAAGCAAATGTCTCAAAAGGATTTATCATTTTCTTCTGACTTAGATAGAAGCTATATTGCAAGTGTAGAGAACGGTAGTCGTAATATTTCCATAGTCAATATAGAGAAAATTGCGAATGCACTTGAAGTAACACTAAAAGTTTTTTTTGACGATAATGAGTTTAATAAGCATTCAAGAAGCCCTAAATAATTTTAAAGAACTTATCGATAACTCCATTGTTGAAGGTGGCGATACGGGAAAAGAAGCAATGATTAGGTCTTCTCGACCAATACTGAATTTACACGAAGCTGTGAAAAGCGAACTTGTAAAAGCTGGAATTGATGAGCATTTAATATTTCCACCATTGAATAGTAGAACGCCTGAACTTAAACTTGCAGGTTCAAGAAAATAGAAAAAACAGGATGTTTGTGTAGTGACAAATTTGGATAAAGCCGAACAAATTTTGCAAGAAGGTTTGCTACAAGATGTTGTGGATGAATATGGCGAAAAATTTACTGAACAAACAATTTCCATAAATGAAAGAAGTCAGATTAGTAGTATTCAAAAAAACTTTGACACTCTTTATGAAAGAACAACATCAGAGGCTATCAACCTAAATTTTTGTCTTAATTAAATCAAAAATTTTATAAACTTCGTCTTCAGATTTTAGATAAACTTCATATCTTTCTGTTCCTAAACTTCCTTTCTTTTTTGCACCAGGTCTTACTCTGTCATCAACATCAATATTAGTGAGTGTTGTTATCTCATCAATATCAGTATTAATTTGTAAGAATGCTTTTCTTGGACCTGTTCCACTAAATCCAACAACAGAAAAAGACTGTTCGTTTATCTCAACTTTAATTTTGGTTTGTTGTGCTTCGATTTCAACGACAGCAATACTTTTCAAGAGTTTATAAAAAATAAGAAACAGCCTTTTTGCTTCATCTTTTTTATGAAAGAACATATCAACTTCGGTAATACTATCATTAACTGGCTTGTTCTCAATAATAGCTTTTATCTTTTTTATTTTTTCTGTATTCTCTTTTTCAATTAATTCAAGAGGGTCATTATTAAGATAATCAATTAAAAGTAGTTCATCTTCAAACCACATATACCTGATTAAAGTAATTTCACCTTTGCTTTTTTTAGCTTTATCTACGTCCAAATGACTAAACTCTTTTGCAATTAAAATAAGTTCAATATTGTCTTTTGCTATTTCAATAAATTTTGGTAATTCAACATCGTATTTTTGAGTTGATAACAAATAAATATCTGCAAAATTATCTTCGATAAAATCTTTATAATCGCTGGCTTGGTTACGAATATTTTTATCAGAATCTTTTTTTAATTCTATAACAACAAATTTTTTTGTTTTAGGATTAAATGCTAAAATGTCCAACCTGCCTGCTGTTCCTTTGCTTCGTACATTTCCATCTAAAGTAAATTCACTTTTAATAAACTTAAATTGAGTAAAAAAATCATTCCAATTTTCTGAGAGAAAACGATTTAATTCGGCTTCAGATTTTTCAATTGATTTGAGAAATTTTTTATTATTTGATGAAAAAAGTCTAATCATTTGTAATACTTTGTTTTGCTTTTTCAATTTGATGAATCATACTTCTTCCCATATCAGCTAATCCATAGAAATCTTCTAATTCTAATGGTTTTTCTTCATCACCATCTATTTCTTTAAAAAGTTCAATACTGCCAATAAGCGATTTGTATTCATCGTCTGTAAAAATAAGTTGTATCATAAATTATGCTGAAAGTTTATATTCTAATGTTGATGTATTTGCGTTAGGGATTGAAGTGGAAATCCTTTTTTGAGGAACGAAAAAAAGATTGGAACGGAAAGCCCGACCCTTTAGGGTAACGCCCAAATTGTTCCTTTCTTTTTCTTTAAAATAAAGGCCATAACCATTTGTAAAAAAAGCGTCAACTTCGTTAACCAATAAAAACCTTGGGTGTTGGCTAAAAGTTGGATTTAAAATTTTCTTTCCTGTTTTTGTAAGACCTTGTGTTCGACCCCAAACAAAGAAAGGTTCAAAATTTACTTTGCCTTTATCTCGTGCTAGTAAAGTTTCTTTTTCGGTAAGCAGGTAAGCGTAACATTTTGGAAATTTTATTTTAAATTCAATTTCAGAAATTGCAGTTGCTACACCTTTTTTTCGTGTGTATGGAAAAATTATTTTTCTAGTGTTTCGTTCTGCTTCTTCTTGTGATTTAAAATCTGAAATTTTATAGACGGGTTTCACTGCTTCTTTTTCAATTTCAAAACTGCCTTTGTCTGTTGTTTTTATATAATAGCCGTTTTTTGTATTGCTGCCGTCAATAAAAAAAACATCATCTTTTAGAGTTGCAATTCCAACACAAATGTCAAATAGTTTTCCAATTGGTTTTCCGGTTGTTTCAATGGTTTTAATGTTCTGCTGCTCGTCTGTTTTTAGTAATCGCCATTTTTTTGAACTTAAATTTTTTATGTAGTTAGGCGAGCCATTTGCATTTGGCAAAAACGCTTCGGGGCTATAACCATTTTTAATTCTGTCGAATGTTATCGCTTCGTTTTCTTGTTTGTTTAAAAAAGTTAAGGCTGTGTAGGTTTGTGCATCAAAAACTTTATTGTGTGTAAAATCTATAATTCTTGTAACGCATTTTTTTTGCTGAAAATAGCTGCGTAAAGATTCTCCTGCTAACGAAGTAAAGTAATTGTTGGGTGTAATAAAACCAAGCTTGCCTGTTGTATTTAAAAGTTTGTACCCAAGTTCAAAAAAAGCAAAATATAAATTGAAAGTTCCACCTTCAACCGTTGTCCAATTTTTTGCTAAATAACTTCTGTTTTCATCTGTCAAATCTTGAAATTTTACATAAGGTGGATTACCAACAATATTGTCAAAAGTAAACGCCCAATTAGCTTTTAAGCTGTCTTGATGATACAAATTGAAGTCATTATCGCTTAAAATTTCTCCCTGTTGTAAAGCATAGATTGTTACGATAAGTTTTGTTCTTTTGATGTTGTAAAGTAAAATGTCTGAACCATAAATGTTTTGCTTCACAATGTCTTTAATAGTCTTATTAAAAGTAGTTTTATAGTAGTCAACTAAGCCAACAAGAAACGCCCCACAGCCACAACTCGGGTCAAGATTTTTGTCATTCGGTTGTGGTTTAATCTCATTTATAATGAAGTCAATAATGTATTCTGGTGTAAAAAAAGCACCATTAAATTTTCTGTCATATTCTGGTATGATTAACTCTAAATAATTTTCAAGTTCTTTAATTGTTGAAATATCTAAAGAACTTGTTTGAAGGAATAATTTAGGATTATTTTCAAAGTTCTTAAAATAGTCAATTAGGATGGGACTTTGCTTAAAGTCAAGTTTGTTATTTGTTAAATACGAATATAGCAAATGCTGTTCAAGGCTGTTTAAATCTTGAGTTCTTATAAGTTCGTTTAGTATATTCTTATTTATCATTTGCTCATGTTGACTATAAGTAACAAATGTAAAGGTTTATTTTACAAAAGTCAAACTAAGTGGATAATTTTTTAGTAAACAAAGTCCAAATTAAAATTTCTCTGTCAAGTAGTATTACTGTTGCCATAGCATACCGTAAAACGCTAGGGCTTGGCGTTGTTGGTAATTAGAGTTGCAGCAGCCCATACCCAAAGCCAAATGGTTTCCGCTGCGGCGGATGCAGATGTTTTTTTCATAAGCCAAATTTAACGTTAAGCCCAAAATAAAGCACAATAAAGAACATAAGTTGAGGCGATGTTTGCCAAGCACCAAAAAGGCCAAATTAGATGTTGGGTGCAGCCCAAGTATAGTCATAGTGTCTTCTCTTGTAAATAATGCTTGTTAAGCACTATACCTTGCTATTGCAACACTTATATTGTCAATACCACCATTTCTATTTGCAAGTGAAATTAAATCATCTGCAGATTTATAAATACTTCCATTGATTGTTTGAGTTATTTCATGATCTTCTATCATTCCATATAAACCATCACTACATAACATCAATGTCTCATTTTTCATATCCTGCTCGTAAAAATCTGGTGAAACACTCTCCGATAAGCCAAGTGCTTTTGTTAGAATATTTCTTCTTGGGTGATTTTTGGCTTGCTCTTTTGTAATTATATGATTGTCGAGCATTGCTTGAACTGCTGAATGGTCTTTAGTAATTTGCTGTATTGATTTGTCCTGGTGAATTAGATACGCTCTTGAGTCACCAACGTTGACTACATAAACATGATTATTAACGATAATTGCTCCAACTAAAGTTGTTCCAATTTTACCTTCTTGGCTTTCAGCTAATGCCCAAACTTCTTTGTTTGCAGATTCTACAGCTTTCGTTAAAACATCTTGAAATTTTATTTTTCCATTTTGAGATGTAACCTGAAAAATATTTTCGGTAACAGTTTCTATAAATTTTTTAGTAGCAAGTTCAGAGGCAAGTTCTCCCTTCTGTAAACCACCCATTCCGTCAGCAACAACTAAAATTCCATAGTTAAATTCATTGCGAAAACTCTGTGAATTCATTATTAAAGAAGCCACACTATCCTCGTTAGTAATTCTTTCTTTTCCTATATCTGTTTTTGTATAAAGTGTTATTGGCTGCATTAAATTGTATTTATAGTGAACGATAAATTGAAGATAATTCTATTTTTAATTGAGATACAGATTGATAACGACTGTTTAAATCAAATGCAATCATTCGCAAAATTGCGTTATCAAGAGCCGTTGAAATTGATGGATGATTTTGTGATGAGGGTATTGGAACATTAAATCTTTGTCCGGTTAAAGGGTCAAACACTTGTGGAATTTTTCCTGTCATCATTTCATAAAACATAATTCCAACAGAATAAATATCTGTTCGTCCATCAACGGTTTGCAGCTTGGCGAAGTGGCGGAAATCGAAGCACAAAGGTTCAGTTTTGCACAAAAGTTCAATCGAAGAACTGCCCGTTGAATTTAGCACTGAACCCGCCATTTTGCCAAACTGCTGTTACCTGCTGGCGTTCTGTCTGTCGTTGCTCTGGTGCCCATTGTTTATGGTGTCTTGGTGCGTTGGCTTGGTGGCTCTTTTGGATTTTTTAGCGTTGGTCTGTGCGGCTGCAAAAAATACAAATGTGCCATCAAATGCGTTGACTATAAATACTTTTTCATTACTTTTTTTTTCTTGTCTGCCGAACTGTTAATTTTTGCTTGTTCTGCTTTCATTTTTTTCTCATACAGTTCAATTTCAGAAACTAGTTTTACTTGCTCTTTTAAATTCGGAAGATTAATTGTAAAATTTTCTATGTCGTCTTTATTTATACTCGGATAAGAACCTCTTGGCATAGCTTTTTCCATTTGTGTCATTAAATCATTTGAATACATAAAAGCATAAAAAATGATTTTGTTTAAAAGTATAGTTTCGTCTTTGCTTTTTAGAACAGCAAAACCTGTTGAATAGATACTATTGGCAACCTCCTTTTCTATAAATGCAAAACCTTTTAAATAAGGTCTAACAGTTGACACAATTGTGCTACCACTTGTCGCTATTCGCCTAGCCCTTGATGGAGCGTTTATTCCTAAAATAGATTGCTCATAGCTAATTATACCTGTTCCTTTGCCAACGCTTTCAATATCTACGTATATGAATTCCTTATCCTTTTCAGTTGTTGGGTCTTTTGATAATGTATTAATATCAACTAAGTCTTTTATTTTTTGAGGTTTAGCAGATGCAAAATACTTGCTAATAGTAGAATTAATTTCATTTTTCAATTTTTCAATTTCGGCTTCAGCTTTAATATTTGTTTTATCAATTAAAATACACTCATCCACAATGCTTTTTTGAATTGGCATTGGAGGGAAAGGTATTTTTAATTCTTTGAGATATGTAGTGTTAACGCTGGCTTGATTGATTGCCTTTTGTGCTTGGTTTTTTATTTCATTTGTAAGGTCGTCTAATTTTAAAATTTCAGCAACATATTTAGGTAAAACCTTTTCTGTATTTGGTCTGAATTTTAATAAATTAATTCCGTGAACTATTTTTTCATCTAAATTAAAAACAGCTGTCTTAGCTAAATGCTTTATACTATTTATGTGACTAAATAAAATATCATTCTTTTGCAAAAAATCTTCCTCCTTAACTTTGTCATTAGTCCATTTAACTGCATCTGCATCAAATCTACCTGTAGCAATAGTTTCAATTCTTGAAACTTTATATTTACCAACGTCATCGTTCTGAGTAACGGTCTTGCCATTTTTTATTTCAATAAATGCATCTTCCAATTTTATTGAACCATATTTAGAGGCAATTGGGTTCATATTTTTTGCAGACAGCTTAATCTGTTTATTAAATGCTTTCAATCTGAAATCTAACATATCAACAAGTTTTAAATAGTAAACTTGTGATTGCAAATTTTCAGGTATTTCTACTGGTGTTCCTAAGAAGTTTTGCTTAATTAAATAGTTTATTTTTGTTTCATTTTCAGAATTAGATGGGTCATAAAGTGGAGTTTGAATATTGTGTAAACCACTAATTTTTTGAACAAACTCTTCCGTTTCGGTATCATCATCATCAGAAATAGGCTTGCTTTGATTGAGATATTTTATACCCTCGTTCCCTTTTGCATTACTCCATTCATAGCCAAGAAATTTCTTTTGCTCTTTATTATCTGTTGGACATTTTACGACTAAAACATTTTGTTTATTTTCCGAAGCTAAAACATAGAAATAGAGTTTTTCCTTTTCTATCACTTGTAAATATTCTATAAAACGTTTTTTAAGTTCGGTTTCTTGGTCTGCTTTTAATTTTTTACTAAAAGCACTATTTGATTTTTTGAGGTTTTTAATTTCCGATAAATTGTCAAACGCTTTTTTGTAATCAACAAACATTTCAGATTTTAATAACTCATTACTTGGCTTACCAGTTAATAATGTTTTATATTGTGTTGCATCAACTTCGATATGATTGCAGTAATTGGCTATGTAATTACCATCATTGTAAACAGCATCGGCTTTATTCTTCGTAAACCAAGCATCAACTCTGTTTTTCCAATGGTCGGCAGGTGATGGATTTTCCTCTTTTCTTCGTAAGAAAAGTGTAACTGTATTTTGTCCGGTTTTCCCGAATGTTTGATTACCAAATTCTACTATTGAAACAATATCAAAATACTTCAATATTATTTCTCTTGTATTTACATAAATAGTTGAGCCATCAAAAATTATAGATGTTGGTAGTACTATACCTGCAATTCCATTAGATTTTAAAAGCTGTTTGGCTCTTTCAATAAAAAAGGTTTCTATACTTTTATTACTAGCAAGACTTTTCTCATCTACAGAATTTATTAAAGAAAACTTCTTTCTTTCTGTTTCGCTTAAAGTTTGCAGAAAACCTCTTACTGTGTATGGTGGATTTGCTACTATTACAGAAAATTCGCTATCCTTCAATTTTGATTTACTACCAAGTGCATCGGCATAAGTTATTTTAATTTCATCCTGACCATACATAAAGGCTGAAACTTTAGCAACTTTTGATAATCGATATTCCTTTTCAATGCCTACAATTTCCTTATAGTACTCTCTAATATCTGTTTCTTTATTTTTTTCAACAAATTGCTTTATCTGAAGTGCTAATTCATTTAAAAAGTGACCCGCACCACAAGCATAGTCAATCGCTTTAGGGGGCAATTCACTTTCTTGGATAATTCTTTCTAATGGTAAAGAATTAAGTATGAATTTTACAATTGGCATAGGTGTAAAAAACTGCCCCTCACTTTGCTTAACGCCACTATCCAAAAAGCCTTCAAACAAATCTCCTAAAAACTGATGCTCATTATCTGATTTTAATTTAAAATCTTGGAGCATTTTGACAACTTGAATTAATACCTCAGAATTTTGATGAAATAGTTTTTCGTTATGCACATCAATAAATCCGAAATCATTGTTGTTATAATATTTTAATTCTTTAAAATATTTTTTTACAGTTTCTTTAGCTGCATCGGGGTCTTCAATAAAAAATCCAAATGCGTTTTCAATTGCATTATTACTTACATAGACAACATCTTCACCCAAAAAACGTTGCATACCTTCTTGATATAGTTTTTGTAATCTGTCTACAATATCAAATGAACTATCATAAGCTATTCCTTTCCAATAAAATTTAAGATTATCCTCATTTATAGTTTCATCAACAATTTTACAAAGGAAAAGATTAACCAATTTATCAAAAGCGTTTTCTCGACCAGAAACATTATGTTGTCGCATAATGGTTGCAAACTCGTGGTATTTGCTTTGAATGTCTTTACTGCCAACTTCTATAAGGTCGTCAATAGTGTATTTTTGTTTACCTATTTCGTATGGTAAAATATCATCTTCAAAAATTCCTTTTGTTCCAAAATCTAAATTGTAGGTTTCTTTCCAAGCCTTGTATATATCTTCAACTTCTAACGCTTTAGCTTCTTTAAAAGATAAAGGCTTTTTGTCGGCTAACTCTTCAAGCAACTTTTCGTTGTCTTTGAGAGATATGATATAATGATATGGTATTACTTTGCTGTCAGAAAAGTCTGAAGCATAAAGGCAAACATATTGTGTTGTTCCTGCCTGCTTCGCATACGTCAGCATTTGTCCGCCACGTTGCAAAGTATTGTTCCATTCTTTTTTAAATTCGTTTCCTTCCGTTTTGCACTCAATTATTAAAAGTGATTTTCCTGAATTGTCTTTTACTAAAATGTCTGCTCGTCCACCGCTTGCACCGTGTCCAACTTTCCATTTTGGTTCAAGTTCTATATGTTCGGGTTTATATCCTTTGTTAAAAAGTCTATGCACACACTCAAAAACAACAAAGTTTTCGTCTGATGCAAAATTGCAAGTAAACTCTCCGTTAACAACAAAACCTTTGTCTGTTGGATAAACAAGTAAACTTTTAGCGAAATCGACTTTTAAATATGCGTCAGTTTCGGGAAAGTGTTTACTAAAAACTTTGCCCTTTTCTTCAAAGTTCAATGTTTTCAATAAGTCCTTTAAGTTTTCTTTATTTATCATTTATTTCTTGTCAAATTATTTGGTCGTAAAGTTAGTTTTTCTATAGTGATTTTTCGCAAAAGTTATCGTAAAAATGTCAACACTCGTACTGTCGAGTGGTGGGTAGGCATTGGGTGCGGCTGGGTAAAATTAAATGTGCTGCAAAAGCGTTGGCTTGTGTGTCGGCTTGCAGCTCTTTTAATTTTACGAAGCGTTGGCATTTTGTCTGTCGATTTATGGTTCGTTTGTTGTCGGTTGTGTCGTCCGCTACGCTTGCAGGTAACAATTGTATTAGCGAACCATTGTTCTGGTGAGCAATATCTTGGTGTGCCGATACCACCAACGGTAAGTCCTATTGAGGTTCTATTAATATCTTTTCCAATACCCCAATCAGCCACTTTTATCACATTCTGTTGCGCTGTTGTAAATAATAAATTTTCAGGTTTTATATCTCTATGAAAAGTGAAATTTGAATGAGCTAATTGCAAAGCTTCTAAAGTGGGAAGTATTACAGCACCTAAAGCCCACTTTTGAGCAAATAATCCTCTTTTAGTGTTAAACATTTCACTCATTTTCCCTCTTAGTGACCCACCATCCATAAACTCCATAATATAGTTTGGTCCAATGTTATTCGCTAGGTTTCCTTGTAAATTCCATTCATAAATACTGATAATACTTGGGTGCTTGAGAGTTTGAAGAATATTTATTTCTCTCTCAAATCTCTTTAAATTAATTGTGTTAGGATTTTTTAATTCTTTTAATGCACCTTTTTTTCAGTATCCGATTTTACTTCATAAACTTTTCCAAAATCCCCCTCGTCAATAGTTTTAATTATGTTCCAATTTGCCATTTATAATTTATATTTTCTTGTGTATTACCAAAATTAGTAGGAATACTTGCCTTATTTTCTAAAGTATTTTTAGGCATTTTTCTTTTATTTCTTGAACAAGATTTTTAATTCTTTGCCTTCTGTTTATCCAAATAATTAATAAAATTGCCCCAACAATTAAATAGAATACAGGCAAAAATAAACAGAATAATTGAAGTTAAGTTTGATTTAGCAAATCCAATTTCCGAAATGGGAACAAGAATGTTACCTAAAAGCATACCTAAAATAGAAAGAATAGAGGGTGTAACTTTCCTCGTGGCTACTGTAATTTTTCTTGCGCCTACTGTAACTTTCCTTGTGGCTACTGTAATTTTACTCGTGTCTACTGTAATTTTCCTCGTGGCTACTGTAATTTTCCTCGTAGCTACTGTAACTTTCCTCTTGTCTACTGTAACTTTCCTTGCGCCTACTGTAACTTTCCTTTTGGATACTGTAACTTTACTTTTGGCTACTGTAAGTTTCCTCGTGTTTACTGTAAGTTTCCTCGTCTCTACTGTAACTTTCCTCGTGACTCTTGTAAGTTTCCTCGTGTTTACTGTAAGTTTCCTCGTGGCTACTGTAATTTTCCTCGTGTCTACTGTAACTTTCCTCGTGACTACTGTAACTTTCCTCGTGGCTACTGTAAGTTTTAACGAAAAATTTGGAGGGTGTAATTTAAACTGTGTCAGGTCAAAATATAAGTAGACCTTTAACAGGATAAATTATGATTGATAAAAAAGATACATCGTTTGCATTTAATTACCTAGCAATTGCTTTGTGTTCTTTGTATCCTTTGTTTCTTTGTGTGAAATTATACAATGACTTACGACTATATAATTGTTGGCCAAGGTGTTGCAGGTACCTTTTTAAGTTGGCAATTATTGCAAGCTGGCAAAACGGTATTGGTAATAGATGAAGCCAAGCCTTTTACGGCTTCTAAAGTGGCTAGTGGGGTTATTAATCCGGTTACTGGCAGGCGCATTGTACGTACTTGGATGATTGAAACCCTGCTACCATTTGCATTAGATGCCTATACCACTTTGGGCAAGCAACTTGGGGTAAGTTTAATAGCACAAACTAATATTCTCGACTTTCATCCCACGCCACAAATGATGCTAGCTTTTAAAGAGCAATTACCAGTAGAAACCAACTATTTGCGAGTACCTACAAACGAAGCATTGTATAGGCAGTATTTTAATGTAACGTTTGGTATTGGCGAAATTAACCCATGTTACTTGGTAGATTTAAGAACCACCATTGAAGCGTGGCGTAATTATTTGCAAGCGCAAAACCTACTACTTAATCAGCGGTTTCATAGCACACAACTTCAAATTTCAAACGCCAAACTAGTAATCTACAACGGTTATGCTGCTACCGCTATCATTTTTGCAGATGGTGCTGCGGGTGCAGATAATCCTTACTTCTCTTTATTGCCTTATGCTAAAAATAAAGGGCAAGCCATCATAGCCGAAATACCAAATTTACCACGAACCAATATTTACAAACAGGGCATTACGTTGGTGCCTTGGCAAGATAATTTGTGGTGGATAGGCTCTACCTACGAGTGGCATTTTAAAAACCTAGAGCCTTCGGTAGATTTTAGAAATAAAGTAGAAATGCAGTTACAGCATTGGTTAAAACTGCCTTACAAAATAGTCAATCATATTGCATCTGAAAGGCCAGCCAACCTAGAGCGAAGGCCATTTGTAGGCATGCATCCTGTACACACAAATATTGGTGTGTTTAATGGTATGGGTACAAAAGGCTGTTCCTTATCGCCCTATTTTGCAAAGCAATTTGCCGATGCTTTAATAAATAAAGCAACCATAAATCCTCTAGCAGATGTGAAGCGTTTTACAAAAATCTTGAGTAGATAATTGTGAGTTTGTTATCTTTCATTTTATAACCAAAACCGAATGTAACATGCGTGAAATAGTTTCGCAACAAGAAGATATGTACCACATACCAAAGCGATTTAGGCAAATGGAAAATTTGCACATTGTATTTTGGTTGTTTAAAGATGTGGCTTGGTGTATGGTATGGAGGCCTTTGGGTATTGTGATGATTATACCAACCTTGTTGATATCTATAGTAATTGCTTGGCGCACCAGGCATATTGTTGCCGAATTGTGTCACAACCTTGCCATTACTATTTGGATTTCTGCTAACTCTTATTGGATGCTGAGTGAATTTGCTGGTATTGATACCAAACCATTATTCTATAGTTATACTTATAAGCATTTAGCCATTATACCATTTGCTTTGGGCTTGCTAATTTTAGGCTATTATTATTTATGGTATGCACCAAGGCATAAGCAAGGTAGCTGACTGTATTCTAATTCTCTAATAAAGCCAAGGTGTGCCGTTAGTTAGAAGGCTTGGCGTACTCTAACAATCTTTCCACTAAAAGATAAACCCTTGTAGTGGGACAGGAATTTGCTGGTGTTGCACCCGTGCTGTTTGCTTCCAAAACCCTTGCCCATTCAATTGCTTGACGAACATTACCTTTTTCAAAAAGTAATTTAATGACATTCAAGTCATTTTTTTCATACTTAAACTTCAAAATCTTTGACAAAATTGTAATGTAGTCACTTCTGTGTAGAGCGTTTTGGAGAAATTGAAAATGGAGAACATACCATAACTCAAAAGATTGATTAGAATGGCCGCTTTCAATATTATTTTGAGTAGCCAAATTAACAGCGGTATTAAATCTGTTGGCAGGAAAATCATCTTTATCGTAAACAGCCCAAACCTCATTATAGTTAGGCAGCAAAACATTTTTCTTTCTTTCGTCTCTTAAAGAAATTGCTTTTAAAACAATGTTTACAGTATTATCACCTTCGCCATGTACATTAATAGTTTCAATTAAGTGCTTAGGTAAAAATGTTTTAAAATGATTAAAGTAATTTGGCTCGGTTCGTTCGCCTTCGCTAACAATTAAGAAGTATTTTCTTTCTGGAATTACTTCTACTGGCTTTGGTGCGGCAATAACATTCTGCTTTAATTCTTTTAAGAAATTTGCAAAGGTCTCTTTTTTAGCTTTTGCCATTAACAATCAATTTTTCAAGGTCTTCAATAAATGGAATTGCACCGTACTTTCCTTCTAGATAGTTTTTATCATAAGGAGAATCTTTTCTTGGTTTATACTCAACCAATGAGACAGCACTTGACGCACCATAAATGTTTTTCTCAATAAAATAAATCTGGTCACGGCGAAGAATTTCTCTATCAAGTAGCGCCGTATCATGACTTGCTACAAGTAGTTGAGCAGTCGATTTAATAATAGAAGAATTAAAAAGCTTCAAAATCGCTTTTGTAAGTAAGGTGTGTAATCTTGCATCAAATTCGTCTATAACAACAACTCTATTTTCGAGCAAAGCGGTTATTAGTAACCCAACTATATTAAAATATTTCTTTGTTCCCTCTGATTCTGATTTATTTAGTAATAGTGGTACAGTTCCAACTATCTCATTCTTGTCATTGTACTTATTATGGATTGCAAAAACAGCTTTCTCCGAACGTTCCTTAAACCCCTTTTTAAAAAAATCTTTGAGCTCGTCTGGCACCCTTTTAATGATATCTTCACCCTTAATTGGATTATCAACAACATCAATATTATTAATACCTAAATCGGCCTTTTTAATGAAATTATTTATAAGTGTTGAATACTTTTTATCATTTAAAAGCTCAATAGTTAATTTTCTGTATTCATCATCTTCCATTCCATGAACAGTAAAAATACGCTCAATCCATTCATCAATTTTTTGTGCTTTTGAAACATTCCACTGTGAAGCCACAGACAGAAAAAGCGCATTTTTTCTAGTACGTTTTTCCAAATCTTCAGCATTTTCAAATCTTTTATAATCAATTTCTACTTTCTGATTGATGCGTAAGAAAACCGGATATTCTTTGGCAGCTTTAGATTCTAAAAGCCATTCTTTGTGTACCACGTTTTTATCAGCTTCGAACCCATAACGATATGTTAGTTTACCGAGTGTAAACGACATTTCAAAAAAACTGGGTTTATTGGCTGTTGATTCATTAAATTCAAATGGCTCTACGTCAATTGGCTCATTACTTTGTTTTTCTGTTGCGGAGTTATTTATAAACCATTTAAAGTAAACTAGGGCATCAAGCAACTTAGATTTACCACTTGCATTATGACCATACAAGACAATAGATTTCAGCAAGGAACTCTTGTTATTATAAATAACATTCGATTCTGTATGTTCGCTTATTGATGCCGCATTGAAGTTTAAGGTGACAGCTTCTTTAATAGACTTAAAATTGGCAACCTTAAAATAAATTATCATTTTATGCAGATTTTACGCAAAAATACAACTTTTTACCCCATTATAAGTTAATATTTAACCGCTTATGCGAAAAAATAGCACGAACGCTTAATAAACGTATTTGCAAAAGCAGTTAGGCTTAATGCTTATTGGAACCGCTGAGAATTCAACAATTCTGACAAAACAATATCAATGAGAAGAATACTAGAACTTAATCATACAGAGGCAAGACAATTTCTATTAAAGGCTGAAAGCTATTTTAATTTTGATTTACCTAAATATTTCACTTTCACAAATATTATTCAACAAATTTCAACAAAACTCACTCGTAAAAGACTTTCTGATTTCTTAGGCATTTATACAGACCCAACTAATAGAAAGCAAAAACCAACTCAACCTTATGACTACGAAAATGTAAATTATACTTTCCTAAATAATAAAGATGGGAAGTTTGCTTGGCGACCATTTCAATTAATACATCCAGCATTGTATGTTTCTCTTGTACACAATATGACTGAAGAAGTAAATTGGAACTTTATCGTTGCTAGATTTGTTCAATTTGCCACTAACCCAAACATTAAGTGTTACAGTATTCCTTTAGAATCACAAGGGGTACAATCTGACAAGGCTACTAATGTTAGCCAATGGTGGCAGTCAATAGAGCAACAATCTTTAGAACTTGCATTATCATACGAGTACATTTTACATACAGACATTTCCGATTGTTATGGCTCAATCTATACACATTCTGTTCCTTGGGCACTTCATAATAAATTAGTTGCAAAAGCTAATAGAGACCCGAATGGAAATTTAGGAAATATCATTGACAAACATCTTCGTGATATGGCTTTTGGACAAACCAATGGAATACCACAAGGAAGTGTGTTAATGGATTTCATTGCCGAAATGGTTTTAGGTTATGCCGACACAGAAATATCAAACAGAATTCAACAAGCAAATATTCAAGACTATCACATAATAAGATATAGAGATGATTACCGAATATTTTCAAACAATCCACAAGATTCTGAATTAATTACTAAAATTTTAACCGAAGTTTTAATTGAACTAGGAATGAGGCTGAATACTCAAAAGACTTTAGTTTCAAACAATGTCATTAGGGATTCTATTAAACAAGATAAATTATATTGGATAGCTAAAAAAAATGTTGCAAAAAGTATTCAGACACATCTTCTGTTAATTCATAACTTAGCAGAAAAGCATATAAATTCAGGTAGTTTACAAAAGGCTTTAGGCAAGTTTTATAGGGTGCATAAAAGTTTTTCCGTGTGCATAAAATTTTTCTGCAAAAAAACCGTTA